>NZ_JHQR01000177.1 GCF_014843825.1 Mesorhizobium silamurunense
GCCGCCGCCGCCCCGTCGCCGAAGAGTGCGGCCACCTCCGGCGCGTCCCGCCACGGCAGCGCGCGCGAAGCCACTTCGGCGGAGAAGACCAATGCCGTCTCGCATTGCCCGGCCTCGATCATGCGGCCTGCCGTCTCGAAGGCCGTGAGGAAGCCGAGGCAGGTGCTGTTGACGTCGAAAGCGGCGGCCGAACCGTCGGCAAGACCGAGGTGCTGCATCACCAGCGGCGCGGTCGCCGGCAGCGGCTGATAAGGCACGCCGCAGCCGCCAATGATCAGGTCGACGGCCTCGGCTTCGAGCCCGGCATCTTCAAGCGCAAGACAGGCAGCGGCACAGGCAAGGTCGATCTGCGATTCGGCGTCGCAGACATAGCGCTCAACGACACCGGTGGCCGCTTCGAGCGCGCCCTGGCCGAGGCCCAGCCTCTCCTCCAGCGCGCGAGTCGAGATGCACTCTGCCGGCACCGCCCTGCCGGTTCCGACGATCCTGATCCGCATCCTCCCCCCGCCGCGTAAGCTTGCGTCTATCTAAACCAAAAAGCGGCGATGTTCGCAAAGTTCACTAGCGGCAATCGTCTGGCTCTCCCGGAGAAACCGCGTCACCGTGTCCATGAATTCCACCGGGCGTTCGACATTGAGCAGATGGACGCCGGGAAGCAGCACAAGCTCGGCGCCGGGAATTGCCGCCGCGATCGCCTCGCTGTGGCTGGCGAGTGTGACCTTGTCGTCAACACCGCCGATCACCAGCGTGGGCGCGGTGATAAGGGAAATCGGGCGGCGCAGGTCGGCGTCGCGCACGGCAGCGAAGCATCCCGCGAGCCCTTGCGGCGACATGGCAAGGATCGCGGCGTGGAATTCCGCGACCGTCTTGTTCTTGCCGGCAAGCATCGAGGCCGGGAACCAATTGCGCATGAACATGTCCGCTGTGGCCGACAGGTCGCTTGCCGCAAGCACATTGCGGATCTGCTCGTCGAAATAGGACGCCGGCCCCAGATGCGGCGAGGTGTTGGAGAGGATCAGGCGCTCGATGCGTTCCGGCGCGTGGATGCCCAGCCACTGGCCGACGAAGCCGCCCAGCGACAGTCCGAGGAAATGCACGCGGGCGAGCCCGAGGAAATCGAGCAGTTCGAGAACGTCGCGGCCCAGTCGGTCGAGCGAATAGGCGCCGGCTGGCGCGTCGGAACCGCCTTGGCCGCGAAAATCGTGGCGCAGCACCCGGAAGGATTTGGCGAGTTCAGGAACTTGGCCGTCCCACATGTGCAGCGTCGTGGCGATGGAATTCGACAGCGCAAGCACGGGCCGGTCTTCCGGGCCGTCGAGCCGGTAGGCGATGCGGACGCCATCGCCCGCCGTGAAATGAAGCGTTTCGGTCATTTTGGCCCTCACCTGATCTGGCGGGAGGTCGTCCCGCGTCGTTTCGATGAGAAAGTTAGGTCTGGTTACCTTCGAGGAAAATTACTATGATTTGACAATCTCTGTAGGAAATCACGACAATGCATGATTTGAAGCTCCACGATCTGAGGTGCTTCGACGCTGTGGCGAGCGAGGGCAGTTTTCAGGCCGCCGCGCTTGTCCTGAGCCGGACGCATCCTTCCGTCTTCGCCGCGGTCGCACGACTGGAAGAGCAGGTCGGCCTCACCCTGCTCGACCGCAGCGGATATCGGGTGAGCCTGACAGATGAAGGCCGCCAGTTCCATGCGCGCGCCCGGCTGGCGCTGCGCGAGCTCGAACATCTCCAGAGTTACGCGGCGCAGTTGGCGAACGGCGAGGAAACCATCCTGCGTGTCGTGATGGGCGATGTCTGCCCGAGACCGCGGATACTCGGCCTGCTCAGCCGCTTCTTCGCCGAACGGCCCCGCACGCGCCTGCATCTTGACTATGAGGCGATCAGTGGACCGGTTGAACGGCTGATGGATGCCGAGGCCGATCTCATCTTCCATCGCGCCAATCCGTCCGATCCGCGTCTCGAGCGGATCGATCTGTGCAAGGTGGCCTTCGTGCCGGTGGTGGCGCCTGGGTTCCTGCCCTTCCAAGACGCGCGTCAGATCACGCCGGAGGCGATGCGTCCGTTCACCCAGTGCGTGATCCGGGACACGGCGCGGCGTCCGTCGACCGAGAATTTTTTCGTCCTCGACGGCGCGCATTCCTGCTCGACGCCGGATCACATGATGAAGAAGGAGCTGATCTTGCACGGGCTGGCCTGGGGCCACCTACCTGCGTGGCTGATCGAGGATGAATTGCGCGACGGGCGGCTGATCTCAATCGCCGGCAGGCACATTCCCGGCCGTACCGAGACCGTTGCCGCGGTGCGCCGGCGCGACCGGCCGCATGGGTCGGTGGCCGAAGCGCTGTGGCGTTATCTTGAGACACAGGGACGGGATGCGCCCTGAATGATAGACGCGACGATTCTCACGCCTTGCGCTCCCATCGCCGGTCGGGCGTCTGCTGCCAGTAGGTCACGGCGTGGCCGGCTTCCTTCATCGTCTTCCAGTGGCCGCGCGCGCCTTCGAGCTGTGCCGCGTCATGGCCATCGAACAGGAAGACCGCCCGCTCGTAGCCGGAAAGCTCGGGCGGCACGGCACCGTCGACGAGGAAACGTATCTGGGCTGAATTCGCGTTGCCTTCCCCGGTGGTGAGCAGGATCGGCTGCTCGGCCGGATAGGCTTCGCGGTCGGTGGCATGCGCCAGGAAGGAATCGTCGCGAAAGGTCCACAGATGCTGGTCGAGCGCGTCGCGCCGCTCTTCGGTTCCGGTCTGCACCACGGCGCGCCAGCCGCGTTCGACGCTGCGTTCGAGGAGGCCCGGCAGCGCCTCTTCCAGCGTCGATTCCGTCAGATGATAGAACAGGATGTCGGCCACCTCGAAAGCCTATCCTTCGTAATGATCGCGCACCAGCCTGTCGAGCAGCCTGACGCCGAAGCCCGAGCCCCAGGACTGGTTGATCTCGCTCGCCGGCGCGCCCATCGCCGTGCCGGCGATGTCGAGATGCGCCCAGGGCGTGTCCTTGACGAAACGCTGCAGGAACTGCGCGGCGATGATGGCGCCGCCATAGCGGCCGCCGATATTCTTCATGTCGGCGTTCTTGGAATCGATCAGCTTGTCGTATTCGGCCCCTAACGGCATGCGCCACACACGCTCCTGCGTCGCCTGTCCGGCGCCGAAGAGCCTGCCCGCCAGCTCGTCATTGTTGGAGAACAGGCCAGCATAGTGCTGGCCGAGCGCCACCATGATGGCGCCGGTCAGCGTCGCCAGGTTGACCAAGAACTTCGGCTTGAAGCGGTCGTTGGCGTACCAGAGTGCATCGGCCAGCACCAGGCGCCCTTCCGCGTCGGTGTTGAGCACCTCGATGGTCTGGCCCGACATCGAGGTGACGATGTCGCCCGGGCGCTGCGCGTGGCCGTCGACGGCGTTCTCGACAAGGCCGATGACGCCGACGACATTGGCCTTGGCCTTGCGCGCGGCCAGCGCATGGATCAGGCCGGTGACGGCGGCGGCACCCCCCATGTCGCCCTTCATGTCCTCCATGCCCGAGGCCGGCTTCATCGAATTGCCGCCGGTGTCGAAGGTGACGCCCTTGCCGATGAAGGCGATCGGCGCGTCCTTGGCCTTGCCGCCCCTCCATTGCATGACGGCCATGCGGGCACCGCGCGGCGACCCCTGCGCGACGCCAAGCAGCGAACCCATGCCGAGCTTCTTCATCTCCTTCTCGGTGAGGACCTCGACCTCGACGCCGAGGGCTTCCAGCTCCTTCGCGCGAGCGGCGAACTCTACCGGCCCAAGCGCATTGGCCGGCTCGTTGACGAGATCGCGCGCAAGCAGCACGCCGTCGATAACGGCCTCTTCGCCAGCGAAAGCCTTCTTGGCGGCGGACGGGTCGGCGCAGTGGATGGTTATCTTGGCCGGCTTCGCCGCTTCGGCTTTTTTGGTCTCCGCCCCCTTGGCGTTGGATTGGCCCTCTTCCTTGTCCTTCCTGGTCTTGTACTTGTCGAAGCCGTAGCTGCGCAGGAGGATGCCGGCGGCAAGGTTCGCCGCCTGCCTGCCATCCGGCTGGAGCTCGGGCAGGTCGAGGATAACCGCGACTTCCGCAGCCTTGCGCAGCGCGGTGGCTACCGCGCCGCCGAGCCTCAGCCAGGCGTAGTCGTCGAGGCTTGCGACCTTGCCGGCGCCGATCGCCACCAGCCGGTCGACAGATGTTCCTTCCGGCGCCAGCACTTCCACCGTGCTGGCGAACTTACCGGAGAAATCGGCGACCGGAAACGCGCGCGCCAATGCGCCGGCCGGGTCGCAGGCCTTCGCGGCATCGCCAAGACCGCCGCCCTCGGCCGCAAGCACGAAGACGCTGCCTTTTTTGGGCGCGGCAAATTTAGCGAAGGCAATCGAAGGTCTCGAAGTCATCAGATCCTGCTTTCGGGGTGAGGCGCCGCGAACCGGCTTTCAAAGCGTGCGCGACATTTGGTCGTTTTCGGCCATTTGGCAAGACTTTGGCCGAAATCGCTGTCTATATCGGCGCTGCAACCACCGAAGGATTCGTCGCGGCAAGACATAAGCTTCCTACCGCAACCTCTTGTTAACCATCAATGTTTTGCATTTCTTATCCATTGACGCGGACACTCCGCCGCGCCGGGGCGCATGGTGTGGAGCGACAAACCAGGATGAGCCGCCCATGGACCCGGTTGTGCGGGCGTCACCGGATGACTACCTTGTCGGCGGGCATGATGCCGTTCGGCACAATCGAGAAAAGCCTTCATGAAGGTCGTTGAACGCTACATCATGCGTCGCACCACCGCTATGTTCCTGGCGGCGCTGGTGTGGACACTGGCGATCGTGTGGACGACGCAGGTGCTCGCCAAGATCGACCTCGTCACCGACAGCGGCCAGTCGGCGCTGACCTTCTTCGAAGTCGCGGCCCTGATCATCCCTTCGATCATTCCGATCGTGGTGCCGTTCGCGCTGGTGGTCGCGGTGGCGCAGACGCTGAGCGCCATGAACACAGATTCGGAGCTGGCGGTGATCAACGCCGCCGGCGCCTCGCGCTGGACGATCGCCCGACCGATCCTTTTGCTCGCGCTGGCGGCCAGCGTCTTTTCCTTCGCCGTCGACAACGGGGTCGATCCCTACGCCAGGCAGAAGAACCGGCAGCTGGTGGCGGCCTCTCGCGCCGACCTTCTGTCGCTGATCATCCAGGAAGGCACGTTCCGCAGAATAGACGACGGCCTGTTCCTGCAAATCGGCGAGCGGCTCCCCGACAATAGGCTCGGCGGCATCTTCGTCGCCGATTCGCGCGAGGAAGGCGCCAACCTCACCTATTACGCCAAGACCGGCAGCATCGTCGAAAAAGGCGACGAGAAGGTGCTGATGATGAATGACGGCGTCATCAACCGCAAATCGGTCACCGGCGACCTTTCCGTCATCCGCTTCACCTCCTACGCCTTCGACCTGTCGGCCTTCATGTCGGCGGCGAACGAGATCACGCTGCTGCCCAAGGACCGGACGACGCCATACCTGCTCAACCCGGATCCCAACGACAGGATGTACCAGCGCCAGCCCGGCAGCTACACGGCCGAGCTCAATCAGCGCTTCTCCGAATGGTCCTATTCGCTGGTCTTCGCGCTGATCGCGCTTGCCGTCGCAGGCGACGCGCGCTCGCACCGCGAGGCGCGCATCCATCCGCTGATCACGGCAATCGCAATCGCCCTTTTCGTGCGCTGGCTTGGTTTCTTCGCCGCCGGCAAGGCCGACAAGGTCTGGTATTACGCCTATATGGTCTACGCCGTGCCGATCGTGGCGTCGGCGGTCTCCATCTGGTTCATCGTCTCCTCGCGCAGCATGGAACTGCCCACCGCCTGGGCCGACTGGATGACGAATCTCGCCGGCCGCGCCAGCGAGGGCTGGACCGCGCTCAAGCTGTGGTTCGCCCGGCGCGGCACCTCGGGCCAGGGAGCCTGACGATGGGCTGGACGCTGGGCCGCTATTTCTTCTTTCGCTATGTGACGATCACCGTCTGGTTCTTTCTCGGCCTGCTGGCGCTGGTCTTCCTGATCGATTTCACCGAGCTTTCGGGCCGCACGACCGGACTGCCGGGCTTCACCTACAGTACCGCCTTCGCCATATCGGCGCTGAGGATGCCGATGATCATGTTGCAGACGGTGCCGTTCGTCGGGCTGTTCTCGGCGATGGCGACGCTGGTGTCGCTCAACCGCCGCTACGAGCTGGTCATCGCGCGCTCGGCCGGCGTTTCGGCCTGGCAGTTTCTCTTCCCGTGCTGCGTCGGCGCGCTGATGTTCGGCCTGCTTTCTGTCGGCGTGCTCAACCCGATCGCCGCGCATGGCTTTTCCTGGTCCGAGCAGATGGAAAACCAGCTGCGGGCCGGCAAGTCGAACGCCGTCCCGGAGGACACGACGCCGTGGCTGAGGCAAAAGACCAGCTCCGGCGACACCATAATCGGCGCCCGCGCCATCCTCAACCAGGGCCTGGAGATGGCGGACGCGGTGTTCTTCGTCCTCGATCAGGAGGGCAACATCGTCGAGCGCAAAGACGCCGCGCACGCCTTCCTGCGCGACGGCTACTGGGAATTGCAGGACGTCAAAGTGTTCAAGGACGGCAACATCCGCCCCGAGCCTTCCGACCGCGTGCCCACCAACCTCAAGCCGGAATTCGTGCAGGAACGCCTGGCGCGCCCGGAAACCATCCCGTTCTACGAGCTGCCGGCCAAGATCGAGGTTGCCCGCTCCTTCGGCCTCAAGGCAAATGCCTTCGCCATGCAGTTTGATTCGCTGGTGGCGCTGCCGTTCCTCCTCATCGCCATGACGCTGATTGCGGCAACAGTTTCAATGCGATTTGCGCGGATGGGGCAGTCGGCGACGATGATTCTGGGTGGCGTCCTGGCCGGCTTTCTGCTTTATGTCGTTTCGGTACTGGTCAAGGCATTCGGGGTCGCCGGATTCGTGCCTACAATGGTGGCTGCATGGGTTCCGGTTGTCGTGGCTATGTTCTTCGGGGTGACTTTTCTGCTATACAAGGAAGACGGCTAGTGAGGGAGGCTGGTTTGCGCAGCCATAGGCAGGCCGGTTTGGCACGCCTTTATGGGGCGACCGCTTTGGCATGTCTGTTCGCCTGCGTGGTACCGGCGGTACCGGCGCTGGCGCAGACTATCACCGCGAAGCCTGTTCCCTCCGGCACGCAGATGCTGCTGGCCGCCGATACGCTTATCTATGACAACGACAAGCACACGGTGACCGCCGTCGGCGGCGTGCAGATCGACTACGGCGGCAACAAGCTCGTCGCCCAGCGCGTGGTGTACAATCGCGACACCAAGCGCCTCGTCGCCAGCGGCGCGGTCGAGCTCATCAACAGCGACGGCACCAAGATCAACTCCGACCATATCGACATCACCGACGACTTCGCCGACGGCTTCGTCAACGCGCTGCGCGTCGAGACGGTCGAGAAGGCCTATTTCGCCGCCGAAAGCGCCGAGCGCATGGGCGGCGTGCTGACGACGTTCCACAACGGCATCTACACCGCTTGCGAGCCCTGCGAGGACAAACCCGACTCGGCGCCTACATGGCGCGTCAAGGCGAGAAAGATCATCTGGAACGGCGAGAAGAAGACGGTTCGCTTCGAGAACGCGAATTTCGAGTTTTTCGGCTTCCCGCTCGCCTATCTGCCGGCCTTCGAGATCGCCGACCCGACGGTCAAGCGCAAGAGCGGCTTCCTGATCCCGGGCATCGTCTACAACAACCACCTCGGCGTCGGCCTCAAAGTTCCCTATTATTTCGCGCTCTCGCCGACCTATGATCTGACCGTCACCGGCAGCGGCTACACCAAGCAGGGCTTCCTCGGCGAGGCCGAATGGCGCCAGCGCTTCAACAATGGCGAATACAGCCTGAAGATCGCCGGCATCAATCAGCAGGATCCCGACGCCTTCATCGGCACGGGCAATCGCTTCACCGTCGATTCGGGAGAGCAAAACGATCCGAACAAGTTCCGCGGCATGATGGGCACCAAGGGCCAGTTCGCCATTAACGAGCGCTGGAACTTCGGCTGGGATGTGCTGCTGCAGACCGACAAGAATTTCTCGCGCACCTACAACATCGACGGCTACAACGAACTCGTTCACCAATCGTCGATCTATCTGACGGGCCTGAGCGACCGCAATTATTTCGACGTCCGGGCGATGCGCTTCGAGGTGCAGGAAGACACCCTCTCCAGCGATCCGACGGCGCGCTCCGCCAAGCAGCCCTGGGTGCTGCCGTCATTCGACTACGCCTATATCCCCGACATGGCGGTGGCTGGCGGCCAGCTGTCGCTCAACGTCAATGCGCGCGTCATCAGCCGCGACCGGCTTGACGCAGTGCTGGCCGATAACGCCATCCCCACTTCCATCAACAACGTGCGCGGCCTCGAGGGCCAATCGAGCCGGTTGACGGCCGAAGCCGAATGGAAGCGCACCTTCACCACCGATGGCGGCCTGCAACTGACGCCGTTGCTCGCGCTGCGCGGTGACACCGGATACAGCTCGGAGACCGCCGGCTCACTGGCCGCGGTCAACCAAATGGCGGCGAATCTCGGCGAGGACGTCGACATGCGCTCCTCGCTCGCCCGCTACATGGCCACGCTGGGCCTGGAGGCGCGCTGGCCGCTCCTGTTCTCGATGTCGAACTCCAGCCACGTCCTGGAGCCGACGGCACAGATCTTCGTGCGCCCGAACGAACAATATGTCGGGGGGCTGGCCATTCCGAACGAGGACGCGCAGAGTTTCGTCTTCGACGCCACCACGCTGTTCGAGCGCGACAAGTTCTCCGGCTACGATCGCATCGAAGGCGGCACGCGCGCCAATGTCGGGTTCCGCTATTCGGGCGCCTATGAAAACGGCTGGGGCACCAACGCCATCTTCGGCCAATCCTATCAGTTGGGCGGCGAGAACTCGTTCGACGCTCCGGACCTCGTCAATGTCGGTGCCTATTCGGGCCTGCAGACCGCGAAATCCGACTATGTCGGCCTCATCGGCTTCAACAGCCCGAGCGGCTTCTCCGGCTCGCTCAGCGGCCGTTTCGACGAGCAGAGCTTCGAGGTCAGGCGCGCGGAGATCAAGGCCGCCTATTCCGGCCTGCCCGTTTCGCTCAGCGCCAAATATGCCTTCATCCAGGCGCAGCCGCTCTACGGCTTCACCACGGACCGCCACGAGGTCACGCTCGGCGCCTCGACGCATCTGGCCGAGAACTGGCGGGTCTTCGGCACCGGCACCTACGATCTAGAGACAAGCGTCCTGGTCAAAGACGGCGTCGGCTTCGCCTACAACGATTCCTGCTTCACCTATGTGATGACGTTCTCGCAGACGCGCGATACGGTCACCAAGCAGGTGTCGCAGAATATCGGTTTCAACCTGTCGTTCCGCACGCTCGGCGATTTCGGCTCGTCGACCGCCGCCGTCGACACGATCCAGTAAGCGGCGGCAGGCGCGTCGATTTGGCGTGCCGGAAAGCCGCAGGCTTGATTTGACGAGCGAACCTTCGAAAATGGGGCCGATTCTCGGGGTCATGCGCCGGCGACATTGTTTCGCCGCATAGGGCGGGCAAGGGGTCGACCGCATAGCGCAAGCGTTCGGAGGACGTGCGGCGCCGTCTTGGCGGATAGGAATTGGGAAGGTGAGATGAGGAAATACCTGTTTTCGGCAGGATTCGCGCTGCTGGTGGCGGCGACCTCGGTTTCGATCGCGGCGATGACGCCGCCGGCGTTCGCCAGCCAGATCAAATATGTCGTCAACAACATACCGATCACCACCGGCGACATTGCGCACCGTGCCGCATTTTTCAAACTGCAGCGCAAGAAGGGCGATGCGGCGCAGGAAATGATCAACCAGACCCTGCGCCTGGCCGAGGCCAGGCGGCTCGGCATCCGCATCACCGACCAGCAGGTCGATGCCGCCTATCAGCGTTTTGCCTCCAACAACAAGATGCCGCTGGCGAAGCTCGACGCCATCATGGCGCAGTCGGGCGTCACCAAGGAGCATTTCAAGGAGTTCATCCGCGCGCAGATGGCCTGGAACCAGGCGCTTAGCGCGCGTTACCGCTCCGGTGAGGGCGGCTCGGTGACCGAGCAGGACGCGGTCCGCCGCATGCTCGACAAGGGCGGTTCCAAGCCGACCGCCATGGAATATATGCTGCAGCAGGTGATCTTCGTGGTGCCCGCTTCCGAGCGCGCCGCGACGCTTGCCAAGCGCAAGCGCGAGGCCGACGCCATGCGTGCCCGCTTCAACGGCTGCAACACCACGCGCGAATTCGCCAAGGGGCTGATCGACGTCACGGTGCGGGATCTCGGCCGCGTACTGGCGCCGCAATTGCCGTCGGACTGGGCAGAGCAGATCAAGGCGACCAAGGTCGGCGGCGCGACGCCGACGCGCGAGACCGAACGCGGCGTCGAGTTCATCGGCATCTGTTCCTCGCGCGAGGTTTCCGACGACAAGGCCGCTCAGATGGTGTTCCAGGCCGAAGGCGGCAGCAACGACAAGGACGCTGACGAGCTCAGCAAGAAATATGTCGACGAACTGCGCAAAAAGGCCACCATCGTCGAACGCTAGAGCGTCTCAGCTTTTCACCGAGACGCTGACCCGCTCTAAGTGTTTGTTTTCACGCAATTCCGGACGGAAGACCGTTGCACACTTTCCTGGAATTGCTTTAGGGCGACGGAGTTTCGGCGCGTGACAGAACAAGGCTCGATCCTGGCGTCCTGCCCCGGAGCAAATCAGACATCGCGCGGGACGCCATGAGCGCGCGCAGGAACGATGTGCCGCTGGCGCTCAGCGTCGGCGATCCATCCGGCATCGGGCCCGAGATCGCCATCGCCGCCTGGCAGGCGGGCGACAGCGCCGGCGTTCCGCCTTTCTACCTGCTCGCCGACCCGGCCCTGATTGCGGCGCGTGCGCGCGAAATCGGCGCAACGATAGCAATCATGGAGACCTTGCCGGAGCAAGCGGCGCATCACTTTTCCCGCGCGCTGCCCGTAGTTCCGCTCTACGCCCGCCATCTGGACAGTCCCGGAAAGCCGAATCCGGCCAATGCAGCGGGCACCATCGAGGCGATCGACCGCGCCGTCGCCGACTGCCTCGCCGGCCAGGCCGCCGCGGTGGTCACCTGTCCCATCGCCAAGAAACCGCTCTACGACGCCGGCTTCCGCTTTCCCGGCCACACCGAATACCTGGCGCATCTGGCCTCGCGCCACACCGGCGCAGAGGTGACGCCGGTGATGCTGCTTGCCGGACCCGAACTGCGCACCGTTCCGGTCACCATCCACATCGCGCTTGCCGAGGTGCCGAGGGTCCTGACGAGCGAGCTGATCGTCGCTACGGCCCGCATCACCGCCGCCGACCTCCAGAGCCGCTTCGGCATTGCGCGGCCCAGGCTCGCCATTGCCGGTCTCAACCCGCATGCCGGCGAAGGCGGCACAATGGGCTCGGAAGATCTTTCCATCGTGCTGCCGGCCGTCGAGGCGCTCAAGGCCGAGGGCATCGACGCTGTCGGGCCGCTGCCGGCCGACACCATGTTCCATCCGCAGGCGCGCGCCGGTTATGACGCAGCACTTTGCATGTATCACGACCAGGCGCTGATCCCGGCCAAGACACTGGCCTTCGACGAGGCCGTCAATGTGACGCTCGGCCTACCCTTCATCCGCACCTCGCCGGACCACGGCACGGCCTTCGACATCGCCGGCAAGGCCATTGCGCGCGCCGACAGCCTGATCGCGGCGCTGAGGCTCGCGCGCCGGTTGGCCGACAGCGGCCGCCAGGCCGCAGCCGCATGAGGCTCGATTGAGCGGGGGGCGCGTGAACATCGACGGATTGCCGCCGCTGCGCGAGGTGATCGAGCGCCACGGCCTGCAGGCGAAGAAGGCGCTGGGCCAGAACTTCCTGCTCGACCTCAACCTGACGAGCAAGATCGCACGCACGGCCGGCGAACTTGGTGAGGCAACGGTGATCGAGGTCGGCCCCGGCCCCGGCGGGCTGACCCGAGCGCTGCTCTTCAACGGCGCCAAGCGCGTTATCGCCATCGAGCGTGACGAGCGCTGCCTGGAAGCGCTGGCGGAGGTGTCCAGCCATTATCCCGGCCGGCTCGAGGTCATTCCCGGCGACGCGCTGAAGACGGATTTCGCCGCGCTTGCCCGCACGGCGGATGGCGGCCCCGTGAAGATCGCCGCCAACCTGCCCTACAACATCGGCACGGAGCTTCTGATCCGCTGGCTGACGATGGCCGAATGGCCGCCCTTCTATCAATCGATGACGCTGATGTTCCAACGCGAGGTGGCCGAGCGCATTACCGCCGGCCCAGGCAGCGATGCCTATGGCCGGCTCGGCGTGCTGGCCGGCTGGCGCACCGAGGCAAAGATCGCCTTCGACGTGCCGCCGCAGGCTTTTACGCCGCCGCCCAAGGTCACGTCCTCGGTGGTGCATCTGGTGCCGCGCGCTTCCCCCCTGCCCACCGACGGCAAGCGGCTGGGCCGCGTCACCGAAGCCGCCTTCGGCCAGCGCCGCAAGATGCTGCGGCAAAGCGTGAAAAGCCTCGGCGGCGAAGCCCTGCTCAGCCGCGCCGGCATCGACCCAACGCGCCGCGCCGAGACGCTCAGCGTGGAGGAGTTCGTAAGGTTGACGAACGCGGTGTGAAGCGCGCCCTGCCCTGAGACATCGCGCTTCTGTCTTCGAGTGGCATCCCGACCCCTCTCGCAAAAGCGCAAAACTGTTTGCGATGTCCTCGCACACCGTTCGCGATGTCTCCGGTCCTCTGTGGAGAAGAAGGGCTGGGCGGTTGCGCGTCACCAAACTGCTTCATATTTGCAACCGCTTTGATCTTGCAATCACTTATGCTAGGATCGATGTCGGCAGTTCGCTGCGGATCGATTTTCATGCGGTATGAAGCCGACTGAATTGCCGCCGTACAGCGGTGACCGGACTCCGCCGAGAGAACCACGCCGCGCATAGCGTTTCTGCCTAGAGAGGCTCTCGGATGAGGCTCGACCAAATGGCTTTTGTTGGCGGACAGGTCGGCGTCAGCGCCAAATGTCAAACGGCGGAAAACGACGTGAATGCCGATGAGATCAGATATTGGACGGAGATATGCGGACCCGAGTGGGTCCGGCTCCAATCGGCTCTGGAACGCGAGTTGGGGCCTCTCGGAGACCGGGCTATCGACGCATTGGACCCGCGTGACGGTGAAAGGCTGGTCGATGTTGGTTGCGGATGCGGGCACACGAGCTGCGCCTTGGCGCAAGCGGTCGGCCCGTCGGGAGCGGTGCTCGGCGTCGACGTGTCCGGTCCCATGCTCGCGGTGGCACGTCGTCATGCCAGGGAAATGAAGCTGAGCAATGTCCGCTTCATTGAAGCCGATGCTCAGTCCTTAGACTTTGGCCCGGAAGGATACGACGGCGTTTTTTCCCGCTTCGGCACCATGTTCTTCGATAACGCTGTCGCGGCATTTTCCAACCTCTGCCGCGCCCTCAAGCCTGGAGGGCGTCTGTCGTTCGTCTGCTGGCGGCCACGAGAAGAGATTGAGTGGGTGACTGTGCCGCTAAAAGCTGCTCTTCGCAGCCTCGGCTTGCCGCCGCCAAATCCATCCACTGCATTCTCGTTTGCCGATCCGGACTATACACATTCGGTCCTGGCTTCCGCCGGGTTCACGAACATCCTCATCACGCCCCTGGACTTGAAGACCGGCGGCAGCTTGGATGAAGTCATGGAGATCATCAAAATCGGCGGTGTCGGCACGATGATCCGAGAGTACCGGGACAGGGCGGATGCCGCGTTTGCCGATGTAAGGTCGGAACTGAGGAAGCACGAGACGCCATGCGGCGTATTCCTCAATGCGGCTACCTGGATTGTCACAGCGCGACGTTCAGTGGTGTAAGCGCCGAAGGCGCGGTCGTCGTTGACGATGATGACGTCGTATTCCTTCCATGCTCGATCTCGACACGGGGGCATTCTTGAGCCTGGTCTCTATGACAGATTCCTCACCGGAATTGGCTCGTGAAAGGCAAGCAATTGCCCGGAAATCGCAGGGGCATGATAGTGTGATCCCATGAAAAAAGCCCAGCCGCCGTCCCTGCGAGCAAAAGTGGTCAGTTCGTTTTGACCAGTGACAAGGGCGAAAAGATCAGTGCCGTCGAAGGCCTCAAATTGTCACGACGCATGAGGGCCATACTAAGGGATAGCCGGGCGCGCGGCCTGAGTGGTGATGAGCGCAGGGCGCTGATCAAGGAACAGGCACGCCGCTCGAAATAGGATTGTGGAGTGGTCTACGCCGCTGAACGAGATCCGCTTTGCTATCCGGGCACGACTGTTCTTCGAAACAAGCTAAATATCGAGAACCAGGCCGAACTCGACGAATTCGAGTTGGCGCTCTTCCTGACCAGAACCGACGAAGAGATGCCGGCCGGCAACCTGGACTACCAGCATTACAAGGCCATTCATCACCACCTGTTCCAAGACGTATATGAATGGGCTGGCGAGGTTCGCATCGGCAAAGGCGGCAATTGGTTCTGCTATCCCGAATATATCGAGCAGGAGATGCGCAGGATCTTCGACGGGCTGATCAAGGACCAGTATCTTCGCGGGCTTAGCATCGAAAACTTCGCGGTTCGCGCGGCCCATGTTTGGCCGAAATTAACGCCGCGCATCCATTCCGAGAAGGCAATGGCCGTACTCAGCTTACCTTCCTGGCGATGCTGATGGAGAACGCAGGATTCTCGTTCAATGCCGATGTCCTTGAGCGCGAGCGTGTCCTGGACGCGATGATCGAGAGCTTTGCGGGCGACGAGGCGCCCCTGGTGCAACTCATCATGTCATCATGGAGATCGGCGGACCTTAGATGAGCAACTGGGGCTAAGCCGTCTTCTCGTCCAGCAATCCCGAGATGAAGTCGAACAGGCCGGGCCGCCTGTCGCGCCGAAGCCGCTCCGCCGTCACTATGGCGCGGACCTCGGCGAAGGCGCGGTCGAGATCGTCGTTGACGATGACGAAGTCGTATTCCTTCCAGTGCTCGATCTCGACGCGGGCGTTCTTCAGCCTGGTCTCGATGACCTGCTCCTGGTCCTCGGCGCGGCGCTTCAGGCGCGCCTTCAATTCCTTCATCGAGGGCGGCAGGATGAAGATCGAGACGATGTCGGCGCGCATCTTCTCCTTGAGCTGCTGGGCGCCCTGCCAATCGATGTCGAACAGCATGTCGCGGCCTTCGGCCAGCGCCGCCTCGGCGGGCTCGCGCGGCGTCGCATAGAAATTGCCGTGCACCTCGGCCCATTCGAGCAGCGCATCGGAATCGCGCAGCCGCTCGAACTCGCGCATGGTGCGGAAATGGTAGTGGACGCCCTCGATCTCCGAGCCTCTGCGCGGCCTGGTGGTGACGGAGACCGACAGCTCCAGACTCGAATCGCTTTCCAGAAGATTGCGCGCGATCGTCGACTTGCCCGCACCCGACGGCGACGACAGCACCAGCATCAGCCCGCGGCGGCGGATGCGGGCCCCCGCATCCCTGGCAGCCGTCGGTTCCTTGGCAACCATCCCCGTCACTCCAGATTCTGAACCTGTTCGCGAAACTGATCGACCACCGCCTTGAGCTCCAGCCCGATCGCGGTGACCGCGGCAGCGTTCGACTTGGAGCACAAGGTATTCGATTCGCGATTGAATTCCTGCGCCAGAAAATCGAGCTTGCGGCCGATGGCGCCGCCACCTTGAAGCAGCGTACGGCCGGATGCGACATGCGTCTTCAGCCGGTCGATCTCCTCGCGGATGTCGGCCTTGGTGGCGAGGAAGGCCGCTTCCTGATGCAGCCGGACCGCGTCGAGATTGGCCGACGCGTCCATCAGCAGACTGACCTGTTCGGCGATGCGCTCGCGGATCGCCGCCGGCTCGCGCGACGGGTCGGCCTCGGCCTTCAGCGTCAGCGCCTCGATGGTGGCAATATGGCCGGACAACAGCATGCGCAGCGCGATCCCCTCGCTCTGCCTTGCCTGCTCCAGCCCGGCAAGCGCCGTGTCCAGCGCCGACAGGATCGCGGCATCGAGGACGGCTCGTTCTTCTTCGGTCTCGACTGTCTCCGGAATGTCGAGCACGCCGCGCAACGCAAGCAGGCCGTCGGCGGTGGCGGGCGCGACACCGAATTGCTCCTGGAGGCGCTTCGCCAATCCCGCCAGGTCCTTCAGGAAAGCCTCGTTGACCACCGGCTGCGCCTGGAGGGCGGCGGCACGGACGACGGTCAGCGTCGCCTGGAAATTGCCGCGCGCGAAGCGCTTCTGCACGGTCTGCCGTACAGCGGGTTCCAGCCGGTCGAAGCCTTGCGGCAGCCTCAGCCTGACCTCGACGCTCTTGCCGTTGACCGATTTCACTTCCCAGGCGATCGACGTGCCGTCGCGTTCAGCAACGGTTCGCGCGAAACCGGTCATGCTCTGCACGTTCATGATGCGTGTCACCCCCTGTCGCAGCCCGGGCGCGACTGCCCGAACATGCGCCCCTTGCAAAACGCCGGACCTCTGGCCAGCGTCGGATGCCCCCTCAAAACATGAATACGGCCCGGCGTCAAAGGAGGCGGGCCAGAACCGGCAATGGCCGCGGCCTACTGGGCGGCGTCGCCATTCTCGCCGCTGTCGCCGGCATCACCGGGATCGGTTCCGGCATTGCCGCCGGTATTGTCATCGGGAGCGGCCGGCGCCGTCGTCTGGCCGGAGGCCTTGGCCGCATCGTCGGCCTGCTTCTTCTGCAGCGCGCGGTAGCGGGCGACGTTCTGGTTGTGCTCTTCCAGCGTCGCGGCAAAGACATGGCCGCCATTGCCGTCGGCGACGAAATAGAGATCGCCGGTCTTCGACGGATTGGCCACCGCCTCCAGCGCCGCGCGGCCCGGATTGGCGATCGGCGTCGGCGGCAGGCCCTTGATCAGATAGGTGTTATAGGGCGTCTGCTTCTCGATATCGGACTGGTAGATCGGCCTGTCGGCCGGTTTGCCCTTGCCGCCGAACAGGCCGTAGATGATGGTCGGGTCCGACTGCAACCGCATACCCTTGGCCAGCCGGTTGAGGAAGACGGCGGCCACGCGCGAGCGCTCGTCGCCCCGGCCTGTCTCCTTCTCAACGATCGAGGCCAGGATGACGAAGTCCTCCATGCTGGCGAGCGGCAGATCGGGCGCGCGATGCGCCCAGACGTCGTCGACCAGCTTCTTCTGATCGGCGACCAGCTTGTCGACCATCTGCTGCCGGGTGGCGCCACGGGTGAAGCGCAGCGTGTCGGTCGCGATGCTGCCCTCGGGCGGCATGGTCGCCGGCATGTCGCCGGTCAGCGCCTCCTGCTCGGCCACGCGCTGCAGCGCCTGCTCGACCGTCAGCCCCTCGGGGATGGTCAGCGAATACATCACCGACTTGCCGCTCTTGAACAGTTCCATGATGTCGCGCATCGAGGCGCGCGGCTTGATGGCGTATTCGCCGGCCTTCAGCGCGGAATCATTGCCGGTGGCGCGCACGCCCAGCCTGAAGATGCGGGCATCGCTGACCAGGCCGCGACGCTCCAGCTGGTCGGCGATCTCCTGCACGCCGGTACTCGGCTTGACCATGAAGGTGTCGCCATTGGCGGACGGACCCGGCTCAACGAAGGCCTGCATGCCGAAATACAGCGCAGCACCCGAGGCGAGCACGAGCAGGATGGCCAATGAAAGGAAGAAATTCAGGAACACGACGACCTGGCTGCGCGACGCGCGCGAGCGTTTCGACGGCGGCGGCGTGCCGGCCTCGGGGCGCAACGCTTCGGCGGCTGTCTTGGGCACGATCGGTCCTTGCGTCTGACGCTGTCCGAATTCCCCACCGCCGCCCGGATTTGTATTCATGGCGCCCTACCGTCTGATCTTGCAACGAATCCCCTAGCCGAAGCGTAGGGACAAATTTGGCAAAAATGACGGCAGGCGGCGGACCTGCCGGTGGGCTGAATGCTCAGCCATTGTAGCGTTGGAAGACGAGCGAGGCGTTGGTGCCGCCGAAGCCGAAGGAGTTCGACAACGCCACATCGATCTGGCGCTGGCGCGGCTTGTTCGGCACGAGATCGATCGCCGTCTCGCGTTCCGGATTGTCGAGGTTGATGGTGGCGGGGGCAATGTTGTCGCGGATGGCGAGGATGGAGAAGATCGCTTCCGCGGCGCCCGCGGCGCCCAGCAGATGGCCGATCGACGACTTGGTCGACGACATCGAGATCTTCGAGGCAGCATTGCCGACCAGCCGCTCGACAGCGCCGAGCTCGATCGTGTCGGCCATGGTCGAGGTGCCGTGCGCATTGATGTAGTCGATATCGGCCGGCGAGAGCTTCGCCCGGTTCAGCGCCGCCGTCATGCAGCGGAAGGCGCCGTCGCCGTCCTCGGCCGGAGCGGTGATATGATAGGCGTCGCCGGTCAGGCCGTAGCCGGTGACCTCGGCATAGATCTTGGCGCCGCGCGCCTTGGCGTGTTCCAGCTCTTCAAGGACGACGACGCCGGCACCCTCGCCCATGACGAAGCCGTCGCGGTCGCGGTCATAGGGGCGCGAAGCGGTCTCGGGCGTATCGTTGCGCTCGGTGGAGAGCGCGCGGCACGCCGCGAACCCTGCCATGGAAAGCCGCGTGATCGGCGCCTCGGCGCCGCCGGCCACCATGATGTCGGCATCGCCCCAGATGATCAGCCGCGCGGCATCGCCGATGGCGTGCGCGCCTGTCGAGCAGGCAGTGACGACCGCATGGTTCGGGCCTTTCAGCCCGTGCCGGATGGAAACCTGGCCGGAAACCAGATTGATGATCTGTCCAGGGATGAAGAACGGGCTGATGCGGCGCGGGCCGCGCTCCTTCAGGATCATCGCGTTCTCGGCGATGCCGTCGATGCCGCCGATGCCGGAACCGATCAGCACGCCGGTGGCGCACTGGTCCTCATGCGTCTCGGGCTTCCAGCCGGAATCGGCCAGCGCCTCGTCGGCGGCCGCGATGCCGTACAGGATGAAGTCGCCGATCTTGCGCAGCTCCTTCGGCTCGAGCACGGCCTCGGGATTGAAGGTGCCGTTGGAGCCGTCGCCGCGCGGAACGACGTGGGCGATCTTGCAGGCAAGGTCGTCCACCTCGAATTCGGTGATGCGGCGGGCGGCGCTGCGGCCGGAAAGCAGTTCCTTCCAGCTGTGCTCGACGCCCGTGCCGAACGGAGAAAGCAGGCCAAGGCCCGTGACGACGACTCGCCTCATCGCAGGTCCTCCCCGGTGATGCCCGCGGAAAGCCTCAGGCCGAGGCCTTGTCGATGTACTTTACGGCATCGCCGACGGTCAGGATGGTCTCGGCGGCGTCGTCCGGAATCTCGACGCCAAACTCTTCTTCGAACGCCATGACGAGTTCGACCGTGTCGAGGCTGTCCGCGCCCAGATCGTCGATGAAGCTCGCCTGCTCCGTCACTTTGTCGGCATCGACGCCGAGATGCTCGATGACGATCTTCTTGACGCGCTCTGCGGTGTCACTCATTTGGGGCCTCGTCTTACGTTGTGTTGTCTTCGTTAGCGGGCGGAATGCCGCTAATCAAGCTGAAAGATGGTCTTGTGGGAAACGCAACGCCACAGGACCGGTTCTTGCCCGAACCGCCGGGTTGCTGGCCGCATTACACGAAAAATGGCGGGCGTCCAAGCCGAAATGGCTGTTTTCACAGCCACCGGACCTTGTTCGGTCAGATCATCGCCATGCCGCCATTGACATGGATGGTCTGGCCGGTGACGTAGGCCGCTTCGTCCGAGGCGAGATAGGCAACCGCCGAAGCGACCTCGGCGCCCGTCCCCATGCGCTTGGTGGGAATCGCCGCCATGATCACTTCCTTCTGCTTGTCGTTGAGCTTGTCGGTCATGGCCGATTCGATGAAGCCTGGAGGCTTTCCGGCATTGAATTCATAGCTTCTAATACACTTATATTCATAGCGAACAAATACCGAACAACCGACGAATCAATTCCAGAAGCAAAAATCGTCACACGTCTTAATTGAACCACAGGGTCTATTGTGGCATAGGAGGTATGTAGGGTGGGTACTTGGCTGTCGGGCTTTCTCATTGAGAGGAATCCCCAAGGACGGGAGTACTGAATGCGCATCCTACCCTTGGCTACTTCGGCCATTATCCTATGCCAATCATTCCTCCCAGGCCCCGCCGTTGCGGCGGTCGCGACAGGCAACATGACGGTTCGCATCACTATCGCCGCCGAATGCAAGGTCCAGACCGCCAGCGATCTGGATTTCGGCTCGAAAGGCGTCATCGATACCAACGTCGACCAAACCAGCACCATCGGCGTGCAATGCACCTCTGGCCAGACCTACAATGTTGGTCTGAGCGCCGGCGCTGGCGCCGGCGCGACGGTTGCTATCCGCAAAATGACCGGGCCAGCGGCTGCGACGGTCAACTACACCCTCTATCGGGATACTGCGCGCACCCTGCTTTGGGGGGAGACGATTGGCACCGACACGGTTGCTGGAACCGGTAACGGTAATGTCCAGAACCTGACCGTCTATGGACGGGTGCCGCCGCAGGCAACGCCAGCCGCAGGCGTTTACACGGACACGGTTGCGATCACCGTAACCTACTGACCATTCCGACGGAGGGGACGACATGCGACCCATGCTGTCACGCATTGGTGCCGCGGCACTCTTCTTGCTGTGGGCGAGCGTTTCACAGGCTGCCTCTCTCAGAGTAGCCCCGACCAGTCTGGAGCCGATCGCCCCCGACAGTGCCGCCGTGCTCAATCTGCATAATGATGCCAGGAAGCCGATCAACGTGCAGCTTCGCGTTTTCAAATGGAGCCAGGTGGACGGCGTAGAGCGGCTGGAGCCAACTTCGGATGTGGTCGCCAGCCCGCCATCGACGCAACTCGGGCCGAACGCCGACTATGTCGTTCGCGTCGTTCGCCTGAGTAAAGCTCCAGTACGCTCCGAGGAGAGCTACCGGGTGCTGGTGGACGAATTGCCCGATCCATCGCGCAGAAAGGCCGGCACAGTCACACTGGTGCTTCGCTATTCCGTGCCTGTCTTCTTTCGCAATCCGGATGCGGCTGCGCCCAACGTTTCGTTCAGCCTGTCGCGAGCGCGTGGCGGCCTCGTTCTGACGGCGCGCAACAATGGTGAGAGCCGTCTCAGACTGTCCAACCTCAATCTCACGCAAGGCGGCAGGAAGCTCGGCAGCCGTAGCGGTCTGGTCGGCTACGTTTTGGGCGGCGCCACCATGCAATGGCCGATCGGCAACAGCAGATCGCTGTCCGGAAGCTCTGTCACGCTGAAGGCACAGAGCGACTTTGGACCATTCAATGCCCCAGTTTCGACCAAAGGGCAGTAGGATCGCGGTCGTCGTTGCAGGTACTTTTTTTCCTCTCCTGCCGGCGAACGCGCAGGATTCGCGGCCGCAAATTGCCGATCCCGCCCCCGCCCAAACGGAACGCCGCGATCTTTATCTCGAGGTGTTCATCAACGATGCCTCGACAAATCTGATCGGTACCTTCACGCAGTTTCCGGACGGCGGCCTGGCAGCGACCCCGGACGAGCTGGCACAGGTCGGCCTGAAACCGGTGGAGAGCGCCAAAGGCAGCGATGGCCTGATCAGGGTCGATCGGCTCCCCGGCGCGACCTTTCGGATCGATGAGGCAACCCAGCGCCTCTATGTCACGACCACGAACGAGGGGCGCGCCGCTCGCATCGTCGACCTTGGCAGGGGTGAGAAGGAAGACCGGATTCAACCACAGTCCGGCTATGGCGCGGTGCTCAATTATTCGCTCTTCGCGAGCTCCAACCAATTGTTCGAGAAGGACGTCGATCTGTTCCAGGGCATCTCCGGCGGCTTCGACGCGCGACTGTTCAGCCCTTTCGGCACGCTCAGCCAAAACTTCATCGCCGGTTATTCGGATGGCGAATTCGGCGGCTTCACCCGGCTCAACACGACATGGAGCTACTCCGACCCGGAACGGCTGATGACCTATCGGGCGGGGGATTTCATCTCCGGCGGGCTTTCCTGGACGCGGCCCGTCTACCTGGGCGGCATCCAGGCCGAGCGCAACTTCGCGCTACGATCCGATCTGGTCACGCTGCCGCTGCCGTCCTTCGGCGGAAGCGCGGCCGTCCCCTCGACGCTCGAGGTCTACACCCAGAACGTCCGCACCTACACCGGCAACATCCCAGCCGGCCCTTACCAGATCACCAACCTGCCGGTGTTTGCCGGTGCCGGCGAAGCGCAGGTCGTGTTGAGGGACAGTCTCGGTCGCGAGACGACAACCAGGCTCGCCTTCTATACGTCCAGCGACATGCTGGGTAAGGACCTGCTCGATTTCTCGGCGGAAATTGGATTTCCACGGCGCAATTTCGGCATCGAATCCGACGACTATGACAGCCGAGTGTTTGGTGTTGCTACCGCACGCTACGGCCTCACCAACTGGCTGACACTTGAAGCCCATGCCGAGGGCGGCGAGGATCTGATCAATGGCGGAGTGGGCGCCGCCTTTCCCCTCGGCCCTTTGGGCGCGGCTTCGATTGCAGTTGCCGGCAGCCATCATGACGGGCGCACCGGCTCGCTTGTGAACGCGTCGCTGGAGATGAGCTACGAAGGCTGGTCGATCTACGGCCGAATCCAGCGCGCCTTCGGCGACTACGAGGACATCGCCTCGGTGACGGCCGAACCCTCGTTTTCGGACCCCGGCGATTTTCCGATTTTCAGCGCGGGCGTTCCTCGATCGATCGACCAGGTTACTCTGAGCGTTCCAGCGCCGCTCGATTTTTCGAGCCTCAACCTCTCCTACACGCATCTCGAAAGTGCCGACGGCCAGAAGAGCCAGATTGTCGGCCTCTCCTACAGCCAGCAGATATTCAAACGAAGCAGCCTCTATGCGACGGCCTTTACCGACCTTGAGGACAGCGGAAGCTTCGGAGTCTTCGCCGGGATCTCAGTCCCATTCGGTGACGATATCACGGCGTCCACGGGGGTCGAGCAAGGACCTGACGGCCTGAATGTCGTGGCCGACATCGCCAAGTCG
This sequence comes from Mesorhizobium silamurunense, assembly GCF_014843825.1. Classification (GTDB taxonomy): domain Bacteria; phylum Pseudomonadota; class Alphaproteobacteria; order Rhizobiales; family Rhizobiaceae; genus Mesorhizobium; species Mesorhizobium silamurunense. The sequence continues at coordinate 23,011 of NZ_JHQR01000177.1, forward strand.
GAGCGGCTGGAAGACGGCAGCATTGGCTGGCGGGCACGAACCTCTGAAGGCGACACGCCCAATCGTTCGGCCGCTGCGAGCTACCGCTCGCCCTTCGCCCGCTTCGAAGCCGGCGTCCAACAACGGCAAGGATGTCAGGGCGACCGCGCAAATGGACGGTGCGATCGCGGTGGCAGGCGGCGGGGTCTTTGCAACCAATCGTATCGACGATGCTTTCGCCGTCGTCGAGGTCGGTGCCCCGGATGTCGATGTCCAATTCCAGAACCGGCCGGTTGGAAAGACCAACCGGCAAGGGCGTATTCTGGTCCCTGGCCTCAACTCCTATGAGCCGAACACGGTTTCGATCGATCCCAAAAACCTACCTGTCGATGCGGATGTTCCGGCCACCAAGGAAGTCGTGATGCCGGCCGATCGCAGTGGCGTGGTCGTAAAGTTCGGGGTCTCGGAGGCGCCAGAAGCGGCGCTGGTCACCCTGGTCGACAGCAGCGGCGCTCCGCTGGAGGCCGGTCTGAAAGGTCGTGTCGAAGGCGGCTCGGAAGAATTCGTCATCGGCTATGATGGTCAGGCCTACATTCGTGGCCTCAGTGCCCAGAACGCGGTCATGATCGACCGCCTGGATGGCACCTCATGCCGGGCCGACTTCCCTTATAAGCCCCAACCAGGTCAGCAAGTGACCATCAAGGACGTAGCCTGTCGCTGAAAACAGGAGAAAAAATGCTCCGCACCATTATCCTCTTGCGCATTATCATCCTCTTGGCCATCGCCCCGATTCCATCGCTCGCCTGGGCGCAAAGCTGCGCCTTTGGCGTTTCCAGCATGGACTTCGGCCCGGTCGATACGCTGTTGAGCAGCCAAACCAACTCAACCGCGACAATCAGCATGAATTGCACGGGAACCGCCGGTCAGCGCATCCTGATTTGTCCGAATCTCGGGGCTGGCACCGGAGGCGCATCTTCGGCAACAGCCCGCCAGATGTTGAGTGGCGCCAACGCCCTCAACTATCAGCTTTATTCGGATTCGGCGCGCAGCGTGGTTTGGGGCTCTTATGCCTGGGCTTATTCTTCCCGCCCGCCGCCTTTGGCGCTGACGCCGAATGCCTTGGGCACGGCAACTGGCACTGCCACTATTTACGGCAAGGTGTTTGGTAGCCAGGGAACAGCGCCACCGGGAATCTATCTGTCGACGTTTTCCGGTTCAGATGTCGAGTTCCGCTATCGTTATAATACCGCCAACAGCTGCGACACAGGTGCGGGCACCCTGGCGGCAAGTCCAACCTTCACCATAAATGCGTTGGTCGCTGCCAATTGTCTCGTGTCGACCCATGACATTGATTTCGGATCGACGGGGGCTCTCAGTGCCAATGTCGATACCACCGGCCAGGTTTCGGTCACCTGCACGCCGGCAGCGGCTTACACTGTCTCGCTGAACGGCGGCACGACCGGTTCGCCTCCAGCGGCGCGCAAGATGTCGAAGGGCGCGGAAACCGTGACTTATGGCCTCTACAAGGACGCTGATCGAACTCAGCCCTGGGGGGATGCGGCTGGCAGCACGGTCCCGGGAACCGGAAGCGGTATAGCGCAAAACTTGACCGTCTATGGCCGCGTGCCGCCACAGGCAACCCCGTCAGCCGGCGTCTATACCGATACGGTCGTCGTCACGGTCACCTACTGAGGCATCAGGGCATTGGCGGCAGCCATCGATTCTGCCGTTTGTGAAATGCCGCCGACCGTGTCTCAAATCATCGCCATGCCGCCATTCACATGAATGGTCTGGCCGGTGACGTAGGCCGCTTCGTCCGAGGCGAGATACGCGACCGCCGAAGCAACCTCGGCGCTGGTGCCCATGCGCTTGGTGGGAATCGCCGCCATGATCGCCTCCTTCTGCTTGTCGTTGAGCTTGTCGGTCATGGCCGATTCGATGAAGCCCGGGGCGACGCAGTTGACGGTGATGTTGCGGGTGGCGATCTCCAGCGCCAGTGACTTGGAAAAGCCGATCATGCCGGCCTTGGAGGCACAGTAATTGGTCTGGCCGGGATTGCCGGTGACGCCGACCACGGAGGTGATGTTGATGATGCGGCCATGGCGGCGGCGCATCATCGGATGGGTGAGCTCGCGGGTGAGCCGGAACACGGCGGTGAGGTTCACCTCGAGCACCTGATCCCAGTCGGCATCCGACATGCGCACGAACAGGCCGTCCTTGGTGATGCCGGCATTGTTGACCAGGATGTCGACGCCTTCGAGGTCGGCCTCCGCCTTCTGGCCGAGCGCCTTGACCGCATCGCGATTGGTCAGGTCCGCCGGAAAGAGTTTCACGCGCTCGCCCAGCTCGCCGGCCAGCGCTTCCAGCTTCTCCACACGGGTGCCGTGCAGGCCGACGATGGCGCCCTGGCTGTGCAGCACCCTGGCGATCGCCTCGCCGATGCCTCCCGATGCGCCGGTGACGAGCGCCTTGCGGCCGGTCAGTTCGAACATTTTCATCTCCCGATTTCAGAGAGCACCCTTCGCACGGATGCGATCAAATCGCCAGCGTGTCAGCCCAACGCGGCCAGCGCTGCCTCGACTTCCGCCGCCGTGCCGATGGCACCGGTGGCGATGTCGCGGTTGATGCGCCGCGCCAGGCCCGACAGCACCTTGCCGGCGCCCACTTCATAGAGCGTCGAGACGCCGTTGGCGCCGAACCATTCCACCGTCTCGCGCCAGCGCACGCGGGCAACCACCTGCTCGACCAGGCGGCGGGCAATCTCGTCCGGATCGCAGGTCGGGGTGACGGTGACGTTGGAGACGATGGGAACCACAGGAGCGCTCTTGGCCACCCCGGCGAGCGCCTCGCGCATGATGTCGGCGGCGGGCGTCATCAGCGCCGAATGGAAAGGTGCCGAAACCTGCAGCATCAGCGCCCGCTTGGCGCCCTTTTCGGTGCAGAGCTTCGCCGCCAGCTCGACGGCCGCCTTGGCGCCGGAAATGACGAGCTGGCCGCCGCCATTGTCGTTGGCGACCTGGCAGACCGCTCCTTTGGCCGAGCCTTGTGCCGCTTCCGCGCAGGCGGCTTCGACATCGGCCTGCTCCAGCCCGATGATTGCCGCCATGGCACCCTCGCCCGCCGGTACCGCAGCCTGCATGGCGTTGCCGCGGGTGCGCAGCAGCCGCGCTGCATCGGCGACCGACACGAAGCCGGAGGCGGCAAGCGCTGAATATTCGCCGAGCGAATGGCCGGCGACGTAACCCACCTTGTCCTTCAGCGAAAAGCCTCCCGCTTCCATCGCCCTTAGCGCCGCAAGCGACACCGCCATCAGCGCCGGCTGCGCGTTGGCCGTCAGCGTCAGGGTTTCTTCCGGTCCTTCCCAAATCAGCTTCGACAGCTTTTCGCCAAGTGCAGCGTCAACTTCCTCGAAGACGCGGCGCGCCTCGGGAAAGGCATTGGCGAGATCCTTGCCCATGCCGACGGCCTGGCTGCCCTGTCCCGGAAAGGTGAATGCGACGGCCATTTTAGCGTCTCCAACGGCTTGTTTTTCCCTGCCTCTGGCGCAAGGCGGACGGCCAAGTCAAGCCCGCAGGCACCAGTTCAGCACCTATTTCGGCTGGGAAATCGGCCGAGTTCCCTGTTCCGAAAGGCTTTTTGGCGATCACACCTGATGAAAACCGCTCACGAATCGTTTGCTGGCTCTTCTTATTTCCGCCACAGGCGCTAGCTTTGCGTGACATTTCGATGACAGTGGCGTGACGCGTGTGGAAGACGCGTGACATGGGCCGGGGAAGCAAAGTGGCTAGGATCAGGAAAGGCGCGGCCAAACCCGCGCCGCAATTTTTGGAAGACGATCCGTCCACCGGCTATCTGCCGGGGCGGAGATGGCCGATTGTCCGCTACGGACTCGCGACGCTGCTTGCCTCCGCCCTTCTGGTGTTCGCCATCGAATGGATCGTGCGCGGCGACTTCTTCGGCACGGTCGACTTCTTCCTGCAGCCCTTCAAGCCCGGCTGGACCACTATCATCGTCTTTTCGCTGGTGCTGATCGGGCTCGACGCCATACTTGGCCGCAGCCACCAGAGCCTGATGATCGTCGCGCCGCTGACGCTGGCATTGGCCTTTGTCGGTCACCAGAAATCGCACTATCTCGGCGATCCGCTCTATCCGACGGACTTCCTTTACGCGCGCCAGATCATGGCGCTGATGCCGCTTCTGGTGCGCGAGCGCCCCTGGACGGCCGTACTGCTTGCGGCGGCGATCGTCGCCAGCCTCGCGCTGCTCGTCTACGGCTGGCGGCTCTGGCGCCGGCGCGTGCCGATCCTCAGCCGCAAGGGACGGCTGGCGCGGCTGACGCTGACCGTGCCGCTGCTCGCCTTCTTCGTCTCGATCATGGACTACGCCACCTTCTCGTGGACGCGCGACAGGCTGCAGATCATCCCGATTATGTGGGACCAGAAGGAGAACTACGCCTCCAACGGCTTCGCGCTCGCCTTCGCGATGAACGTGCCGATGGCGCATGTCTCGGCGCCGCCCGGCTATTCCGACAAGACGATGGACGCGATCGCGCGTCCCGAGGTCGCCGCCTCGATGCCGGACCAGAAGCCCGACATCATCGTGGTGATGAGCGAATCCTTCTGGGATCCGACGGAGCTTCCCGGCGTCAGCATCAAGCCAGATCCGATCCCGACGGTGCGCGCGCTGCGCTCGGGCTCGATGTTCTCGCCGGAATTCGGCGGCATGACCGCCAATATCGAGTTCGAGGCGCTGACCGGCTTCTCCAACGCCTTCCTGCCGGCCGGCAGCATTCCCTACCAGCAATATGTGCGCACGCCGACGCCGTCGCTGGCGACCTTCCTGAAGAGCGAAGGTTATAGGGCGCGCGCCATCCACCCGGGCACCAACTGGTTCTGGAACCGAGGCGCCGTCTACGCCGATTTCGGCTTCAACGACTTCCGTTCGGAAGAGACACTGCCGCCGATGGAGAAGCGCGGGCCGCTCGCTTCCGACGCGGCGATGACCGACGAGATCATGCGCGAGGCCGATGCCAGCGAGGACCCGGTGTTCCTGTTCGCTGTCAGCCTGCAGAACCACGGGCCTTACGAGCCCTACCGCTACTACAATCCCACCCATGCGATCGACGCGCCGATCAGCACCTGGGCGCGGGAATCTCTGCTCTCCTACGCCGAAGGCTCGGCCGATGCCGATCGCGGCCTGCAGCGCCTGATCGAGTGGGCAAAGAAGCGCGAGCGGCCGACCATCGTCGCCTTCTTCGGTGATCATCTGCCGCCGCTCGGCCCCGTCTATGTCGAGACCGGCTTCCTCAAGGACAATGTCGCGCCGCGCAAGGAGCCGACGCCGGAAGCGGCGCTCGAGCATCACGACACGCCGCTGATCATCTGGTCGAACCGCTCCGGCCCGGTGGAGAACCTGGGCTCGGTAAGCCCGGCCTTCCTGCCTTACCATATCCTCACCACGGCCGGGATTTCCCACCCCTATTACACCGGCTTCCTCGGCGCGCTGCGGGAGCGCTACCGGGTGGTCGACCGCAACCTTTTGCTGTCGCCCTCCGGCGAGGCGACGCCCGATTGGGCGAGGCAGAAGAAGATCGATCCGGCAATCAACGATTTCCGGCTGATCCAGTACGACATGATGTTCGGCAAGCGCCGCGTCGCGCCCGACCTCTTCCCCGAAACGGTCGCCCCGCTCGTCGCCCACACCAGCTGAGCCGGCCACCAATCCACGAGCGCCGGAGACTTTCGGCCCTGCGGCATCGTGGGATCGCCGACCCTGTCTCCCGCGCTTGCCTTCCTGGCAAATTGCTGTATAGACGCCGGCAATCTGCCGGTCCTTGCTGGGGGCTGAACGGAGGGCCGTGGCTTTAGAAGGCCACGTCATGAAGCCAGAAGCGCTTTTGGCCTCCCGTGTCTCCGCTCTCGACCGTCTCGTGATGCTCCTTTCTTCCCCGCTCCGTCGCGACCGGGTCAGACAAGTTGCAGAGGCTTAGCCGCGAGGGCCGGTAAGAGAAACGAAGAAAGGCAGAAAAACATAATGGCTCTTTACGAACATGTGTTTCTTGCCCGGCAGGACCTGTCGCAGCAGCAGGTTGATGCGCTTGTCGAACAGTACAAGGGCGTCATCACCGCCAATGGCGGATCGGTCGGCCGGATCGAGAACTGGGGACTGAAGTCCCTTACCTACCGGGTCAAGAAGAACCGGAAGGCTTACTACACGCTGATGGACATCAACTGCCCGCCGGCCGCGCTCAACGAAATGGAGCGCCAGATGGGCCTGTCGGAAGACGTCCTGCGCTTCCTCACCATCAAGGTCGAGGCGCATGAGGAAGGCGCCTCCGCGATGATGCAGAAGCGCGAAGAGCGCTCCGAGCGCGGCAGCTTCGGCGATCGCGACCGTGGCGATCGTGGCCCGCGCTCGTTCGGCGATCGCGGTGACCGTGGCCCGCGTTCGTTCGGCGACCGTGATGGCGGCGACCGCGGTCCGCGCCGTCCGCGCGAAAACGTTGAAGGGGGTGCAGAATAATGGTCGACATCAACCAGATCCCGACCCGGCGCCCGTTCCATCGCCGCCGCAAGACCTGCCCGTTCTCCGGCGCCAACGCCCCGAAGATCGACTACAAGGACGTGCGTCTGCTGCAGCGCTACATTTCCGAGCGCGGCAAGATCGTGCCCTCGCGCATCACGGCCGTCAGCCAGAAGAAGCAGCGCGAGCTCGCCAAGGCGATCAAGCGCGCCCGCTTCCTCGGCCTGCTGCCCTACGTGGTTCGCTAAGCTGAAGTATTGATGCGGGCGGCTTGCCGCCCGCTTCAACCCCACGGCGACGGGCGCCGCAAGGGTAGGTTCAAATCCCGAGTTGAGGCCATAAACCTCTAACTGCCGCGACAGGCAGGACAGCGACACCGGGCGAAGTCCCTTTTTGCTTCCTGACCTGTTCCAAAAGAATCCGACGTCATCCCCGATGGCGCCAAACCGAAGGAACGAAACCATGGAAGTCATTCTCCTCGAGCGCATTTCCCGCCTCGGCCAGATGGGCGACACCGTCAAGGTCAGGGACGGGTTCGCCCGCAACTTCCTGCTGCCGCAGGGCAAGGCGCTGCGCGCCAACGAAGCCAACAAGAAGAAGTTCGAGGGCCAGCGCGCCCAGCTCGAAGCCCGCAACCTGGAGCGCAAGTCGGAGGCCTCTGAGATCGCCGAGAAGCTCGACGGCAAGAGCTTCATGGTCGTGCGCTCGGCCGGCGAGACCGGCCAGCTCTACGGCTCGGTGTCGACCCGCGACATCGCCGAACTCTTGACCGCGGAAGGCTTCACCGTCAGCCGCAACCAGATCGAGCTCAACCAGCCGATCAAGACCATCGGCCTCTCCAATGTCGCGATCGCGCTGCATCCGGAAGTCGAGGTCACCGTGACGCTCAACGTCGCCCGCTCGGCCGAAGAGGCGGAGCGCCAGGCCAAGGGCGAGATGCTGACGACCGCCGAAGCCATCTATGGCGAGGACATCAACGACAACGCTCGGCCGGAGAATTTCTTCGACCCGAGCGCCGAGTTCGAAGGCGGCGAAGACAACGCCTGATCAACGGGGCTTGATCGACAAAGGCCGGAGCACTGCTCCGGCTCGCAGGCCTTCCAGAATTTCTGGACTAATGCCCGGGCACACGACCCGGGCATTTTTATGCCAAATGGAACTTTTCGAACCCCTATATCTTGAGGCAAACTATAGCGTCGCGCGTCCTTTGGACGCAGAAATGACGCCATAGTACCTGTGACTTTCGCGCAGGGCGCTCCCGAAACCGGTGCCGTTTTCGGGCCACGCGTTTGGAAGTCAGCCTGACTTTGAGGGAACATTTGGTCATGAATATTCTTTTGAAGCGCATTCTCGACCGCTTGGTGCGCACAGGCAATCTCAAGGTCACCGGGCCGAAGGGCTCGGCCGTCACCTTCGGTGACGGCAGCGGCGAGCCGGTGCACATGCACATCAAGACCAGGCATGCCGAGCGCGCCATTAGCTTCGACCCGATGCTGGCTGTGCCGGAAGCGTATATGGACGGCGAACTCGACATTCTCGAGGGTGGCGTGCTTGGCATGATGCGCATTGCCTTCCAGAACATGGGCAGCGGCGGCATCGACGCCACCTGGTCGAAGGCGATCGAAGGCCTGCGCCATGCCTTCCGCCGCCTGCAGCAGATCAACACCGCCTCGCGCTCGCGCCGCAATGTGCAGCGCCACTACGATCTCTCCGGCGAGCTCTACAAGCTCTTCCTCGACGAGGACATGCAGTATTCCTGCGCCTATTTCGAACAGCCCGACATGACGCTGGAAGAGGCGCAGGTCGCCAAGAAGCGCCACATCGCCGCCAAGCTCAGGCTGAAGGCCGGCCAGACGGTGCTAGACATCGGCTCCGGCTGGGGCGGGCTCGGGCTTTATCTCGCCAAGGCCTTCGACGTCGACGTGCAGGGCGTGACGCTTTCGACCGAGCAGCACGGCGTCGCCACCGACCGCGCGCATGCGCTTGGCCTGCAGGACAGGGTGCATTTCGAGCTCAAGGACTATCGCGTGCTGAACGAGCGCTTCGACCGCATCGTTTCGGTCGGCATGTTCGAGCATGTCGGCGTCAATCACTATCGCACCTTCTTCGACAAGGCGGCGACGCTGCTCAAGCCCGACGGGGTGATGCTTCTCCACACGATCGGCCGTTCCGGCGTGCCGTGGGCGACCAGCGCCTTCGTTCGCAAATACATTTTCCCGGGCGGCTACATCCCGGCGATGTCGGAGGTGATGCCGGCGATCGAGAAGTCCGGCCTAGTCGTCACCGACATCGAAATCCTGCGCCTCCATTACGCCGATACGCTCAAGCATTGGGGCGAGCGCTTCGCCGCCAACCGCGACAAAGCGAAAGCGATCTATGACGAGCGCTTCTGCCGTATGTGGGAGTTCTACCTCGCCGCCTCGGAAGCCGCCTTCCGCTGGCAGGACCTGGTGATCTTCCAATTCCAGATCGCCAAGAAGAACGACACGCTGCCGATGACGCGCGACTACATGGCCAAATGCGAGAAGGCGCTGGAGCTGCGCGATCTCGGCCACCAAGAGCCGGCGACGCCGGCGGCCAAGCCTACCCGCCGCAAGAAGGTGGAATAGAACCTCGGCGATTGCCGCTTGCCATTGCGGCCTGACGCCATGAAAAAGGTCTCGTTCGCGAGGCCTTTTTCATGACGTACTTGATCTACATCGCAGCCGCGCTTGCCGAGATCGCCGGCTGCTTTTCGTTCTGGGCCTGGTGGCGGCTGGCGAAGTCGCCGCTCTGGCTGGTGCCGGGTCTGGTGTCGCTGGCATTGTTCGGCTTCCTTTTGGCGTTGGTCGAAACGAACGCCGCCGGCCGCGCCTACGCCGCCTATGGCGGCATCTACATCGCCGCTTCGCTCGGCTGGCTGTGGCTGGTCGAAGGCGTGCGCCCCGATCGCTTCGACCTCGCAGGCGCCGCGCTCTGCATCGGCGGCGCCTCGGTCATCCTGCTCGCGCCAAGAGGAGCCTGAAGTGGAACTGCCCGCCCCACTCCGGCAAGGCGTCGACAGCCTGCTCGAGAAGGTGCCGCTGCCGGCGCTGAAACAGGCCGCGAAAAAGCTTTCCGAGCGCTATCGCGCCGAGCTACGCGACGGCCGCCTGCACATGGCGGAAGACATGGCGGTGAAGGCTTACCTGGCGACCAGGCTGCCCGCCACCTACGCCGCCGTCCGCGCCAGCGTCGGCGCGCTGACCGATGCCTGTCCCGATTTCCAGCCGAAAAGCCTGCTCGACATCGGCGCCGGACCTGGCACCATGCTTTGGGCCACGGCTGAGGCCTGGCCTGAGCTCGAACAGGCGGTTCTGGTCGAGGCGAGCGCCGCGGTGCGCAAGGTCGGCCAGTCGCTGGCCGCCGGCGCGATCGCCGTCCGGACCAATTGGATTGCCGGCGACGCCACCATCGATCTCGTCGGTCTCGAGCCCGCCGACCTCGTCAGTGCGACCTATGTTCTGGACGAGATCGTGCCCGCCTCGCTGCCGAAGCTCATCGACCGGCTCTGGCGGTTGACGGCCGACTCGCTGCTGATCGTCGAGCCCGGCACACCGGCCGGCTGGCAGCGCATCCTCGTCGCGCGATCGCAGCTCATCGAGGCCGGCGCGCATGTCTCGGCG
>NZ_JHQR01000015.1 GCF_014843825.1 Mesorhizobium silamurunense
TATCCCGCGCTGATCGTTCACCGTGACTATGAAAAAAACGGGTCGGACCTCGTTGCCCATCCGGTAGGCACGGGACCGTTTGAACTAGTGTCGTGGGATGTGAGCCAAAAGGCAGTCGTGAAGCGTCGAACAAACGGAAGCTGGTGGGGCGGTGAAGCCTACCTGGACGAGGTGCAATTCATAGACTACGGCAGCGATCCTTCCGCGCTTCTGAGCGCTTTCGAATCAGGAGAAGTAGACGCGAACGAAGGGACGGATACCAGTTTTGTTAACATCTTAGATAAAATTGGCTTGGTGAAGTCTGAAGCGAAGACAGCCACTACTATAGTGTGCCGTGCCCACGTCACTACCAAGCCGTACGATGACCAGCGGGTGCGCAATGCACTGCAGTTAGCGGTCGACAATAGTGCTGTGCTGCAGATTGCTTATAATGGTTATGGCATCGTTGCTGCGAATTATCATGTCGCGCCATTACATCCCGAGTTTTACCCGGTTCCGGAAAAGAAACGGGATGTTGAGGCTGCCAAGCGACTTATGACTGAAACTGGTCAGATGGAATACGAGCACGACATCATCAGCAGCGACACGGAATGGCTTAAGGGCACGGCCGACGCTATTGCTGCGCAACTGCGCGAGGCCGGGTTCAAGGTGAAGCGTACGGTTATTCCCGAGTCCAGTTTCTGGAACGGGTGGTTGAAGTATCCACTTTCCGTAACAAATTGGAACATGCGGCCGTTGGGTGTGCAGACTTTGGTGCTTGCCTATCGCAGTGGCGCAGCCTGGAATGAGACGGCGTGGTCAAATCCGGAATTCGATAAGAAACTCGACGCGGCGTTGACGGTACCAGACCCACAGAAGCGCAAGGCGCTCATGCAGGATATTGAAACGCTCCTGCAGGATTCCGGTGTGCTTATTCAGCCTTATTGGGTTGCGGCGTTCCATCACTCCACCAAAAAGGTGAAGAACTACTACATGCATCCGGTAGGGGAGACAGAACTCAGTAAGGTCTGGCTCGACCCGAGTGCGTGAATTTGGCCACCTGCTGGAGGCTCAAGTTATGAAGACGCAGTCTTCGCTTACATCCGTTCAGAATAGGCCGCAGCTCTGCTAGACCCCTGCATTAGCGGCCATTCTGGCATTGAAGAGACTGGAAGGCTGGAGCATTTATGGCACAATGTGAACTGCAGGCACCTCTCGGCAACGCGACAGAGGGTGTGCTTGAATTCGACGGACAGCGGTACCTCGACGGCCGGGCGTCGGATCCAAGTGTACTCGGGTGGATGCGCGGTGCGCCGCCGCCTGCAGACAAGCGCATCACGTTCGACGCCGGCACTGTCTTCGCTTTTCCGCAGAGCCGCTGGTCGTTGTCGCATATGCGCGAGCTTCGGCCGACCATCAATGTGTGGCGCGGACAGGACGGGCCATCACTGCTTGAGCGCAGCGACATGTCCTCTGACATCGACCTAATCACCTTCGCCGATACGGATGGTCGAACCCGACGCTTTGACGAGGCGCTATTTGACACCTACGCGGACGGCATCGTGGTTCTGCATCGGGGTCGCATCGTCTACGAGCGCTATTTAGGCGCGCTTGAGCCGCACCTGCCACATTCGTGCCAATCGATCACGAAGTCGTACACAGGAACGCTGACCGCGGCGTTCGTGCAGGAAGGCGTGCTCGACCAGTTGAAGATGATCCCCCATTACCTGCCAGAATTGCGAGGAACCGGGTGGGAGGATGCCACGCTTCGCCAAGTAATGGATATGCAGACTAGCTTGGAATATGTACAGGACGTCACAAAGATAGACGAGTCATATACGTGCGACTTTCTGCGCACGGTGCGCAAGCAAGGCGCCCACGGCGAGTTCGCATACAAGAACGTTAACACGAACGTCATGGCCTGGGTCATGGCGCGCGTAACGGGCCGCTCATTCGCGCAGCTGTTGCACGAGCGCCTGTGGGCGCCGCTCGGCTGCGAGGAGGACGGCTACATCGAGATCGACCCGACGACCGGCGCGCCGAGGGCCGCTAGTGGCCTCAACACGACCCTGCGCGATCTCGCGCGCTTCGGCGAGATGATCCGATGCGAAGGAACGTGGAACGCAAAACAGCTCGTTCCGGCGTCTGTCGTGCACGACCTGCAAGAGGGCGACCGCTTCTCCAGGCCGCAACTGCCCTTCGGCTACACGTACCGTAGTCAATGGTGGATTTCGCACAACGAGCTTGATGCTCTCGAAGGTCTCGGCCTCTACGGTCAGAGCCTGTATATCGCGCCAAAGGCGGAGATGGTAATCGCAATCTTCGCGTCGCACCCCGCGTCCGCCCACATTGACCGAATTAGGGTGCCACAGATGCTGGCACTGGGGCGGACGCTGCGCGCGTAACTCCATCAATTGGGTGTCAACCTCGAGGTTATTTTCCCCGGCGCGCGGGTATTTGCATAGATCGGAAATGAACTGTCGATCCTCCAACGCATAAAGTGCAGTGAGGTTCGCCGCGGCTCATCAGGTCGCGGAAGATGCAGCCTCACGCCTTTAGCCTACTCGGAGCAGTCGATACGAGGAGTTGTCCTTCGATTCGTCTTAACCCCGCATGAAACTGCAAAACACGGGATCCATAATTGGGGAAGAAGCCATGCTGAGTTTCGTCTTGCGCCGTTTCGGTGTCATGACCCTGACCATGTTGAGTCTGACGGTGATCGTTTTCTACATGGTTAATCTCGAGCCAAATCTGCGCAAGTTGGCGCTCAACCAAATCGAAATGCGCTCGTCAGATGAACAAATAGAAAGCTGGCTGGCCAGGGAAGGTTACCGGCAGAATTTCTTCGTGCGCTACGGGCAGTGGCTGGGCGTCGTGCAGAAGCAGCCGACACTCGATGCTGCGACCGGTAAGGCGGTGCCGCGCTTCAGCTACTGCGGCGAGCCGGCCGAACCCTTCTACGGCGGCATCTTGCAGGGCGACTTTGGCTGCTCGACCAAGTTCAGGACCGCCGGTTCCGCAAAACTTTTCTCGGCGCTGGTGGCCACCGGTAAGCTGATGTTCTGGGTGATGGCGACAGTGGTGCCTATCTCGCTCCTGATCGGCATTCTTGCCGGCATGCGCGAGGGCTCGCGAACGGACAGGACGCTTTCTGTCATCTCGATCGCGACGACAGCCACCCCGGAATACGTCTCAGGCGTCATCTTCACCGTCATCTTCGCCTCATGGCTCGGATGGTTGAACGGCTCGGCGGCGTCGGCGACGGAGCAAGGCCTAACCTTCTACAACTTCAGCCTGCCGGTGATGACGATGGCTATTTACGATATCGGATACATCGCCCGCATGACGCGCGCCTCGATGGTCGAAGTGATGACGCAGCAATACATCCGCACTGCGCGACTGAAGGGTTTGTCCTTCTCCCACGTGGTCATCAAGCACGCGCTGCGCAACGCGCTGATCACCCCTTTCACGGTGATCATGCTGCAAGTCCCGTGGCTGCTTACCGGCGTGGTAATCGTCGAGACAATGTTCCGCTACCAGGGTTTTGGCTTCACGTTGAACGAGGCGGCGGGCAACAACGACATCGACCTCTTGCTAGGCTGCTCGCTGGTATCGGTGGTCGTCGTGCTGGTCACGCAGCTGATCTCCGATATCGGCTACGCCTATCTCAATCCGCGTATTCGCTGCAATAGAGGAGACGCAGGATGCAATTTGATACCATAGGGGGGTTCGCGATTACCGTGGACGTCCTCGGCCGATTCTGGCCGGTCTGGATCGCGATGGCGATCTGTCTGGCGCTCAGCTTCGGCTTCCGCAACAAGCTTGGGCTCTACGGTGACCTGTTCAAGATCGGCGTCGGGGTCGCCGGCGTCGTCATCTGCCTGTTCTGGCTGTTCACTGCCATCTTAGCACCCATCATCGCGCCATTCGATCCCCTCAACCAGGTGGCGGCCATGAAGGACGCGCTGCCGGGGACCGCCGTGCCTGACGGCAGTGGCATCTACTATTTCGGCGGCGACATGCTCGCCCGCGACGTCTTTAGCCGCATGGTCTACGGCAGCCGAATCGTGATGCTGATCGCGCCGTTCGCAACCGCCTTCTCGCTGATTGTGGGAATCGGGCTCGGCCTACCAGCGGGCTACTACGGCGGTAGGGTCGATTCCGTTCTGTGCTTCCTCGCCAACCTGGTGTTGGCCTTCCCCGTCATCCTGATGCTATACCTGCTGGTGACGCCCGAAATCCGTCAGCTTTCGTTCGACAACTGGTTCAGCGAGGCGACCGGCATCGGAGTGTCTATCCCGCGGTCGCTCGCGGCCTTGATCTTTCTTTTCACGACCATTTTTTTCCTGACCCTGTTCTCCACGCGCTTCAAGGACCGGCCCGACCGGTACTACCTGCTGATCGGGCTGACGATCCTGATCGGCTGCTGGATCAATGCTGGCCTCGTCTTCGACGCCGATCCGCTCGGCATCGTTCATATCGATCCGAACCAACTCAACATTTTCGTTGCGGTGGTGCTCGGTTCCTCGCCCGGCCTATTCCGCATCGTGCGTGGCCTGGTGATGGACATCAAGACGCGTGACTACGTTGCTGCCGCCCAGACGCGCGGTGAATCGGTCTGGTACATCATGCTCTGGGAAGTGCTGCCTAACGCGCGCGGCCCGCTGATCGTCGACGCTTGCTTGCGTGTTGGCTACACTACCATCCTGCTCGGAACGCTGGGCTACTTCGGTTTGGGGGTTCCGCCCGAAAGTCCGGACTGGGGGACGGCGATCAAGGACGCAAGCCGCCTTCTGCGTGCTTACATTCATCCCGCGCTGCCGCCGGCTCTCGCGCTGTTGTCCTTCGTGCTCGGCCTTAATCTCCTTGCCGACGCTCTTCGCGAACAATCGATGAAAGACTGAGACGCCGACCATGAACGAAGCTGTCAAAGCCACGAACGTCGCAAGTGCGCAGCCCATCATCGAGATCGAAAATCTGTCGATCTCCTTCTTCACCAAGAAGGGCGAGATTCCGGCTGTCATGGACTTTTCCTGCACGGTCATGCCCGGCGAAGCCATGGGCATCGTCGGCGAATCCGGTTGCGGCAAGTCGACCGTCTCACTCGGCATCATGCGCGACCTCTCCAACATCGGAAAGATCGTCGGCGGCAAGATCAAGTTCCAGGGCAAGGACATGGGGGAACTGTCCGACGAGGATCTGCGCGCCATCCGCGGCAACAAGATCGCGATGATCTACCAGGAGCC
Organism: Mesorhizobium silamurunense; assembly: GCF_014843825.1. Taxonomy (GTDB): domain Bacteria; phylum Pseudomonadota; class Alphaproteobacteria; order Rhizobiales; family Rhizobiaceae; genus Mesorhizobium; species Mesorhizobium silamurunense. The sequence goes on from NZ_JHQR01000015.1 coordinate 5,226, forward strand.
GATGGCCAGCCTCAATCCGGCGATGAAGGTCGGCGAGCAATTGATGGAAGTGCCGCTAATCCACGACAAGGTGTCGAAGGAAGAGGCTTACAGCCGAGCGCTCGACATGGTGCGCTCGGTCAGGCTGCCCGATCCCGAGCGCATGATGCGGTCCTATCCGCACCAGCTTTCCGGCGGCCAGCAGCAACGCATCGTCATCGCCATGGCGCTGCTGTCGAAGCCGGCGTTGCTTCTGCTCGACGAGCCGACGACGGCGCTCGATGTGACGGTCCAGGCCGGCATCGTCGACCTGGTGAAGGGACTCCGTAAGGAGTTTGGCACGTCGATGATCTTCGTGTCGCACAATCTCGGCCTGATCCTCGAGACTTGCGACCGCATCACGGTGATGTATTCGGGCGAGGCGGTGGAGACCGGCAAGATCAAGGACGTGTTCGACCGGATGCGCCATCCCTATACGCAAGGGCTGTTCCGCTCGATCCCGCTGCCCGGCGCCGACAAGAATTCGCGGCCACTGATCTCGATCCCCGGGCAATTGCCGCTGCCGCACGAGCGGCCGAAGGGTTGCAATTTCGGCCCGCGCTGCCACCATTTCGTCGAGGGCGTCTGCAACGCCGCCGAGATCCCGATGATCGAGGTCGAGGGTCACGAAGGGCATTTTTCGCGCTGCGTGCGCTTCAACGAGATCGACTGGGAAGCGCTGCCTCCGGGCGCCAAGAAGGTCAACGAGCGCGTCGTGCCCGGCGCGCCGGTGCTCAAGATCGAGGATCTGAGGAAATACTACAAGGTCGGCGGCAGCGAGGTGTTCGGTTCGAGCGAAGGCCGCGTCGTCAAGGCCAACGAAACGATCTCCTTCATGGTGCGCGAATCCGAGACGGTTGCGATCGTCGGTGAATCAGGCTGCGGAAAGTCGACGCTGGCCAAGGTGCTACTCGGCCTGGAAACGGCGAGTTCCGGCAGTGTGACGCTCGGCAACAAGGAAATCCAGTCGACGGGCATCGAGAAGCGCAGTGTCGAGACCGTGTCGTCGATCCAGATGGTGTTCCAGAATCCGTTCGATACGCTCAATCCCAGCCACACGGTCGGCTCGCAGATCATCCGTACGTTGGAAAAATTCAATGTCGGCAACAATGTCGCCGAGCGTCGCAAGCGGATGCTGGAACTGCTCGACCTGGTGAAGCTGCCGCGAGCGTTCGAGACCCGCAAGCCGCGTCAGCTGTCAGGCGGGCAGAAACAGCGTATCGGCGTGGCGCGCGCCTTTGCCGGCGATGCCAAGGTGGTGGTGGCTGACGAGCCGGTCTCGTCGCTCGACGTGTCGGTGCAGGCGGCGGTCATCGAACTCCTGATGGACATTCAGCGAAAGAACAAGACGACGATGCTGTTCATCAGCCACGATCTGTCCGTCGTTCGCTACATCGCCGACCGCGTCGTCGTCATGTATCTCGGCTACATCGTCGAGCAGGGTACAACCGACCAGATTTTTTCTCCGCCCTATCATCCCTATACCGAGGCGCTACTGTCGTCGGTTCCGATCGCCGACACAAGCGTGGTCAAGAAGCACATCGTGCTCGATGGCGACATTCCTTCGCCGATGAACCCGCCGTCCGGCTGTCCGTTCCAGACGCGCTGTCGCTACAAGAAGCTGGTTCCAGGAGATCTCTGTGAGCGCGAGGTACCGCCGACCAGGAAGATGCTGTTCGGCCACGACATCAGGTGCCACCTGCCGGATACGTTGTTCGCGGCGATGGAACCGGTAATCAAGCTCAGTGCCAAGCTCGAAGACGAAGAGGCGGACGTCGGCGAGACGGAATCGGAATAACGGGCAACTCCGCAATCAGTCGGCGCGTCTCAGCCTATTCGAGGCGCTATTGACGCGCCTACGTTCTGTTCCTGCTCCTGCTCATGCAGAGGGTGAGCACCCCCCAAGCCTTCTTGCGTGGGAAATGCGACTGTGCTTGAGCATGAAGGCGCTGCTCTTCGAAAACAGTTCGTCATTTACAAACACGATTTTCGGTCGCGGATGTAATTTCCCTACTGTGGTCAATAGCATTTTGTTGCCAAGAAACAAAGATAAGCCTCGTCGACCTGCGTCTCTCGCTTACTCTCAATTGCTTAATGTTCGGCAACGATCACCTCGTACCTGGGGGCACCCCCGTTGGTGCAGAGGCGTGAGGCGTCCCGCATTGTTCCTGTTGGCCTGTGGTCGGAAATGGTGTAATCGACCAACCGATCATGTTGACGGCATGCTGAAGTATGGCCTTTGCCTGAGCAAGGTCCGATGAAGCGGCCATAACATATCCGATCCAGTCTCGGTAATCGCCTTTCCTGATGATCGGCGTCTTGGGTTTGACATACAATCTCACCTCGGCGACACCTGGTAGAGCAGCCGCCTGACTGGCCCCACTGATCCAGTCCAGGGTGCCATCGCGATCAGGAATTAGGCACCGCACGGCTGCAGTCTGCGAATGCTTTCTGCGCAAATCCCAATCCTCGCCGATCACGAGCTTGATGTGCTCTGCTGGGAGATCGATACCATGAGCCGCCTGAATTGATGGAGCACCGGCACTAAGGCGCGGATTGACTTCAATGACGACTGGGCCACGCTTCGTCCACCGGAGTTCGATGTTCGTTGGCCCCCAGCCAAGGCCGAGAGCTCGCAAACAACTCAGCGAAACATCGACGATACGCCTATGCTCCTCATCAGTCAGCACGGCAGGAAAGATGCTCTCACGAAAGACGAAATACGGTGGCGGGCCGAACTCAGCGGTGGCAATCCCAATGACTTCACTTCCCATTATATGAGCGCAATAATAGGGGCCCTGCGCGAATTCTTCGACCAGTATCCTCGGCGAACATGGCCATATGTGCCCACCGCCCAACAGATAGGTCGTCTGTTCGGCTAACTCATCGACGTTGCGGCACAATCGGACACCGCTGCTGCCACTGCCTACCACTGGCTTAAGAATTACCGGCAGGCCGATTTCCGCGGCAGAGCTCTCTACCTCCATCGCAGTCGCTGCCACGCGATAAGTAGGTATTGGAACGCCGGCCTTTGCGAGGAGCTGACGTTGAGCGTATTTGTCGCAGCATCGTTCAATGGATGCAGGGTTCGGTCCCGGTAGATCCAAATACCGGCAAAGCTTGCCAATTGTCGCATAGAGCGCCTCCAGGGAGGACGTAATGCCAGCAATGTCATAAGTGGCCCCTAGACGTGAACATTCACGGATCAGCGCTTCGAGGTTGTCTGTATCGACACGGATTACGTCAATTCCTTCCGCCGCAAGATAGTCGTACCGCGCTGGATGAGCCGACAGGGTAATTGGATGAAGACCAAGACGCTGGGCCGCTTGGATGTAGCTGAGACCAGTACCCGTTGGGTCGCCTTCGATCAGAATGAGTGCTCTCGTTGCCATTGGTTGGTGATCCTGCTTTGCTGTTGTGCGGTCAAAGCCTATCGGGGTCCGCTCGTTTAGCCGTGCCGACCGTCCACGACATGAATATCGGCCGGCTTCTGCCGCCTCACGATGAAAGTTTCAAAAACCGTGCCAACTACGCAGTATGAGCCTCAAAAGATCTTCTGCAGGTTCTTCAATCGCTTAAATGAGAGCGCGAGAAGTCAGGCCGAACACCACCTTGTGGCGAACAGGACAAACCCGACAGGAGGAATCTGTTGCTCCGGCGGCATAGTCGGGCTCTGGCCGGTGACGAATGCAGCCTCCTCG
>NZ_JHQR01000174.1 GCF_014843825.1 Mesorhizobium silamurunense
CGCACGGCGTCCTCGCCGGCCAGCCGGCCGAGATCCGCCCCCAGCCCGGCGAGCACGGTCGCCGCCATCGGCCCGGCGACGAACAGCAAGGCAAACGCAATCAGGCCGGCATTCAGCAGCGTTTCGGCCTTGCCGGTCGCAAGATAGCGGCGTGGCGCCACCGGCAGATTGGCATCGCCGACCGTGTTGGCGCCGAGCCGCGTCAGCATGGCGACCACGACGAAGGTCAGGACGAT
>NZ_JHQR01000178.1 GCF_014843825.1 Mesorhizobium silamurunense
CACCAAGTGTTAGATTCCATCCACTAGATTCGATGCCGGCAAGCTGGCTCGTCACGCTTCAGCTCTACCGCATATTCGGCAGCTGGGCTCTCGCGGCCTGGCTGCATGGTGCCCTGCCCGGCGCGTTCGCGTTGCCGGCAGGTATCGGCGACGTGCTGACCGGACTGTTCGCGTTGCCAGCGGCGATCGCAGTGGCGACCGGCACAGACGACGGCCGGAGGGCGGCAACTCTCTGGAACATCCTCGGGCTTGCCGACTTCGCTGTCGCGATCACCATGGGCATGATCACCTCGCCCGGCCCGTGGCAGTTGATTGTCCCGGATGTGCAGAGCATCGGCGCAGGCGATTATCCGGGTGTGCTGACCCCTGCTTTCGTGGTGCCAAGCTCGATCCTGCTGCACATGTTGTCGCTACGCCAACTGCGCCGCCGTAGCAGGGCGGAAGTTGCGCGGCGGTAGGAGTGAGCCTCGGCTGGAGCCGGCCAACGATTCCATCGAAAGCTGAACCGTTCGAAGCGGCGCGCCCGCTTGGGGAAGGCGCACGCTCTGACCCTTCATTGGTCTTCGCAGGATAGGTCGACAAAGAGAAACGGCGCCGCAGGCGGCGCCGTTCTTTTGAGGGCCTACCGCTCAAAACACTTGGCGGAAGAGCACGAAGAGCACGAAAGCCAGCGCGATCGAGCAGGGCAGCGTGAGCACCCAGGCAAGCAAGAGATTGCGCACGGTCGACCACTGCAGGCCGGAGCCGTTCGCCGCCATCGTGCCGGCGACGCCGGACGACAGAACATGGGTGGTCGACACCGGCAGGCCGAGACGGTCGGCCATGCCGATCGTGATCATCGCGACCAGCTCGGCGGCGGCGCCCTGGCCATAGGTCAGGTGGCTCTTGCCGATCTTCTCGCCGACGGTGACGACGATGCGCTTCCAGCCGACCATGGTGCCGAGGCCGAGCGCCAGCGCCACAGCAATCTTCACCCACAGCGGGATGAACTTGGTCGCGTTGTCGACTGCCTTGTGATAGTCGGTCACCGCCTTCAGGTCCGCGTCCTGCATCGGCAGCAGCTTCTTCTTGTCGATCAGCTTCAGCGCTTCGCCGATCAGGTAGATGTCGTTGCGGGCGTTGCTGACCAGATCGGTCGGCACCTTGTCGACGGTGGCGTAAGGCTGCAACCCGGCGGTCGTGTTGTGGATGTAGGTCTGCAGCGCGAGCGTCGTCTGGTCGTTCCAGGTCTTGGAGCGCACGGCCTCTTGGACCGCGGCCTTGGCGTCGGCGACGGTGACCCCCGGCTTGACATACTTGCCCAGCTCCTGCTCGACGGCGACCGAAGCCGATTTGTAGGCCTCGAGATAGTTGATGTCGGGCGTGCGGTTGAGCGCATAGGCGGTCGGCACCACGCCGATCAGGATCAGCATGATCAGGCCCATGCCCTTCTGGCCGTCATTCGAGCCATGCGCGAAGCTGACGCCGGTGCAGGTGAAGATCAGCAGCGCGCGGATCCACCACGGCGGCGGCGTGTTGCCCTTCGGCGCCTCATAGAGCGCCGGATTGCGCACCAGAAGCTTCATCACGTAGAGCAGGACGGCGGCGGCGAAGAAGCCGACGAGGGGCGAGACAAGCAGCGACATGCCGACATTGCTCGCCTGTCCCCACTCGACGCCGCTGGTGGCGCCTCCGGCCGGAGCCATGAACTGGTTGGCGAGACCGACGCCGATGATCGAGCCGACCATCGTGTGCGAGCTGGAAGCCGGCAAACCGAGGAACCAGGTGCCCAGGTTCCATAGGATCGCCGCCACTAGCAGGGCGAACACCATGGCGAAGCCGGACGATGATCCGACCTGCAGGATGAGCTCGACCGGAAGCAGCGACAGGATGCCGAACGCCACCGCGCCGCTCGAGGTGAGCACACCGAGGAAGTTGAAGACACCAGACCACATGACGGCGAATTCGGCCGGCAGGGAGCGGGTGTAGATGACGGTGGCCACCGCGTTGGCGGTGTCGTGGAAGCCGTTGACGAATTCGAAGCCGAGCGCGATCAGCAAGGCGATGCCGAGCAGGATCCAGGGCACCGTCTTGGCGATCGCCAGATCCTGGCTCAGCGCATAGCCGACGTAGATGAGGCCGGCCAGAACCAGCACGCCGAAGGCGGGCAGGAACCATTTGGCACCGCTCGATTGCTCTAACGGGTGATCCGGTCTCGGAATCCCCGCCTCACTGGAAACAACGTCCACCATGTCCCACTCCTTTTGCATTGCAGCAAAGAACCGGGAAGAACGCTATGTCCCCAGGATGAAGCTGGTGTGACGCCTGCAACCTATCCGGCTATCTTGAGCAGCGAGGCCACCAGCAGCTTGCGCTCGTCCTCCGAAAGCACATCGGAATCGAACAGGTTCATGCTGCGCAGGCCTTCGATGGCGAGGAAGCAGACCAGCAGCCGGCCGAGGTCGTCCGTTTCCCCCTTCAGCCGTTCGAACAGCTGCCGCTTGAACGCTTTTATCGGCGTCAGGAACTCCGGATCCTCGGCAATCGCGGAGAACATCCAGGAAGCCGACGGTTTTGGCTTTTCGCAATCGTCGGCCGAGAGCCGTATGTAGGCCGCGAGCACGCTTTCGTCATCGGCCTCGGCCGTGCGTTCTTCGAGCGCCTGTTGGAAAGCATTGAGGTAATTCTCGACCAGGCCCTGCATCAGCTTGGCCTTGGTCGGAAAATTGTAGAGCAGGCCGCCCTTGGAGACGCCGGCGCGGCTGGCGACGGCGTCGAGCGACAGGCTTCCCGGACCCGCCTCGCGCGCCACGTCGGCGGCGGCGGCCAATATTCTGTCGCGCGAATTCGCCCTGCGAGCCTTCATCACGCCCCTCTTACATTAGCGTATGCGGAATTGACAAGACCGTCCAGACGGTACAGTAAAGCGCCCGAAATTTGAAATCGGGATCATCGTCGATATGTGTCCCGGCATCGATTGTTTTGCCGGTTGCTGGCTCGAGGGGACTGTCCGTGAAGCGCTTCTTCATCATCACCGGAATTCTGCTGCTGCTCATTTTGGTGTGCGTCGGTATCGTCGGCTTCAACATCCTGCGCGACAACGGCATCAAGCAGTTTTTCGCCACCATGAAGCCGCCGGCCGCGACAGTGTCGACCGTTGTTGCGAAGCCCGCGAACTGGACGCCCGGCGTCGAGGCGATCGGCACCGTCAACGCCGTGCGCGGCGTCGACCTGACCGTCGAGACGGCCGGCATCGTCAAGGAGATACTCTTCCACGCCAATCAGAAGGTCACTGACAACGCGGTTCTGCTGCAGCTTGACGACGCGGTCGAGCGCGCCGATCTCGAGGCTCAGAAGGCGCAGGCTGCCTCCGACCAGGCGGCACTGACCCGTGCGCTCGAATTGCAGCGGCGCGGCGTCGGCACCGACGCAACGCTGGACGCCGCGCGCGCCGCGGCAACCGCTTCCGCTGCGCAGGTCAACAAGCTTCAGGCCGTGCTCGAACAGAAGCAGCTGACAGCGCCTTTTGCCGGCACTGCGGGCATTCCGAAGATCGATATCGGCCAGTATCTGGCGCCCGGCAACTCAGTGGTGACGCTCCAGGATCTCGATACGATGCGCGTCGACTTTACCATTCCCGAACAGCAGCTGTCGTCGCTGAAAATCGGCCAGACAATCCGCCTCGGCACGAGCGGCACGGACCTGCCCTTTGCCGGCTCCATTCGCGGTATCGATCCCAAGATCGACCCGGCGAGCCGGCTGGTGTCGATCCGCGGCGAGGTCGCCAACCCGGAGGGCAAGCTCACCCCTGGCCAGTTCGTGCAGATCCGCGTCGAGCTGCCGGAAGAAAGCAACGTCATCTCCGTGCCGCAGACGGCGGTGACGTCAAGCCTTTACGGCGACTATGTCTTCGTGGTGGTGCCGGCCAAGCCCGCTGAGGCCGGCGCTGCCCAGCCGGCGAAACCGGAAGACCGCAAAGCCGGCGCCTCGAAGCCGGCCTCCGAGACGGCAAAGCCGGCCGACAACGCCGCGAAGCCTGCTGACAACGCCCAGAAGCCGGCCGAGGCCGGGCAACAGCCGGCGCTCGTTCTGTCGCAGGTGTTCGTCAAGCTCGGCCGCCGCAACAACGGCATGGTCGAGATCGTCGAGGGCCTGAAGGCCGGCGACCAGGTCGTCACCGCAGGCCAGAACAGACTCTTCAACGGCATGTCCGTTGCCGTCGACAACACCGTTGACCCCAGCAAATCGGCGAACAAGCAGGTTCAGCAATGAGCTTTTCCGATATCTTCATTCGCCGGCCCGTGCTGTCGACGGTGCTGGCCTGCATGATCCTGCTCCTGGGCTTCCAGGCCATCTTCAACCTGTCGATCCGCCAATATCCGAAGGTTGACGAGACGGCGATCACCATCACCACGGCCTACCCCGGCGCCAGCGCCGACCTGATCCAGGGTTTCATCTCCGCGCCGATCGCGCGCGCCGTCGCCTCGACGGAAAACATCGATTACGTGACCTCGTCGAGCCGCCCGTCCTCCAGCACCGTGACCGTGCAGATGAAGCTCGGCTCCAATCCCGACGTCGCGCTTACCGAGGTGCTGTCCAAGGTCCAGGGCGTGCGCGGCACTCTGCCGGATGCCTCCAAGGACCCGGTGATCATCAAGGGCACGGGTCAGCAGTTCGCGATGATGTACATCTCGATGCAGAATCCGAACATGACGAAGGAGCAGCTGACCGAATATATCGAGCGCGTCGTGCGGCCGCGCATTTCGACGGTCGAGGGCGTTGCCGATGTGCAGATCTTCGGCGCCGAGGAATATTCGATGCGCGTCTGGATCGATCCGGTCAGGCTTGCCGCCCGCGGTGCCACCGCCGCCGACGTGCTGACCGCGATCAACAACTCCAACTTTCTGTCGGCGCCCGGCAATACCCAGAACGAATATGTGGTCTCGTCGATCACGGTTCACTCGACGTTGCAGACGCCGGAGGCCTTCTCGCAGCTGCCGATCCGCTCGACGGACGGCCAGGTGGTGCGCCTGCGCGACGTGGCGCGTGTCGAGCTCGGCGCCGCCAGCACCGACACCAGGGTGAGCTTCAACGGCAAGCCCGGCACCTTCCTCGCTATCTTCCCGACGCCGGCGGCCAACCCGCTGACGACCGCGGCGGCGGTCACCAAGCTCGTGCCGGTGATTCAGGAGACGCTGCCGAAAGGCATGACGATCGAGGTCGTCTACGATTCCACCGAACAGATCAGCGCCTCGATCGAAGAGGTGTTCAAGACCATCGTCGAGGCGGTTGCCATCGTCATCGTTGTCATCCTGTTGTTCCTCGGCTCGTTCCGCTCGGTGATGATGCCGATCGTGACCATCCCGCTGTCGCTGATCGGCGTCTGCTTCCTGCTGTTTGCGGTCGGCTACTCGATCAACCTCTTGTCATTGCTCGCCATGGTGCTGGCGATCGGCCTCGTCGTCGACGACGCCATCGTGGTGGTGGAGAACATCCACCGCCACATGGAAGAAGAAGGCCTGTCGCCGATGCAGGCGGCCTTCAACGGCATGCGTGAAATCTTCTCGGCAATCGTCGCCATGACCATCACGCTGGCCGCCGTGTTTGCGCCGCTGGCCTTCACCGGCGGCCTGACCGGTGCACTGTTCCGCGAATTCGCGGTGACCTTGGCCGGCTCCGTGGTGCTGTCCGGCCTGATCGCCGTCACCATCACGCCGATGATGTCGGCTCGCCTCTTGAAGCCCGGCGCGCACAGCCGCTTCCAGCGTATCGTCGACGGGACCTTCAGCCGTGTCGAGCGTGTCTACGAGCGGGCGGTCACCGCCTCGCTCAGAAACCGGCCGGTGACGCTGATCATCGTCGTCGCGCTGGTCTCGCTTACCGGCTTCATGTTCACCAAGACCTCCACCGAACTGGCGCCGGAAGAAGACCAGGGCTTCCTGCTCTCGATCGTGACCGCGCCGCGCTATGCGACGTCGGACTATACCGAGACCTATGTCAATCAGATGCTCGGGTTGGTGAAGGATATCCCGGAAACCAGGGCGCAGTTCTCGGCCGTCGCCTTCGGCGGCGCGACCAACGGCGCCTTCGTCGGCTTCGCCTTCAAGGACTGGGCCGAGCGCAAGCGCAGTTCCAAGGAGCTTCAGGCCGACATCCAGGGCCGCCTGGCCAAGGTGGCAGGCGTCGAAGCCTTCGTCTTCGCGCCGCCGACACTGCCCGGCTCCGGCGGCGGCCTGCCCATTTCCATGGTGGTTCGCTCGACCGGCGATCCGTCCGAGGTCTTCGATCAGGCGGAGAAGATCAAGAATAAGGCGCAGGCTTCCGGTCGCTTTATCGTTGTGCAGAACTCGATGTCGTACGACGCGCCGCAGGTGACCGTCACCATCGACCGCGAGCGCGCGGCGGCGCTGAACCTGCCGATCGCCGACATCGGCCGCACGCTGACGCTGCTGGTCGGCGGCGCCGAGGTGGCGCAATTCGACCGCGACTCCAACAGCTATGACATCATCCCGCAGGTGCCGCAGGAATTCCGCGACAATCCGGCAAAGCTCGGCGAGTATTTCGTGCGTAGCGTCGACGACAAGATGGTGCCGCTGTCGGCGGTGGTGAATATCTCGACCAATGCCTCGCCGGCGGCGATCGAGCAGTTCAACCAGCTGAACTCGGCCACCATCTCTGCCCTGCCCTTGCCCGGCGTGACCACGGGCGACGGGCTGAAAGTGCTGGAGGACCTCGCCAGGGAAACGCTGCCCGACACCTTCTTCGTCGATTATTCCGGCCAGTCGCGGCAGGAAAAGGAGCAGGGCAACACCATCCTGATCGCCTTCGCCGCTGCCGTGATCGTCATCTATCTGGTGCTGGCCGCGCAGTTCGAGAGCTTCCGGGACCCGCTGATCATCATGATGGCGGTGCCGCTCTCGATCTTCGGCGCCATCGTACCGCTCAACATCGGTCTGGGCACGCTCAATATCTACACGCAGGTCGGACTGATCACGCTGATCGGCCTCATCACCAAGCACGGCATTTTGCTGGTTGAATTCGCCAATCAGCAGCGCGAGATCCATGGCATGCGGCGGCGCGATGCCATCATCGCCTCGGCCAAGGTGCGCCTGCGGCCGATCCTGATGACGACGGCGGCGATGGCGCTCGGCGTCGTGCCGCTGATCATCTCCAGCGGCGCCGGCGCCGCGGCCCGCTACTCGATGGGCCTCGTCATCTTCACCGGCATCCTGGTCGGCACCATGTTCACGCTTTTCGTCGTGCCCATGTTCTACACCTTCATCGCCAGCAAGGATCTGCCGCATCTCGCCGAGAAGCCGGATCCGAAGCTGATGCCGGCGCTGCCGACTTAGCAATTCCGATTTTCCGTCCGGGATTGCGTAAACAACAAGGAGCGGCGAACAAGCCCGTTCCAAATGAAAAGAGGCCGGAAATCCCCGGCCTCTTTTTTTGGTGGTTGCCTCACGGCTTCGGTCTATCTAACCGAAGGCGGCAACCAGCCTGCTACTTGACCCAGCCCGTTACTTAACCCAGCCCGTTACTTAACAATGACGATGCTGGTATTGGCCGGGCCGAAGGCCTCGACAAGCTGGTAGAAGTCGGCCGCGGCATCGGGATGCAGGCGCACGCAACCATGCGAGGCCGGCCGGCCGAGGCGATTGATGGCGTAGGTCGCGTGCACGGCGTAGCCGCCGCTGAAGAACACCGAATGCGGCATCGGCGCATTGTCGTACTTCTTCGAATACCACATCGCATGCATGCGGGTCGGCTTGAACGATCCCGTCGGCGTGACATGCGCCCTGTCGCCGGTCGAGACCTTCCAGGCGAAGGTCGGGCGGCCGTCGACCGTGACTTCCATGATCTGCTGCGACAGCGAAACCCGGGCGACGATCTGGTTGGCGTGAGCAGCATTGCTGCCGAAGAGCAGTGCCGCGCCGGTGAGCGCGGCGGCGGCGACGTTGATGAACCTGGCGGAAATGGCGGTATGCATGACGATCCCTCTCTTTATGCCGGTCCGGCCGGCTTCAATTTCGATGGGCCGTCTTATCGTGGGCGCCTGTTTCAAGGCTATTTCACTTGATACTCGTTTCTGTTTCGAATCTGTTTCCCGAAGTTAACAGCGTCGCCTGACGAAATCTGCTCATGGATCCGGTATGTTAACGATAACTTGGGGAAAACCGACAAACGAAAGCGCATATGGCCTTGATACGAAAGTCATTTCGCTGATCTCGAAACCAACTTGCAACAAAGCGCGGCTCGCGCGGCATGATGCGGATACAGGCCGGCGGCAATGTCGACGCAACGGGAACAGACATCAGCAAACGAAAATGGGCAGGAAATCGAAACGCACCTGGCTTCTCAGGATCAGCGTCGCGGCGGTCATCCTCGGTGGCGCCGGCACTGTCGCCGGCAACCCCGTGACGACGCTTGGCGCCATGAATTCCGGCGAGGTTTCGACGCTGCACACTGCACTGTTCATCGCCACGGTCTGGATCGTCTCCAGCGTGCGCGTCCACCGGCTGAGGGCCCTCTGGCGGGTCGGCCTTCGGCTGATGGGGATGCGCGGCCCCTCCGGCTACTTGCTGCCGAGAGGACCGAAGGCCCGCGCCGCAGCGGGGGGCTCCGTCAGCGGCGCGGGCGCTTCGGGAGTTTCCTGAAGCACCGAATTGGGGATTGAGAACATGAAGACGAAATTTGCCGCCTCGGTGTTGTCCGCACTGCTTTACGCCCAAGGCCTGCTTGGCTTTGCCGCGCTTGCAACGGTGCTGCTCAAGGAGCGCGCCCATGCCGAGATCACCGCCGATGCCGACATGCCATCAGGCCCCTCCGTCCTCGTGGTGCGTTGAGCAACGGCATTCGGATCCAAAAGTGCAGATCGGCTTGGGGGGATCCGATGCCAGATCAGAAAAATGCCTTGGCCTCCCTAGCCTCAGTCGGTGCGCGGCGTCGGAGGATCGAAGCGGTAGCCGGCGCCCCTGATGGTGGTGATGGTCTCCGTATCGAGCTTGCGGCGCAGCCGCACGATGCGCGAATCGATCGAGCGGTCGAAAGCGTCGGCATTCTCGGCAGGCGCGGCGGCAATGATGTCGTCGCGCGTCAGCACCTTTCGCGGGCTCGCCAGGAACAGCCTGAGCAGCGCCACCTGCCCCGGCGACAGCTGATCCTCGGCGCCGGAGCGGTGCATGACCATGGCCGACCTCAAGTCGACGGTCGCGTTCTCCAGCACGATCAGTTCCTGGGTGTTGCGGCCGCGCCGCATCAGCAGGCCGCCGATACGCGCCGCAAGCTCGCGCACGTTGAGTGGGCTTTCGATCACGTCGGCGGCGCCGAGCTCCAGCGCCAGCACCTTGTCGACGAGATCGGCGGGCCGGCAGATCAGGATGAAGTCGCAGCCACCCTCGCCGCCGTAGCGCTTGAGCAGTTCGCGCCCCTCCGCCTGGGTCACGTCGTCACCGACGACCACGACGTCGATGCCCCCCGCCGAAAGCAGCGACTCCGCCTCCCAGGGCTGGCGCGCCTGACGCACGTCGTGCCCGCGCCGCTCGAGATGGTCGGCAAGGTCGCCGGCCACCACTTCGGCAACGGACACAAGCGCGACGACGGATCGTGCTGCCATTTTTCTCCACCCCGCCACAGACAACTCGAGATGAGCGCTGGACATCATGTTTATACCCAATCTACTTTCCGCTGAAAGCGGGAGCGAGACCATTGTGAAGGCGCGCATCATCGTCGTCGAGGACGAGCCTGATCTGAGGGAAGCGGTTGCCGAGTATCTCGGCGCCAGTGGCTATGACGTCGCCACGGCCGAGAATGCCGCGGCGGCGCGCAGCCTGCTCGAGGCGCAGCCCTTCCACCTCGCCATCCTCGACATCGCCATGCCCGGCGAGGATGGCCTCTCGCTCGGCCGCTGGCTGCGCTCCAAGACGCAGATCGGCATCATCTATGCCACCGCAGCCGGCACCGCGCTGGACCGCATCGTCGGCCTGGAGCTCGGCGCCGACGACTACATCGTCAAGCCCTATGAACTGCGCGAAGTGCTGGCTAGGGTCCGCAGCGTGCTGCGCCGCGTGCCGCAGCCGGTCGCCCCGCAGGCCGCGAAGGCCGAGGCCGGCACGCGCCGCTTCATGAATTTCGGCGGCTTCCAGGCCGATTTCGACGGCAGGCTGGTGACCGGCGCCAACGGCGCAGTCATCGAGATGGCCAAGAGCGAGTTCGACGTTCTGGAAGTTTTCCTCACCCGCGCCAACCGGCTTTTGACGCGGGCGGCGATCTCGGAGGCGATCGGCTTCGTGGAAGACCCGGAATCGTCGCGCGCCGTCGACATCCGCATCATGCGTCTCAGGAAGAAGATCGAAGCCGATCCGGCCAATCCGAAATTCCTGCGCACGGTGCGCGGCGAAGGCTATATCTTCTCGCTGCCGACAAGCGACGGCCACTGACTCCGTCGCCGCACATCCTTCCGTAGATGCGATGGACGCTGTAGCATTCCGATCCAGCGCACGTTCCCTGGAAACCGTGATCGATTTTTCGGGGCTTGTGTGTTGGATTTCATGGTTTGCCGATATCGCCGGGGGATGACGTTCGACGATGACAACTGAGACCGCACGGATGAACATGCACGGCTCCCGTCAGGGCGCCGCGATGGCGGCCGTCCATGTCGTTCGCCGCCTGCGCGAGGCGGGCGACTGGCAGCGCGAGATGGACGGCATACTGGAGACGCTGTGCCGCTCGATGGATTGCCAACGCGGCATTCTTTTTCGTCTGCGCGAGCTTCCGGGCCAGGGCTTCGCGCAATCCGTTTCGGCCTACTGGATCGACCCCGCCTTCGGCGGCGAGCTCGCATCGCCCACGGTGATCATGCAGTCGATCATCAACTCCGATCCACTGCTGGAGCGGCTGCAGGAAGACGAGCGCCAGGGCAAGGTCTTTGCCGGCCACACGCGCAACCTCGAGGGTTTCCTGCGGGCCGATTTCGAGAAGCAGAGCATAAAATCCTTCATTTCCGTATCTGTCTTCGCCCACGGCCATCTTTGGGGCACGCTCGCCGTCAACGACTGCGTCGCCGAACGCGAATGGACCGACGAGGAAGAGGCGACGCTGCACATCATCGCGCTCGCCATCGGTGATGCCATTGAGCACTCGCCTTCCGAGGCTCACGCCAGCGAGGTTATCCGCCGCACCATGCTGCAAGCCTCGCTCGACGCCATCATCGTCATCGACGAGTCCGGCTCGATCATCGAGTTCAATCCCGCCGCCGAGAAGATGTTCGGTTTCCAACGCAGCGACATCCTCGGCAAGGACCTGCTCGACACCATCGTGCCAATCTACTACCGCAAGGGCTATGCCTCGGGCGCCGACTACATGGCCGGCCGCGGCGCGCCGATGGTCAACCAGCGGCTGGAGACCGTCACCCAGAACGCGGCCGGCGAGATCTTTCCGATCGAGCTGACCGCGACGGAGATGCGAGTCGCCGACCGCCGGCTGATCTTCGGCTCGATCCGCGACCTGCGCGAAAAGCTGCACGCCGAGGAAGAGATCAACCGCCAGCGCGAGAAGCTGCACCAGAACGAGAAGATGGCGGCGATGGGCTCGCTGCTCGCCGGCGTCTCGCACGAGCTCAACAATCCGCTCGCGGTGGTGGTCGCGCAATCGACGCTGCTGCATGAATTCGCGGCCGACCCGCAGACCAAGGTGCGCGCCGAGAAGGTGCGCGCGGCCGCTGAACGCTGCGGACGCATCGTCAAGAGCTTCCTGTCGATGGTGCGCCTGCATCCGACCGAGCAGGCCGAAACCGACCTCAACCAGGTGGTGCGCGCGGCGCTCGAAGTCACCGCTTACGGCGCGCGCTCCAGCGGCATCATCATCGACACCGACTTCGCCAATGGCCCGCTGCTCGCCATGGCGGACGCCGACCATGTCACGCAGGTCGCGGCCAACTTCCTCATCAACAGCCAGCACGCGCTGGCTGGAATTACCGGCGAGCGGCGCATCAAGGTACGGACCTTTCGCAGCGAGCGCGGCAATCCCGGCTTTTCGGTCGAGGACAACGGACCCGGCATTCCCGAAGCGATCCGCTCGCGCATCTTCGAATCCTATTTCACAACCAAGCCGGTCGGCGTCGGCACCGGCATCGGCCTGTCGATCTCGAAATCGATCGTCGAGCGCCACAATGGCAACATCTGGTTCGAAGAGGTTGAGCCGCATGGCGCGCGCTTCGTCGTCCAGCTGCCGGCGATCACCGGCGATACCGCGAAAGCCGGCGAAGGCCCGGCGCGCTCCAGCGGGCTGCGTCATGCGCTGATCGTCGACGACGAGCCCGACGTCGCCGCTTCGCTCTCCGACATACTGGAGCTCATGGGGGTGAAGTCACGGATCGTCGCAAGCTGGACGTCCGCCGGCGAGGTGCTGAACGGGCACATGTCGCCGGACATCGTCTTTTCCGACCTGCGCATGCCGGGCACCAGCGGCATATCGATCTATCGCGAGTTGCTTGCCGAACAGCCGGGACTGGCGCCGCGTTTCGTGCTGGTCACCGGCGACCTTATCGGCGCCAAGGCGGAGATCGAGGCGCTGCCGCCGCAGCAGCGGCCGCAGATCCTGGAGAAGCCTTTCTCGACGCTCGACGTCCGCGGTGTCCTCTCCGCCATCGCCGATCAGGCGGCGGCCGTGGAAGGCTGAATCCAGCGCCCCCGGAGCCGCCGTTCGCAGGCCGGCCTCACCTGAATATCGACAGACCCGAAAAAAAGAGGCTCCCGACCGACGATGCGGCGGGAGCCTGACTGGAGCGCGGAGGGTGCGCTCAGGGGAGCCTTAAAAAACGTTCGGGATGTTGGTGAGCGGCGCGGCGTTGGCGATCATGCGCACCGCGCGGGCCCTGTGCTGACCGGATTGCTCGGCGATGGCGCGCAGGCACTCGGGGCTTTCGGCGCCCCAGTTCTGGCCTTTGCAGGCGAACTCGATCTGCGGCTGCGGCAGGCGCGCGGTCTTGAGCGTGGTCGGCGCGCCCTCCACGACATTGGCCGGAGGATTGACCAAAGCGAAAGCGGGACCCGCGGCCGGCGCAAGCACCATGCTGGTAAAGGCCGTGGCGCCCAGCAACACGAACATCGCCATCGGATGGTCGCTGGCGCGCTGGCGCAGCGCCAGCTTCGGCCGGCGGTCATTGCGCTCGGGGCCGTGGGCGCGGCGGCTGGTGTCGGCGATTTGGACTTTCGTAAACATCGGCTGTTCCCTTCGTTATCTTTCTTTTTCCTTTGAAACGAACTTAAGCGCTGCAAGTAACAGTCGAATGATAGGATGCGATTGCCCGTGTAACAGGATTTGAAACAGGGAATCTGGGTCGCCACCCATCGTCTGCTTGTCGCCAGCGAGCGTTCACCGCGTCTGGTTTGCGGGAACACATGCTCCTGTCGGACGCGGCGGACTGTAAGCGACCTCACACAGCGCTCTGGTCGGCGAGATTTTGGCTGCGTCAAAGCCGACAAACCTGAGGCCCTCGCCCGGAATGACGGCCGCGATCGGCGCCCGCCTCGCCTACGACCGCGACGCCGTGCTGGCTACGGTCCATAGAAGCTCGGTTGCGAGCCTCTGGGCAGCGTTGCGGCCCGCAACGATCGCGCCTTCGACATAGCCCGGAAAGGACGGCGACAGTTCCGAAGCTGCAAAATGGACAGGCGGCGCGCCGGCAAGGATCGTACGCTCGGCGTCCCTCGCCGTCACATCAACTATAAGATCGCTATAGGCGCCGCCGCTCCAGCGGTCATGCGTCCAGTCGCGCTGGTTGAAATCGAGCACGTCGGCCGCGTCCGGGCCGAGCGCATCGACAAGCCTTGCTGTCACCTCTGTGCGCAGCGCCGCCTCGTCGAGCTTGCGCCAGCGCAATGCCAGCGGCCCGCCGACGAAGACGGTCAGTGCGGCGTGCTCCACATCCTTGCTGGCGTCGCAAGCAAACAGTCCAGACAGGTCGCGCCACATCACCATACCGCTCAGATCCCGCTCGCGCCAGAACGGCCTGGCATAGCGCACCAGGATCTTGACCACTGCGCCGCTTTCCCAGACACCCAGGGCCTTCGTCAGCGCTACCGGCAAAGCGGGCGTGAACTCCAGCTTCGCGGCCGTCGCCGGTGGCAGCATGACAAGGACCTGGCGCGCTTCGACAATGCCTCCGGCCGTGGCGACGCGAACGCCGTCGCGCCCGTGGGCGATGTGCGTGACCGGCTCGTTGAGCCGCAGCCGGTCGCCGAGGTCACCCGCCAGATCGTCGGCAAGCGACTGCATGGTCTCGCGCAGCGAGTACTGCAGCTCCGGCACCTCATTGGTGATGCGGCGGTCATTGTCGATCAGATGCCAGAGTGGCACCTTATCCAGCGCCAGGCACCACAGTCCTTCTATCATCGACCGGAAACCAGCCTTGGCATCGGTCGAGTCCTTCTGGCGCTCCAGCCAGTCAGCCACGGTCAGCCGGGCGATCGCGGGATCGTCCGGCTCGATCCCGTTCATGCGCTCGCGGATCGCCATCGCGGCATGATAGGTCCGCACCGCCTGCTCAACCGGCATCGGCGGATGGGTGATGAAATCGCCATCGACATTGGTTTTCACGAATGTCTTGCTGCGTGCCTTCGCCAGCGCCATCAGCTCCGGCATGTCCTCGCACAGGAACTGGGCGCCGCTGTCAATCCGTTCGCCAAGCCCGTTTCGTGTGGCCTCTACGCGGCCACCGGCACGATCGCGTGCTTCCAGGATCACGAAATCGATCCCAGCGCGCTTGAGTTCCAATGCGGCGGATAGGCCGGTGAAGCCTGCTCCGACGATCGCAACGTCGATTCTTTCGGTCTTGCTGCTCAATAGCCCGCCTTGATCTGCCGCCAATTCGACCGGCCTCCAACCCGCGCAGATGAGTGGGGCGCCGTCGCCCCTGTCAAGCACCTTCGTCGCTTGCGGATGTTTGCCGAGACGTCGCAGTTGTCTGCACCCGGCTCGACCACGAAGACCCCTTGCCGATCATCCGCGACCGCGGCGTCGGCAAGGAATGGCTGCAGCGCATCGGCTACGGCCAGTAAGCATAGCCTACCCTATCGTTCTTTCCAGAACGCTCAACCAATTCCGGTAAGCGATCTTCGCGATCAGCGCCCGTCCGAAGCCGCGCGCAGCGAGCGCGTCGATGAGCTTCGGCAGGCCGGCGACGTCGCCGATGACGGCCGGGATCATGGCGCCATCGAAGTCCGAGCCGAGGCCGATACCATCCTCGCCCAGCGCCTGTAAGAGCGAGTCGATGTGGCGCACCATGATGTCGAGATCGGTGTCGGCATTCATGCGGCCGTCCTCGCGCAGGAAGCCGGTGGCGAAGTTCAAACCCACCATGCCGCCCGTTTCGCGAATCGCCCCGAGCTGCCAGTCGGTGAGATTGCGCGAATGGCCGCAGATCGCATGCACGTTGGAATGCGTCGCGACCAGCGGCGCGTCGCTGAGCGCGGCGACGTCGCGAAAACCCTTCTCGTTGAGATGCGAGAGGTCGATCATGATCCTGAGCTGATTGCAGGCCTTGACCAGCGCCTTGCCGGCATCGGTGAGGCCAGGCCCGGTGTCCGGCGAGGACGGAAAGCGGAACGGCACGCCATTGCCGAAGGCATTCGGCCGGCTCCAGACGATGCCCAGCGAACGCAGGCCGGCGGCGTGCAGGACGTCGAGCATGGCAAGCTCGGGATCGATAGCCTCGACGCCTTCGATATGGAAGACCGCCGCGATCGAGCCCTTCGCCATCGCCTCGCGCACGTCGCCGGCGTTGCGGCAGACGGTCAGCGCTCCGGCGCGCTCCAGCCTGAACAGGATCGAGGCCATGCCGATGGTCGACGTGATCGCCTCGGCGCGCGGGAGCTCCGGCGGCAGGGGTTCGTTGTCGCTCGGCGCCGGCGGCACGGCGCTGCGCTTGGTCTTTTCGATCGGCGGCGGGAAGATCGCGAACATCCCGCCGGCAAAGCCGCCTTTCCTGGCGCGCGGCAGGTCGATATGACCGCCCGGCGTGCCCTCGATGAACAGCTTTTCGACATCCGCCTCCTTCGACTGGTAGAGTCGAAGAAGCGTGTCGTTATGGCCGTCGAAAACGGGGATCAGGTCGGTATCGGTCATCGGGGAAGCCATTCAAATCAGTGACGGGCGGGACGAAGGTTTCGTCCGAGCGAACCGTCAACTTAGGCAAGATGGCCGAGCTGCGCAAATGCCAAGCCGGCATTTGCGCTTGTGGCCTGGGCGGCGGTTTCCACCTTCCCCCGCAAGGGGGGAAGGGAAAAATGCTTACCGCTTCAGCACATCGGCCCATTCCGGATGACGGCGGAACTGAGCGTTGGCGAAGGGGCAGAGCGGGATGATCTTCTTGCCGGCGGCGCGAGCGTCCTCGACGGCGCGGGTGACAAGGCGCAGCCCGGCGCCCTGGCCGCGGAACACATCAGGCACCTCGGTGTGATCGATGATGAGCTGATGCTCGCCGATTTTGGTGAAGGTCATCTCTGCCTCGGCGCCGCCGGGTCCGCGCAGCACGTAGCGACCCTTGGTGCCGTGGTCTTCCAGTTCGATCTCGGGCAGTTGGTCAGCCATCGTTCTTGCCTCCTTCGGCGGCGGGCGTGGAGGCGAAGAGCCGCCGCGCCGCTTCGATTTCATTCGGCCGCACCTCGTGCCCGCCATCGTGCCATTCCACTGTGACATCGGCACCGTCGGCGCGCAAATAGGCTTCGAGCCGCGCCGTCAGGTTCGGCGGGCAGATCGGATCGCGCCTGCCGGCCGTGATCAGGATGCGGCGGCCGGCAAGACTGCCCTTCACTTCCGGCTCGAACGGGATCAGCGGATGCATGAGCGCGGTGGCATCGAACAGGCTTGGCTCCGCGAACACCACCGAGGCCAGGATGTTGGCGCCGTTGGAATAGCCGAGCCCGAACACCGCCGAAGGCTTGGCCGCCTCGACCTGCGCCTTGACGAAGCCCGCTATCTTGGCCGTCGCCCGCGCGAGGTCGTCCATGTCGTAGACGCCCTCGCCCGTGCGGCGGAAGAAGCGGGCAGCGCCCTGCTCCGACACGTCGCCGCGCGGAGACACGATGGTCGCTGAAGGCAGCAACTCGCGACCGAACGACAGAAGCTGGTTCTCATCCGCTCCGGTTCCGTGGAAGACGAAAAGCAGCGGGCTGCCCGGCGAACCGGGCAGCACCTTGTGAATGTAAGCGTCCTTGCTCATGGCCTTAGTCTTCCAGTTTCTGCAGGTGCTGTTCGAGATAGGGCCTGAGATGCTGGTGCTGCGCTGGTAGCTTCAGCGCCTCGCCGAGATGCGCGGTGTCCTCGTCGCGGTCGAAGCCCGGCTCGTTGGTGGAGACCTCGAACAGCACGCCGCCTGGCGTGCGGAAATAGATCGCCCAGAAGTAATCCCGATCGATGACCGGCGTCACGCCGTAGCCCGTGTCGACCAGCGCCTTGCGCACCTCGAGCTGTTTGGCGCGATCCTCGACCGCGAAGGCGACATGGTGTACCGAGCCGGCGCCGAGATTGGCAAAGCCCGCGCCGGGCAGCGATTCGATATCGACGATGTCGGCGCCGTTGCCGTTCTTGATTGCCAGCCGGCGGATGTTGCCTGACTTGTCGACTTCCTCATAGCCCATGAACTTCAGCAGCTCCTCGGTGGCGCCGCCGTCCTTCAGCCTCAGCGCGACCGAGTGGAAGCCGCGGATTGCTTCGTCGCCGGGAACCCCGCCCTTCACCCAGGGGGCTCTGCTGTCGGCCTTGTCCTCGACGAGTGCAAAGCTGTCGCCGTCGGGACCGGTGAAGGTGAGGCGCTTCTCGCCGAAGCTTTCGGTACGGGCAACATTGCCCACGCCCTCATCGGCGAAGCGCTTTTCCCAATAGGCAAGCGTGCCTTCCGGCACCGAAAAGACCGTGGTGCCGACCTCGCCGACCCCATGCCGGCCCTTGCCGATATCCGGGAACGGGAAATAGGTCATCACCGAGCCCGGCGTGCCGAGCTCGTCGGCATAGTAAAGGTGATAGACGTCCGGCGCGTCGAAATTGACGGTTTTCTTGACCCGGCGCAGGCCGAGCTTCTTGGTGAAGAATTCATTGTTCCGGCGCGCATCGCTCGCCATCGAGGTGACGTGATGCAGGCCCTTGATCTGATTGAGCATGATGCTGCTCCTTCCCTATCCTTGCTGCGGCCCTCGCCGCTGTCCACGCCAATATGAGGATAGCCCCGCCAGCGGCAAAGCAGGCAAACACAGAATGGACTGTCTCATAAAAGTGAACGGACAGATGGTTTATGTTCACCGGTTGATGAAACTCCCCTCCTTGCACCGCTCGGGAATTTCGGCTCCATGAGCGGCGCGCCGTTTTGAGGAGAAGATCTTGGACAACCGAGTGAGCCGCCCGAATGTTCTGCTCATCACTTGCGACCAGTGGCGTGGCGATTGCCTTTCGACCGCAGGCCACCCGGTAGTCAGGACGCCGAACGCCGGCGCGCTTGCCGCCGAGGGCGTGCTCTTCCGGCGCCACTATGGCGGAGCGGCGCCCTGCTCGCCGGCGCGCGCCTGTCTCTATACCGGCCTCTACCAGATGAACAACCGCGTCTGCCGAAACGGCTCGCCGCTCGACTCCCGCCACGGCAATATCGCGCTTTCGGCGCGGGCAGTGGGTTATGACCCGACGCTGTTCGGCTATACCGATGTGGCGCCTGATCCACGCCAGCTCTCAGCCGGCGATCCGCGGCTGAGGAGTTATGAAGGCGTGCTGCCCGGCTTCAGCGTGCGGCAGTCCCTGCCCGAGCATCAGAAGCAATGGCTGTCCTGGTTGAGAATGCAAGGCATCGACGCCAGCGCCGGCAGCCCCGGCATCCATCGTCCGGCGGGCGAGCAGGGCAAGACCGGAGGCGATGTGAGCAACGCGCCGCCCATCTATTCGAAAGACCAGACGCCGACCGCCTTCCTGGCCGGCGAATTCATCCGTTGGCTTGGCGAGCAGGAGCAGGGTGCGCCTTGGTTCGCGCACATCTCCTTCATCAGCCCGCATCCGCCATTCATCGTGCCGGAGCCCTACAACACCATGTACGATCCGGCCGATGGCCCCGTTTTCCGGCGCGCGGCGAACTGGCAGGCCGAGGGCGAAAGCCATCCCTATCTCGCCTACGATCTTGGCCGGCAGAAGCGGACAAAGTTCGTTCCCGGCATCGAGGGCAAAGTGCCGGACTGGAGCGAGGAGAATTTCCGCCGCATCCGCGCGATCTACTACGGCATGATCTCCGAGCTCGACGCGCAGCTCGGCCGCATCTGGGAAGCGCTGAAGGCGGCCGGCAGTTGGGACGACACCGTGATCGTGCTCACCTCCGACCACGCCGAGATGATGGGCGACCATTTCATGCTCGGCAAAGGCGGCTTCTTCGACGCCAGCTACCACATTCCGTTGATCATCCGCGATCCGAGCCGTAGAGCGGCAGCCGGCGCATCCATCGACCGATTCACCGAAGCCGTCGACATCTTTCCGACCTTGCTAGACCTGATCGGCGCGGCACCCGAGCCGCATCTCGACGGCAGGTCGCTGGCGCCGTGGCTCGACGGCAAGGAGCCGGCCGATTGGCGCGAGGCCGCGCATTGGGAATTCGATTTCCGCTCGGTCGCCGACGGCGAAGCCGAGCATCATTTCGGCATCGGCTCACGCGACTGCAACCTGGCTGTCCTGCGCACCGACGACTTCAAATATGTCCATTTCGGCGGCGGCCTGCCGCCGCTGTTGTTCGACCTCGCAAAGGATCCCGGCGAACTGAGCAACGTCGCGAACGACCCCGCCTATCTGCCGGCGCGACTGGAGTTCGCCGAGAAGATGCTCGCCTGGCGCGCCAGGCATCTCGACCAGTCGCTGGCGCTGGCGGAGCTGACGGAAGATGGCGTGGTCGGCCATGTGAGCAAGGCAGTAGGCAGTAGGGAATAGGTACTTGCCTACTCTACTGCCTACTGCCTACTGCCCTACTTGAGAATCATCCGCTGCTGGTCGCGCTTCGTGGCATAGGTGCTCTTGTCATAGGCCGTCTGCGCCTGCAGCTGCTCCTTGGTGAAGTTGGTGTAGAGATATTTCTTGCCGCTCTTGTCGGTCATGAATTTGAGCTTGTCCATGCCGACCGCCACTTCCTTGGCGCCGATGCCGAGGAAGCCGCCGACGTCGACGATCACCGCATCCGGCTTGTTGTCTGGCGTCAGCACAACGTCGCCAATGGTGCCTATCGTGGCGTCGTTGGCGCCATAAACAGTCGCGCCCTTCAGGTCGTCGCCCCGGATATTGCCCATCGGCATTTCGGTCAGCGTCGACTTGTCGATTGAGGCCGTCTTGGTCGTATCGGTTGCCGCCGTGCCGGAATCGGCCGGCTTGTTTTCAGCGGCGGTCGGGGCGGGCGCTGCAGGCTTGTTCTCGGCGGTCGTCTGCGCCGGCTGAGCTGGCTTGGCCTCCTTGCCGGCCGTGGTGTCAGAGGACGCCACGGTAGGTGTGGTCGTTGCCGGAGCATTGTTAGAAGCCGCGGTAGCCGGCGCCGGTGCCGGATCATAGGCCTTGCGGTTGAAGTCCGGCTGAGCTTGCAGTTCTTCCTTGGTCGTCTCGGCAACGAGCCAGCGATCACCGTTCTTCTCCGCCCATTTCGCCTTGGCGAAGTCGAAGGTGACATTCTTCTCGCCTATGCCCAGGAAGCCGCCAACGCCTATCACAAGGGACTCGGCCTTGCCGTCCTTGGCAAGAACGATGTCGTTGACGTCGCCGATCTTTTGGGCGTCATCGGCGGTACCGTTGTAGACCGACTCGCCCATGATGTTCGTGGCGAGATTGCCTTCAGCTTTCTTTACCGGCTGGGCCGGCTGTGCGGGCGCTTGCGCCGTTCCGTTGTCAGTGGTCGCAGGCTGCGTGGCATCCGTCGATTGCGCCGGGGCCGGTTCATAAGGCTTGCGGTCGAATGCCGGCTGAGCGTTCAGCTCGTCCTTGGTTGTTTTGGCAATCAACCAACGGTCGCCGTTCTTCTCGGCCCATTGCATCTTGGCGTAATCGAAGGCGACGTCCTTCTTACCGACGCCGAGAAAGCCGCCGACGCCGATGATTGCGGATTTGGCGTTGCCGCTAGCATCGAAGACGACATCGTCGACCTTGCCGATGTTTTCGGCATCGTCGCCGGTACCGTTATAGACGGACTCGCCGACGATGTTGGTCATGAGGGCGCCATCCGAACGGATCACGGGTGCCGGGTTCTCGGCAACAGGCGGCTGCGCCGGTGTTGGTGTTGTCTGAGCAAACGCGCCGCTTGCGAGCAACGTTGCAAGCGCGGTCGTTGCAAAAAGGGTGCGGATCATAATGGTTCCTCCTCGTGCCTGGTTGGTGCACGCCGCATCGCAGGCCTTTGGCTACGCCGGCCCGAGCGGCACTGTTCCACGATTTCACAACGTTGTGAGCGGGGGCTTGTTCCAAAACAGCGGCCGCTCTGCTCTGCGGGGATTTCCTGGCCTGCAAGGAACCTTCCGGCGGCCCTTTCCGTTCCAGCCTTCGGCTGAGTGCTATTTTCAGCCGAAGAACGGAAAAATCGGAGCGGGGCATGCGGTTTGCTGCGGTGCTGAACCAGGACGGCGGCACGCTGCGCACGATCGACATCTCAGCCTTTGCCGACCGTCTGCGCCAGACGCTGGAAGCGGCAGGCCATTCCGTTCAGGTCGACATCGTTGCCGGCCGCGAAATCGCCGCGGCATTGGAAACGGCCATAGCGAAGCGGAATATCGACGTCGTGATCGCTGGAGGCGGCGACGGCACGATTTCGACGGCGGCGTCCCTTCTGATGAACAAGAAGAAGGCCTTGGCCATATTGCCGGCTGGCACGATGAATCTCTTCGCGCGCGGCCTTGGCATCCCGCAGACGCTGGATGCGGCGCTGAAATCCTTCGCCGAAGGCGACGTGATGGCCGTCGACATGGCAAGCGCCAACGGCCAGCCTTTCGTGCACCAGTTTTCGATCGGCATGCATGCCAGGATGGTGCAGCTTCGGGCGAATATGGATTTCGGTTCGCGGCTGGGAAAGATGCAGGCTTCCGTTCGCGCGGCATGGGCAACGATCAAGAACCCGCGTACCCTCAAGGTGACCTTGAGCATCGGCCAGACCGAGATCGTCACCCGCACAACCGGCATCGGCATCAGCAACAATCTGTTCGGCGAAGGCCATCTGCCTTATGCGGACAATCCGGCGGGTGGCGTTCTGGGCATCTATGTCAGCGTCGCGCACAGACGTCACCACCTGGCGAAATTGCTCCTCGACATGCTGCGCGGCCGGTTGCGTGACAGCGAGCATGTCGAGATCCATCAGGCCGACAAGGCCGTTCTCAGAATCCATTCGCCGACGAAGAAGTTCAGCGCCGTAATGGATGGCGAGCTGGTTAGGCTGGAACGCGAGACGGTGATCGAGATTCATCCCCGCGCCTTGAACGTGCTGGTTCCGGCAAGCAATGCGCAGGCCAAGGCGGCGGCGTGATGGTGCGATCAGCCGCCTTGCGGGGGTTTCTGCCCGGCCGCCGGCGCCTCAGGCACGCTCTGGTCGCTCGTCGGGCTCTTGATCAGCTCGCCGTAGATCTCGACCGCGCCCCAGGCGATAAAGGCCAGCAACAGCCCGGCGACAAGGATTCTCAGCGCATGCCAGCCCCAGTGCCCCTGGCGCGCTTTGTCTTCAGGAACGATCTTGGTCATTATCGGCCTCCATGTTGCGTGGCGGCGGGCGCTTCGGCATGGTCGGGTAACGGGCCCTCTCCGCGAAGGTTCCGAAACCGAAGGCGAGGTTCGGCAATGATCGGGCCGCCGCTCGTCGCAGGGCGTGGCGCACGGGGGATTGGTGGGTAGCAAGGCAGCCAGCTTGCCGGCCGATGTCAGCCGCTTCGTCGAGGATGCGGGCCGGCTTGCCGTGCTCCGCGGCCTCGAGGCCATGGACACGGCCAACGATCCCGACTTCGACCGCATCGGCGGTCTCGCCGCAGCGGTACTCGAAACGCCGGTCGCGCTGGTGACGCTGGTCGACACCGATCGCCAGTGGTTCAAGTCGCGGCTGGGGTTCGACGAGAAGGAGACGCCGACCGGCATCTCCTTCTGCGCTCATGCGATTGCCGCCGGCGACGATCCCATGGTGGTCACCGACGCCACGCTCGATCCGCGCTTTGCCGGCAATCCGCTGGTCACCGGCAGAGAGCATGTCCGTTTCTACGCCGGCGCGCCGATGATCGTTGCCGGCGCCAGGGTCGGCACGCTTTGCGTGCTCGACCGGAAGCCGAGGGCGTTTCCGGCCGACGAGAAGATCGCGCAGTTGAAAACGTTGGCCGAGCTTGCCGCCAGCGTGTTCGTGCTCAAGGATGCCACGCGCAACGGCGCCATCGCCCAGGCGAAGCTGGCACGCGAGGAGACGCGCCGCGCGATCGCGCTCGACGCCGCCTCGCTGGCAAGCTGGGCCTGGGACATCCGCACCGACATGATCGACTGCGACGCGCTTTTGGCGGAGCTTTTCAACCTGCCGCCGTCAAACCGGCTTAAGGCAAAGGATATCCTGCGCGCCATCGATCCCCGCGACGTCTATCAGACCGAGACGCGCTTCCGCGACGCGCTGAGCGGCAGCGACGACTATTTTGGCGAATATCGGGTGAAGGACTTTCATCCCGCCCGCTGGATCGCGACGCGCGGGCGCGTCATCGAGCGCGACAGCGACGGCAGGCCGACGCTTATCTTCGGCGTCAACTACGACATCACCGAGCGCAAGCTCGGCGACGAGCGTCAGCGCCTGCTGCTTCGCGAGCTGAACCATCGCGTCAAGAACACGCTGGCGACGGTGCAGGCCTTGGCGACGCAGACCGTGCGCCATGCCCGCCAGCCGAGCGAGTTTCTCGAAGCCTTCAGCGCCAGGCTGCAAGCGCTTGGCGCCGCCCACAGCCTGCTGTCGGACCGCGAATGGCGCGGCATCGGGATCGCCGAACTGGCAAGGATCGAGGCAAAGGCCTTCGACGGCGGCGGCCGGTCCCGCATAAGGATTTCCGGCCCCGATCTCCTGCTCTCGCCGGATCAAGCCGTTGGGCTAGGCTTGATCCTGCATGAGCTCGCCAGCAACGCGCTGAGATATGGATCGCTCTCGGTTCCGTCCGGAAAAGTCGATCTGGAGTGGAAAACACAGGGTCGAAAGGACGCGAGACGGCTGGTGCTGACCTGGCGCGAGAGCGACGGCCCCGAGGTCGAGCCCCCTGATCGCCATGGCTTCGGCTCCATCCTGATCCGGCGCAGCCTGGCCAAGGTCATCGACAGCGAGGTGACCCACGAATATCGCCCCGGTGGCGTGTTTGCCGAGATAGCGATGCCGATCGAGCCGCTGCTGAAGTGACGAAGCCGGGCAATTCCACGGTTTTCCGTCCGGAATTGCGTAAAGACAAATAGCTGGAGCAGGTCAGCGTTCCTGCCTAACGCCGAACGGCTCTAAGAGACATTGCCGGAATCCGGATCGTCAGGCCCGCGCTTCACATTCTCGCGGTAGATGGCGTAGGCGGCGAGCGCGACCGCGGGCGCGAGAAGCGCGCCCAGGCCGCCCTTGCTCTTCGCAAGCGCCGGAAGCAGCGCGAGCGCCGCGGTGATGCCGACCGCCGTCATGTCGGCCTTTCGCCTTCGCGCGCGCCGCCGCGCCCGCCTGCCAGCGGTCAGCTTGTGGATCACAAGAATGATCGCCGCCAACACCAGGAACCCCACGCCAAAGCCCAGGGAAGTCGCCAGCGGCCCGTAGCGCGCGGCAAGCCAGATATAGGCGGCGCCGACGAGGAAGCCGACGCCGCACAGGACGAAAATACCGGCAAGCCCGTAGAGGATTGCCGTCATGCGCGCTCTTTGCAAAGCGGCCGTCGCCTCGCCGGAAGCGAGGGCCGAAATCAGCGAAGCCAGCGTCCCCATATGTGGGCTAGCGGCGCGAGAGCAGCGCGAACAGGAAGCCTATTCCCGCGGCGATCGCCAGCGATGTCACCGGCTTTTCGCGAACGCTGGCTATCAACTGCGCTTCCAGATCCTGGGCACTTCCGCGCACGCTTTCGAACGCTGCCTCGCCTTGCGCGCGCAACTGCTCGACCCCCTCGGTGGCCGCGCGCCGCGCCGCGCCGTAGCTGTCGTCCCTGGTCTTGGCCAATTGCCTGGTGAGTTCTTCGATATCGGCCTTCAACTGCCGGATGTCGGCTTCGAGGTCGGAGTTGGAGGGAGCACCTGTTGCGGATCTGCCTGCGGCGGTCGCCATTGCTTAACTCCTTAAGTTCGCTTCGATTTCAACGCCCGGTCGAGGCCGGGGTTCCGTTCCTCGCAGTCCAGATACTTCAGATCAGGGGCCTGCGCTGCATCTCGCCCATCAGGCTACCTTGCAGGCCGATGAAGATCGCCCGGCATGGAATAGTTGAGGATTTGCCGCCGCCCGTCGGACAGCAGCTTGTAGCGGAATGCCCGGCCTGAAAGCACGGTGTAGAGATGCGCGCTGTATCGACCAGCACCGTCGCGCCCTTGTCGACGGCAAGCTCTCCTTTCTTGAAGCTGCTGACGAACGACAACTCTTGGCTTTCGAACTCGCGAAAGGCCAGCAACGGCCGCAGCGGGCAATTCTCGCAAGGATATTGGTCTCGCAAGGATATTGGCGGCTGGGAACGGAAGGTGCGCTTTGGCCGGACATTTCGACCCCTCTTCGAAATCCCTGCCCCGATCGGGCGAATGGAAACGCTCCACGCGGACCGAGGTTCCGCCGATCACGGCAATGCATCACCCGGTCATGTCTTTTTTAAATGACAGAGACCCAAATACCGCGCATGACTGCGGGCCTTGTAGGAGTCGCCGACACGTGCCCCCATTGCTGAACGGATTGCGTATCCTGGTCGTAGAGGACGAATTCCTGATCGCGATGGATGTCGAACAGCTATGCCGGGACCATGGTGCCGCCCATGTCGCCATCGCCCGCGGATTGACCGAGATCGACGAGCAGGACCTGCCGTCCCGCTTCGACGCGGCCGTCGTCGACCTGATGCTGGACGGCGTTTCGACCCTTGATTTTGCCGGACGACTGCGCAGCACAGGCGTTCCGTTCGTCTTTGCCACCGGCTATTCGGACTCGGATGACCTCAGGGACTCTTTTCCCGAGATACGGCTGATCGGCAAACCCTTTTCGGGCGATGACCTTGTCGCGGCCCTGGCTGCCGCCTGCGGGCGCGCGGCCGCCGCCTGAACGGGTCATTCGCCACAAGGAACGATATTAGAGACGGGGTGATCTCAGGCCGCGTTCGAACCGGTCACCTGCGCCGAGATCGCATCGGGGCCGTATTCGTCCTCGCCGGAAATCTTGAGGATATCCTGCAGCCGGGCGCGCGCCCGGCTGACCCGGCTCTTGATGGTGCCGACCGCGCAGCCGCAGATCTCCGCCGCCTCTTCGTACGAGAAACCGGACGCGCCGATCAGGATGATGGCTTCGCGCTGATCCTCCGGCAACTGCTCCAGCGCGCCGCGAAAATCCTTGAGGTCGAGCTGGCCATGCTGGGCCGGGTGGACGGCAAGCCTGGCGGTCATGATGCCGTCGCTGTCCTGCACCTCGCGGCCGCGCTTGCGCATCTGCGAATAGAATTCGTTGCGCAGGATGGTGAACAGCCAGGCCTTGAGGTTGGTGCCCGGCTGGAAGCTCTCATGCTTGTCCCACGCCTTGACCAGGGTTTCCTGGACGAGGTCGTCCGCCTTGTCCGCATTCTGCGTCAGCGATACCGCAAAGGCGCGCAGGCTCGGGATCGCGCCGAGCAGCTCGGTCTTGAAGCTCTGGGAGACCGCCGCCATGCCTCAGTCCTTTTTCTCGGCGGGTTCGGCCTTTTCCAGCTGGCTGAGCAACTGAGCGAATCGATCCGGCACCTGATCGGAGACCAGCTCGTCGTAATATTGTTTGAGTTTGCGGGCGATTTCGGAGTTCGGTCCGAGCGGATTACCACCCCCATTCCGGTGCCTGCTCATGGCGCCAGTCGTTGAATTCTTTGACATTTCTTTCATATTTGCCCTAATTCCCAGCACCCGAACCGCTCAAGAACCACAGACCACAACGCAAGCGGCACCTTGTCTGGTTGCCCATCCCGAAAATCCGAAACGCCCGCTTCCTAATTTAGTTCCACAGCAAGCGGAACTTTTTCACAAAGCCGACGTTGGTTTGCCGGGGTTTGCGATCCGTTTGGCCCAATGAAATGCAACAACGTCATCTGAGGGAGACGTCAAATATGAGCCTATCCGCAACCATCGCTCCTCACCTGCCGTTCCTTCGCCGTTTCTCCCGCGCCGTCTCGGGATCGCAGGAAAGCGGTGACGCGTTGGTCGCCGCGTTGCTGGAAGCCATCATCGCCGACACCGAAGTCTTCCCCAAGGCATCGAGCGACCGGATCGCGCTGTACAAGGTCTTTGCCAGACTCTTCACCTCGATTGCCATCCGCGTGCCGCAAGAACATGCGCAGACCGCCTGGGAGCAGCGGGCGGCCGCCAATCTGAACGCGATCGCGCCGCGGCCGCGGCAGGCCTTCCTGCTGGTCGCCGTGGAGGGTTTCAGCGAGGACGAGGCGGCGGAAATCCTCGATGCCGACGAGCAGGAGTTCTCCGAATTGCTTGCCCAGGCAAGCAGCGAGATTTCCCGCCAGGTCGCGACCGACGTGCTGATCATCGAGGACGAGCCGCTGATCGCCATGGACATCGAGGAGATGGTCGAAAGCCTCGGCCATCGCGTGGTCGGCACCGCGCGCACGCATGCCGAGGCGGTGGCCATTTTCGGCAAGACGCGTCCGAAAATGGTCCTGGCCGACATCCAGCTCGCCGACGGCAGCTCGGGGATCGAGGCGGTGAACGAGATCTTGTCCTCGACGCCGGTGCCGGTGATCTTCATCACCGCTTTCCCCGAACGCCTGTTGACCGGCGAGCGTCCCGAACCGGCGTTTCTGGTGACCAAACCGTTCAATCCCGACATGGTCAAGGCCCTGATCAGCCAGGCGCTTTTCTTCGATCGCCAGGCCAAAGCCGCAGCCTGACCTCATCCATACCGACAATCGAGATCTCATGCGAGGGTTCCGCCTCGCATGAGGCTGGGCGGTGCCTGATCGGTAACTGCTTACAGGGGGTCGTCTTTTTCCGCAAATGGTGGAACAAACGGTATCCAGCCACGTTTTTCAGGTCATCAGAAGGAGATGTATCATGCTGTACTGGGCGCTCGTTTTTCTTGTGGTCGCGATTATCGCCGGCGCGCTTGGGTTCGGCGGCATTGCCGGCACATCGGCTGGCATCGCACAGATATTGTTCTTCATCTTCCTTGCCTTCCTGGTGATTTCGCTCATCGCCGGCCTTTTCAGACGGGCTTGACGCGTGAAACGCCGAACACTGGAAGCCGCACCCCTCAAACGGTTTCCAGCTACCGCCGGGCGGTGTCCCCAAAGGGCATCGTCCGGCGGACCGCTTTTGGGGCTGCGCGCAGCCTCGGCATGTCAAAGCCGGGGCTGCGACCTGTCTTAAGCGTTCAAGCCTGGATGCGGGAAGTTTCGGATGCGTTCCAAGGCCTCACAGAAGGACGATACGCAAAGACGCAGCGACGAAGTGATCGCGATGCATCCGGCAGAGAACGGGATGCAGCTAGGGCGCGCGTTGCTCCATGCGCTTCACAATGCTGGAATTTCGGTCCTCTATCAGGATCGTGAAATGAAAACCGTCTGGGCCCGCAACATGCGCCCCCCGTGGGCGTCCGAGACGGCCGACGGCAAGGATCTGCTCTCCCCCGCACAGGCCGCGCGCATAAGCGCAGCCAAACGCAAGGTGATTGAAACCGGTAACGCGGAGCGCCTCGAGCTCGGCATACCCGACAGTGACGGCGTGCGCTGGTTCCATATCTGGATCGATGCCGATCGCAGCGGCTCCGGCGAAGTTCAGGGCGTCGTCACCACCATGGTCGAGACGACGGAGCAGAAACGCCGCGAGCAGACGCTGAAGACGTTACTGCGGGAGGTCAGCCATCGTTCGAAGAACCTTCTGGCCATCATCCAGAGCATCGCCACCCAGACCGGGCGCTACTCGGAGACGCTTGGCGATTTCCTGACGCGCTTTCGCGGCCGCATCCAGTCGCTCGCCTCGTCTCAGGATCTGGTGACATCCTCCAACTGGCGGGGAGCAGCGCTTCGGGAACTCATATCCGGCCAGGTCGGCCGCTATAGCGCCGATCCGGGTCGCAGCTTGCGTTTGGATGGCGAGAACCCTTACCTCAACCCGAACGCCGCCCTGCATATCGGGCTGGCCATGCATGAGCTGGCCGTCAATTCGGTAAGCTACGGCGCCCTGTCCCGGCCCGGCGGTCGGGTCAAGGTAAGCGCCAGGATCGCGGCCGGCAGCGAGACTTCGTCCGGCCTTTTGCTGATCTGGACGGAAAAGATCGGCGCAGGCCAGCGCAACGAAAAACGCTTTGGCAGCGTCGCACTCGAACGCGTCGTGCCGACGTCGCTGAATGGCTCGGCCACACTCGATATCGACGAGGATCATCTCGAATATCGCCTCACGATTCCGCGCGGCAATTTCGAGATGGAGTGAACCGCCGCGTCGCCGCCGGCATTCGCCGCCAAGGCTCTTAACCGGCTGTTCACCATAAAGTCCGATTCTGCTCCCGGCTAAAAAGCAACTCCAGCAAAAGCGCGCAGCGGATTTCGTCTGGAGTTGCGTAAAAACAAGTACTTGGAGCGGATCGGCGACCCCATCAAACGCTGAACCGCTCGGGTGCGCCGAAACCCAACCGCGCCTAGTCACACGATTTGGCACGCGATTTGGGAGGAATGAATGATGGTTGCCGACATGAACAGGTTGGAGCAGGCCGCCCGCGTCTCGATGAGCGGCTTCCAGGACGTCGAGGCACCGCCCTTGCCCCATTCCTCCCATCTGTCGCTTCGCCTCGGCGCCGTCGCGCTCCTTGCTGCCCTGGTGCTGGCGGCTGCGTGGCAGTTGACCTGATCCGACGGGGTTCCCATTCGAGCGACCACCAAGGGCTCGCGGCATCGCGGCCAGGAACTTTTGAGTGGCGAGAATCGTTCTTTGCGGCGGGAGGATTCACCCGTGGAACACATCGCCGCTTTGCTCCTCGTCATCGGCTGCTCGGACACCATGACCGATTGCCGCGAGTTGTCGGTGCCGGTCGGCGTCTTCGAGACCTTCGAGGCTTGCATCGCCGAACGGCCCTTTGCGCTGGGCGACCTGCGGGGCCGGACGCCGCATATCATGGGGGAGTGCCTTGCCGTCGATCCGGCGCTCGAGGACGACTACGATCAGATCCTCTGGACCGTGCGTCCCGACGGCACGCTCGTCGCGTCGCTGGCGGTCTCCGGCACGCTTGTCGCGTCAAACGGCGCGCGCCCCGAAAAAGACTATCTTCAGCAACAATAAGATCAGGCAAGCAAAGCCCGTTTTTTCGTGCTAAATGGCGGCTGGCACTGCCCAAAAGTGAGGACAAAAGTGAGGAGCAATTTTATGCGGAAGATGATCATTGCCATGGTTGCCGTGGTCGCTGTCAGCGGCTGCACCACGACCGAGCAGGATGTGGTCGGCGGCGGCCTGATCGGCGCCGGCGTGGGCGGCTTGGTCGGCGGCGGCAAGGGCGCGCTGATAGGCGCGGCTGTCGGCGCAGGGTCCGGCCTGCTGGTCCGCAACCTGCGCAACGGTTATTGCCAGTATCGCGACCATCGCGGCCGGATCTACACCGCCCGCTGCAACTAATCCCGCGCTAGCGGAAATGTCGATGTGGAGGCCGGCCCTGCCGGCCTCCATTTTTTGTGCTTGAACGGACAGCCTTGGCTAGAGAGGCCTGGGCCTGCTCACTCTGACAGCGGAAGTCTTATTTCCACTTTCAGTCCGTTGGCCTGAAAATCGCGCTTGATCGTGCCGCGCAGTTCGCGCGTGACATTGAGATCGATCAGCTTGGTGCCGAAGCCGGTCTTTGCCGGAGCCTCCAGTTTCTTTTGCCCCGCCTCGCGCCAGTTGAGCACCAGCGTCCTTTCCCGCCCACGCCTTTCGACCCTCCAATCCACTTTCAACGCCGATTGTCCCTTAAGCGAATTGGCCGAGTTGCCGGCCTCGCCATATTTCAGCGCATTGGTGGCAAGCTCGTGGAAGGTCAGGCCGAGCGCCTGTGTCGTCGTCTCGTCAAGCAGCACCTCTGGCCCCGACAATATGCCTTCGGGAAGCTCCTTGCCGAACACCTGACCGAGTTCGGTGCGCAGGAGGTCGCCGAGGTCCGCCTTCTGCCAGCGCGAACGTGTCAGCATGTCCTGCGACGCGGCCATCGCCTGCAGCCGTGCCGAAAAGGATGCGGAGAACTCCTTCACGTCGGTGGCCTGGGAGGCAGTCTGCCGCGCGATCGCCAGCACCCTTGTGATCGAATTCTTGATGCGGTGCTTCATCTCCTGCAGGATCAGATCCTTTTCCAGCAGGCTCTTCTCCGTCGCCTCATGCAGCAGCGACTTCGCCTCATAGGCGCGCTCCTGATAGCGGGCCACCAGAGCGATCGCCCCGGCCAGCAGCAGGCCGAACAGCCCGAGCATCACCGGAATGGCGCGCGAGGAAGGCAACGAAAAAGCGCTCGTCGGCCGAAACAGGATAGTCCAGGGCCGGCCGGCCACGACGACATCCCGGCGCGCCACAAGCCTTCCTCCGAGCGATTCGGCCGGCGGCGCCTCTGACCGGAACAGGAGATTGTCGGCTCCCGGCTTGCCGTCATAAATCTCGACATTGACCGGCAGCAGCGGAGCCTTGCTGAGCGCCACCTGGAACAAATCGCGCGCGCGGAAGGCGGCGTAGAGGAAGCCGGCGGTCGAGGAACGGCTGGCGTTGATGACGTCCGGCGCCGTTTCCACGTTCAACCGCACGAAGACCAGGAAACCGGGGAAGGTTTGCTCCTGCCCTTGTCCCTGGCCAAGTTGAACGAGCCCGCTCGCATGCTGCTGGTCGTCGGCCATGGCCTTCTCGATCGCCACGCGCCGTACCGGCTCGCTGAACATGTCGTAGCCGATGATCGACTGACTGGACGTATCGAGCGGCTCGAACAGCACGATGGGCGTGCGCCACTGCTGTCCGGTGTTGGCCGGATAGACCGGGTGGGCCGAACCATAGTCGTGCAGGATATCGCGTTCGACCGCAGGCTCGTCGCCGGTCTTGGCCAACCTCAGGAAGCCGATGCCGCGCAGGCCGGCGAAATTATCGTCGATGTCGAGCGCGGTGAAGAAGGCTTTGAACTCGCCGCGCGTGATGTCGCCGTTGCGCGCATCGAACAGCGCCTGCGTCGAGCGCAGCAGCGACAGATGCAGGTCGATGCGGCTCTCGATTCGATTGAGCGCGTCGTCGGCCGTTCCCTCGAACTTGATGCGAGCCGCCTCCTGGGTCGCGAAATAGGCGAACCCCGCCATTGTCAGGCTGATCAGCGCGACGGCGATGAAAGCGACGATCGGAAAGAGTTTTTTCAACGAAGGGTGCGGCCCGTGATCATTGACCACCTTTATGGGCAAGTCTCCGCGCCAACACAATGGCGAGGTCAAACCATCACGGCCGCTGGCACATCAACGATTCGTAAATTAGCCAGCTAATTTACGGCCTTACGCCGCTATTTTCAGCGCTCCGGGACCCGGAATGGCGCCCGGCGGGCACTTGCCCAAGATGATCATCCCAAGCACTTCGTCCTGGGTCACATCGCCGGTGCGCGCCGTGCCGACGACCTGGCCGTTCTTCATCACGCAGACCCTGTCGGCAAGCTCGAACACGTCATGGATGTCGTGGCTGATCAGGAAGATGCCGATGCCGTCGGCCTTGAGTTGCCGCACCAGCTCGCCGACCTGGGCCGTCTCCTGCGGACCGAGCGCTGCCGTCGGCTCGTCCATGATCAGGATGCGGGCGTTGAACAGGATCGCGCGGGCGATCGCCACCGACTGCCTCTGTCCGCCGGACAGCTTGATCACCGGCTCCTTGAAGCGTTGGAAGCGCGGATTGAGCCGGCCCATCACCTTGCGCGCCTCGGCCTCCATGGCGACGTCGTCGAGCGTGCCCCAGGCGGTCCTCAACTCGCGGCCGAGGAAGAGGTTGGCGGCGGCGTCGACATTGTCGGCAAGCGCCAGCGTCTGGTAGATCGTCTCGATGCCGTATTTCTTGGCGTCGCGCGGGTTGGAGATCGGTGCTTCCTCGCCGTTGACGAAGATCTGCCCCGCATCGCGCTTGTAGGCGCCGGACAGGATCTTGATCAGCGTCGACTTGCCCGCGCCGTTGTGGCCGAGCAGCCCCACCACCTCGCCGGGGAAGAGATCGATGGAGGCGTCGTCGACGGCGCGGATGCCGCCGAAGGCGATCGAGATGTTGCGCATGTCGACCAGCGGGGCGTCGGTGGGAGCGTTCTTCTCGGCCATGGGTATCTTCCCTCCGTCAAACCCGCTTGCGGTAGATGGTGTCGAGCCAGACCGCGATGACCAGCACGGCGCCGACGACGATGCTTTGCAGCGGCGAGTCGACGCCGAGCAGCACCATGCCGGACTGCAGCGACTGCATTAAAAGCGCGCCAAGCATGGCGCCGAGCACGGTTCCCGAGCCGCCGGCAAGCGAGGTGCCGCCGATCACCGCCGCGGCGATGACCAGGAGCTCGTCCAGCGTGCCCAGCGCATTGGTCGATGAATTCTGCCGCGCCGACGAGATCGCCGCGGCGATCGTCGCCAGCACGCCCATGATCATGAACACCTTCATGGTGATCCAGCGCGTGTTGATGCCGGCAAGGTTCGCCGCCTCCGGATTGCCGCCGATGGCGAACACATAGCGGCCGAAGCGTGTGCGCTTGGTGATGAAGGTCATGATGAGGCCGACCGCGACCGCCATCAGCACTGGAATGGCGATGCCGTGGGCGATAAACAGCCCGCCCTCGGGGACGGTGATGTTGTTGGCGGCGGCGTAGCGGTTCACGATGCCGACCGGCCAGGGATAGGAATTGGCCAGCCATACCGCGCCCATGATGACCGCGCAGGTGACCGCGCCGAGCAGCGTCTCGGCCCAGATCGGCCGCAGCGGGAAACGGAAGCGCTTGCGCTGCACCCGGCCGTTGAACAGCGCAAACACCACGGCAAGGCAGGCGACGACGCCGACGATCCAGCTCCACCTGGCGCCGATCGAGCCTGCCGGTCCGCCGCCCATGAGCTGGAAAGTGGCGTCGAGCGGTGCCACCGTCTGGCCGCTGGTGACCCACCAGGCGGCGCCGCGCCACACCAACAGTCCACCCAGCGTCACGATGAAGGCCGGCACTTCGAGATAGGCGATGACGAAGCCCTGAAAGGCGCCGATGAGCAACCCGAGCGCGAGCCCGATGGCCAGCGCCAGCACCCAGATCCACGGATTGCCGAGCTCGAGCCCGACCATCCGCACCAGGAAATGCACCTGGGCGAAGCCCATGACCATGCCGATCAGCCCCTCGGCCGAGCCGACGGAGAGGTCGATGTTGCGCATGACGATGACCAGCACCATGCCGGAGGCCATGATCGCCACGGCCGAGGTCTGCACCGACAGGTTCCACAGATTGCGCGGTGTAAGGAACGTGCGGCTGTCGAAATCGAGCGGATTGACGCCGAGCCGCAGGCTCGAAATGACATGCAGGCCGATCCAGATGATCAGCAGCGCGCCGACCATGCCGAGCATGCGGGTGTCGAGTTCGGTCGCCTTGAGGAAACGGCCGACGGCGCTGAGTTCGGAAGCACGCGCGCGATCCGCGGCCGGGTTGGCCGGCGTATCAGAGGTCGTATCGGTCATGATATCCTCCCACCGGCTGCCGTCTGGCGCGGATGCCGGACCACGATGCTATTTGCTTTCCCGGCTTTGTTGAAGCGGGAAGCCCTTGGACGAGCGCCGCGGGGGCCGGCGCTCGTTTTTGGACCGCTGTCGGCCGGATTAGTTGCAGACCGCGACTGCGCCCGCGGCAACGCCCGCGCAGACTTCGTCCTTCTTGATCCAGCCGGCGTCGATGACGACGTTGAGATTGTCCTTGGTGATCGCGACCGGGGTCAGGAACAGCGACTTGACGGTGTTGCCGCCGGGCGTCGTGAAGTCCTTGGCGCCGGCGATGTCGGCCATCTTCTTGCCGTCGGCGAGCTGCGAGGCGATCTCGGCGGCGTTCTTGCCGAGCTCGCGCGCATCCTTCCACACCGACACCGTCTGCGTGCCGAGCGCGATGCGGTTGAGCGCGGCATGGTCGCCGTCCTGGCCCGACACCGGAACGGTGCCGGCCAGGCCTTGCGCCGTCAGCGCCGCGACGACGCCGCCGGCGGTGCCGTCATTGGCCGCCACGACGGCATCGACCTTGTTGTCGTTGGCGGTCAGGAACTGCTCCATATTCTTCTGCGCGTTGGCAGGCAGCCAGCCATCCGTATAGGCCTCGCCGACATTCTTGACCTTGCCGCTGTCGATGGCTTCCTTCAGCACTTCCATCGAGCCCGCGAACAGGAAATCCGCATTCGGATCGGCGCCCGAGCCCTTGATGAAGACGTAGTTGCCTTCCGGCTTGACCTTGAACACCTCGCGGGCCTGCATGCGGCCGACTTCCTTGTTGTCGAAGGTCAGATAGAAGACGTCCTTGTTCTCGATCAGGCGGTCGTAGCCGACGACCGGAATACCCTCGTCCAGCGCCTTCTGCACCGCCGGCCCGATCGCCGAGGCGTCCTGCGCCAGGATGATCAGCGCGTTGGCGCCCTGCGAGATCAGGCTCTCGACGTCGGTCAGCTGCTTGCCCGGATTGGACTGCGCGTCGGCGGAGATATACTTGTCGCCTGCGGCTTCGATTGCCTTCTTCATCGCCGCTTCGTCGGTCTTCCAGCGCTCTTCCTGGAAATTCGACCACGAAACGCCGATTACCTTGTCCTTTGCCTCTGCGACCGACGCCAGTGTCAACGACATGGCGACACCCGCCAGTATGGCGGCTGCGAATCTCTTCATGATTTCCTCCCTGCGCCCTTGCGGCGCGACCCAGACTGGCCCGAAGGCCGGCACAGAGGCTTTTTTTCGAGCCTCGAAAAAATACTGATCCAACGCGGAAGCGCTGTCAACTGCGATTCTGATGGTTTTTGAGGTGCCGCGAACTTTATTTCGAGGCTCGCAATAAATAATGACAGTCTCGGCCGCTTCTGCCACTATTCTGCAACGGCTCCGGAGGGAAGCGCAGAACCGCTTTCCATCGGAACGGAATGAAGCGAATCCAGGGCGGTTCGGTAGCTATATCCGGAACTGAACCGATCTGGCGCGTCGCCAACGGCCCATGCATTATCAAAGAGGCCGCGCTGCCCGGAAGGAAGGAAAAATGTCGGTCGGAATCCGCCACGACGACCTGCGCCGGCGCAATCGCGCCATGGTGCTCTCGGCCGTGCGCCGGGCCGGCCAGCCGTCGCGCACGGAAATCGCCGCGACCACCGGGCTCAGCCACTCGACCATTTCGGCGATCTCCGCGGACCTGATCCAGGAAGGCATCCTCGCCGAGAGCAAGCCGAGCGAGACCGTGTCGCTGAAGCGCGGCCGGCCGCAGGTCGGCCTCGCCCTCAATCCCGAGGCGACGGCGGTAGTGACGGTGGTGCTGTCGCTGAATTTCCTCTCCGTCGCCGTCATCGACTATGCCGGCCAGGTCATCGCCGAGGAGCAGCGTCGCCTCGACACGCTGACCATGCCGCGCGACGAGCTGATCGGCGAATGCACGGCGATCGTCCGGCGCCGGCTGGAAGATCCGGACCTCGATGTCGCCAGCGTCGCCCGCCTCGCCATGGGCATCCAGGGCATCACCGATTCCCATGCTCGCGCCATGCTGTGGTCGCCGATCACGCCGCTGACCGACATTCCCTTCGCCGACATCCTGGAGAAGGAATTCGGCATTCCAGCCACCATGGAGAACGACTGCAACATGATGGCGGTGGCGCTGCAATGGCGCGACCCCGACCGCTATCGCGACAATTTCATCGCCATCCTGCTCTCGCATGGCATCGGCATGGGGCTGGTGCTCAAGGGCGACCTGTTCACCGGCACGCATTCCTCAGGCGGCGAGTTCGGCCACATGATCCACCGTCCGGGCGGCGCGCTCTGCCGCTGCGGACGCCGCGGCTGCGTCGAGGCCTATGCTGGCAACTACGCCATCTGGCGCAGCGCCATGGGGATGAGCGAGGAC
Source organism: Mesorhizobium silamurunense (assembly GCF_014843825.1). GTDB lineage: Bacteria > Pseudomonadota > Alphaproteobacteria > Rhizobiales > Rhizobiaceae > Mesorhizobium > Mesorhizobium silamurunense. Next base: position 37,205 of record NZ_JHQR01000178.1, read on the forward strand.
GCCGAGCCGGTCGATGTCGGCGACGCCGACATGCGCGCGCTCGCCGCCAAGGCGCGCGAGAAAGACGGCCCGGA
>NZ_JHQR01000176.1 GCF_014843825.1 Mesorhizobium silamurunense
CAACAAATTAATGGGTCCTGACCCTAGTTTTCCCGAATGCCAGCCGGACGCCAGGGCGAGACCATGGCTAGCAAGCAGCGGGCTCAGGGTGTTTGCATTTCGCGGAAACTTTCGCCCGAGCTCCACGCCATGATATCCAGCGTCGGCGGCGTCACGCAGGCAGGTTTCCAGCGGTATATCCGCGCCAAGGTCTTCAAGAACGTCGTTCGCCCAGGACAGCGGACTGACGGCTAGTCGCACGTCGGGCGGCAGCAAGATATCAATCTGGGTCATTGCATTCCCTGCATAATGTTCGATTGGAACTGAGAGGCCTCGGCAGGACAACGTTCGCCGTGTCCCCGATTGGCTCTGAGAAGTGGCTCAGGCAGAATTCCTGACGATGAGCTTTCCCGGCAGTGTGACAGTCTCAGGGGGCAGCCGCCCGGTTATCATCTCGATGACAACCTCAACCATTTCGTCCTTCGGCTGCTCGTATGTGGAAAGTCCATAGACCGATGCTCCGCCCAGCTCGTAATTGTCGAAGCCGATGACGGCCATGTCCTGCGGCACACGCAAGCCAAACTGCCCGCGGATTTCGTCAAGCGCGCCGATGGCCAGGATGTCGTTCTCGCACATGAGGACGTCGACCCTATCCTTGGCGTCCGTATTCTGAAGATAGTGGTGAACGGATTCTGCTCCGGCCTGCGCGCTATACCTTTCCGCCGATATCACCGCGGTCTCGTCTACACCCTTCTGTTTCCAGAAATCGATGAAATGATGCCGGCGCCTGAGCGCCGTGGAGAGGGCCGGCGCCCCAGCCATGAAGCCCGGACGCCGGTATCCTTTTTCATAAAGATGATCGACGATCTCCTTCAATGCCAGCTCGGCGTCACAGACAACGGCAGGCACGCCATCGATCTGGCTGTCCCTTGCCAGCACGAACATCGGCGGCATGCTCCGGCCCAGCCGCCTGTCATTCAACGTTTCGCTGCGAAAAGCAGTGCCGAACATGATGATGGCATCGACCTGGCGCTGATCCGCGTTGAGCAGGGCACGCACATGATCGAAGTGATTGTTGATGTTGATCAGCATGGCGACCAGCCCTTCAGCCTGCAGCCGATCGGTCAAAGTCTCCAGGAAGGGCAACTTCTGAGGGTTGGCAAAGTCGTCGACGAAGACCGCCACCTGATGCGTGAGATTGGTGGCCAAGCTGCGGGCGAGGAGGTTCGGCGAGTAGTTAAGCGCCGCTGCAGCCTGCAGAACCCTACGTTTGCTCTCTTCGGTAATCGATGCGCCCGGCGTGAACGCACGGATAACTGTCCATTTTGAGACGCCGGCCGCATCTGCCACGTTCTTCGCCGTTGCCCGCCTTCTCATGAAGCCTCCACAAAATGAAACGTCCATTCCATTTTCTGATTCCGTGAAATGAACGCTTGCTTTTAGCGTATCAAAAGCTATGATGCACGCGTTTGCACCCGGTAGCAAACACTTTTGCACCCGGTAGCATTCGCTTTTTTGCCGCCTCAGGAGGAGACGGCAACGTTAGGAGGAGCAGATGAAATCCATTCTAAAGAGACTCGCAGTCGGTGCCGTCATCCTCGGTGCAGCAGCTTCAATGGCCATCAGCGCCAGAGCTGAGGATATTTCCATTATCGCGGTCACCCACGGACAGGCGTCAGATCCATTCTGGTCCATCGTGAAGAACGGGATGATGCAGGCCGGGAAGGACAGCAATGTCAAAGTCGACTATCGCGCTCCGGAAACCTTCGACATGGTGGCAATGGGCCAACTGATCGAGGCTGCCGCTAATCAGAAGCCTGCCGGCATCGTCATCTCGGACCCTGACCCGGATGCGCTCGGTCCGGCAATCGAGAAGGCTGTCGCGGCCGGCATTCCGGTGATTTCGATGAATTCAGGCATCTCGGCGGCAGAGAAGCTCGGCATCAAGCTGCATGTTGGCCAGGACGAAGGCCCAGCGGGCATCAAGGTCGGCGAGAAATTGAAATCCCTCGGCCTGAAGCACGTTCTCTGCGTCAACCAGGAAGTGGGCAATGCCGCTCTCGACCAGCGTTGCGCCGGCACCGAAAAGGGTTTTGAGGGCGGCAAGGTGACCGTGCTGCCGACAACGGCCGATCCGGCCGAGATCGAAGCGAAGATCCAGGCCGCGCTCACATCCGATCCGTCGATCGACGTGGTGCTCGGTCTCTCGGCCCCGCTCGTCGGCGAGCCTGCGGTCGCAGTCGTCGAGAAGATGGGCGTCGGCGACAAGGTGAAGGTTGCCTCCTATGACCTGTCGGCGGGCTTCCTGAAGGCGGTTGCCGACGGCAAGGCTTTGTTCGCGGTCGATCAGCAGCCCTACCTGCAAGGCTATCTGCCGGTGACGTTCCTCGCGCTCTATGCCCGCTACGGTACGATCCCCGCTGGCAATGTGCCCTCCGGTCCGAGCTTCGTCGAGAAGGACACGGCCGCTTCCGTCATTGAGAAATCCTCCCAGGGCATCCGCTAAGGAGAGCCGGGCGGTCCTCGCTTCGGCGGGGACCGCTCAATCTTCGTGCAGGACCGGAAGACCGCATCTGTACGGCTTGAGCTTGATAAAAATCGGGAGGAAACAATGACTCTGACCAAAGAACAGAGCACGGCCACAAGTCACTCCGATGAGCGACTGAAGAAAGTCTCGACGATGACCGCGCTCCTGCGGCGCCCCGAACTCGGCGCTGTTGCAGGCCTGGTGCTCGTGACCATCTTTTTCTTCTTCACCGCAAATCCGGCGATGTTCACGCTGGCCGGCATCATGAATTTCATGGCACCGGCCGCCCAACTCGGCATTCTTGCCATCGGCGCGGCTTTACTGATGATCGGCGGCGAATTTGATCTCTCGATCGGATCGATGGTGGCTTTTGCCGGGCTGGTCTTCGGCACCGCGCTCGTCGTTTGGCATGTGCCGCTCAGCGTTGCGATCCTGGTTGCCGTCGCCTTCGCCGTCTTCATCGGCGTCACCAACGCGCAGATCACGATGCGCACCGGCCTGCCGTCCTTCATCGTCACGCTGGCGTTTCTGTTCATCCTGCGCGGGCTGACCCTGGTCGGCCTAAAATGGGCGAGCGGCGGCTCCACCCAGCTTCGCGGCATGAAGGAGGCTGCCGCCGGCAGCCCGCTGGCGCCGTTCTTTTCGGGCGACGCCTTTTCGAGCCTGTTCTCGTGGCTCGCCGAGAAAGGCATCATCGAGGCATTTCCGAGCGGCGCTCCGAAAGTGCCGGGCATTCCCGTCGAGATTTTGTGGTTCATAGCGATCGCCCTGCTCGCGACGTGGGTCCTGTTGCGGACGCGTTTTGGCAACTGGATTTTTGCTGCCGGCGGCGATCCGCGCGCTGCCCGCAAATCCGCCGTGCCGGTTGCGCGGGTAAAGACGACGCTCTTCGTGATCACCGCGCTCTGCGCCACGCTGGTTGCCATCCTTACAGTTCTCGATGCTGGCTCGACCGACGCCCGCCGCGGCTTCCAGAAGGAGTTCGAGGCGATCATCGCTGCCGTCATCGGCGGGTGCCTGCTGACCGGCGGCTATGGCTCGGCAATCGGCGCCTTCTTCGGATCGATCGTGTTCGGCATGGTTCTGATCGGACTGACCTACACCTCGATCGACCAGGATTGGTACCTCGTCTTTCTGGGCGGCATGCTGCTGATCGCGGTGATTTTCAACAATGTCATCCGCAAGCGCGTAACGGGAGAACGCTGATGGCCACGTCCCAAACGCCCCTCATTGAGGTCAAGGACATCGTCAAGCATTTCGGCTCGGTCATTGCGCTGAACGGTGTGTCGATGAGCGTGAATGCGCATGAGGTGCTCTGCTTGCTGGGCGATAACGGCGCCGGCAAGTCGACGCTGATCAACACGCTTGCCGGCGTGCACAAGCCGACGTCCGGACAATTCCTGGTCGAGGGGCAGCCCCGGCTCTTTGCGGGACCGCGCGATGCCCTCGATGCCGGCATTGCCACCGTTTATCAGGACCTCGCCATGATCCCGCTGATGTCGGTGACCCGCAACTTCTTCATGGGGCGCGAGCCCGTGGTCGGTTTCGGGCCTTTCAAACGCATGGACATGGAGCACGCCGACAACGTCACACGAGACGAGATGCACAGGATCGGCATCGACGTGCGCGACCCTCAGCAGGCCGTTGGAACGCTTTCAGGCGGCGAGCGTCAGTGTGTTGCGATCGCCCGCGCGGTTTATTTCGGCGCCAAGGTCCTCATCCTGGACGAGCCGACTTCCGCTCTTGGCGTTGCCCAGACCTCCATGGTGCTGAAGTACATCGGCCAGGTCCGCAACAAGGGTCTCGGCGTGATCTTCATCACCCACAATGTCCGTCACGCCTATGCCGTCGGCGACCGCTTCACGGTGCTCAATCGCGGCAAGACGCTCGGCACTTACAGGAAAGATCAGATCGGCATCGACGAGCTCCAGAACCTGATGGCAGGCGGCAAGGAGCTGCAGTCGCTCTCAGAGGAACTCGGCGGAACGATCTGATCGAGAGCTTTTCACATGTCGGTGCGGCGCAATCGCGCCGCACCACTCGTCGTCATACCCACAATTCGAGAACCGCCAATGAGTGCATCCACGACCGCTCCCTTTCCCCTCGCAGCCTGCGCCGAGATGCTGTGGCGCGACAAGCCGATCGAATGGCGTGCCTCGCGCCTCAGGGAGATGGGCTTCGGCGTCGGCCTCTGGAATTGGCCGGAGCACGATCTCGCCAAGCTCGAGGCGACCGGAGCGACCTTCACGATCATGAACGGCTACCTTGCGGGCCGTCTGACCGATGATGAAGGTGCGGCCGAACTGATCAGAACGGCCCGCGAGACCGCACAGGTTGGCAAGCGCCTCGGGGTGCAGCGCCTCAACCTGCACGGCACGGGGCTTGGGGACAGGGGCCTCCCAGTTCAGCCCATCGAAGTCGTCACCGGTGCGATGTGGCTGAAGGCGCGTGACACTCTCTGCCGCGTCGTCGACCTAGCCGAGCAGGAAGGTGTCACCTTCACGCTTGAAAATCTCAACCTGCCGGTCGACCACCCAGGCGTGCCCTTTGGCCGTGCCGAGGACACGCTCGCCCTGGTGTCGAGCATCGGCCATGCGCGACTTCGCCTGAACCTCGATCTCTACCACGCCCAGATCGGCGAGGGGAATTTGATCGAACTCTGCCGCAAGTGCCTGCCCTGGATCGGCGAGATCCAGGTGGCGGACGTTCCGGGCCGCTGCGAACCCGGCACCGGCGAGATTAACTGGCGTGGTGTCGCCAAAGCCCTGAAGGCAATGGATTATTCCGGCCCTGTCGGCATGGAAGCCTGGGCCGCCGGCGATCCCGACGCCGCGCTCGAAGCCTTCCGCGAGGCCTTCACGGTCTGACTTACCTCTCCAACCCTTTTTTAGGATTGCTCGAATGCCCAAGAATAAGCCTGTCAGTGTCGGACTCATCGGCGCCGGTCGCATCGGTTCCTTCCACGGTGAGACCGTCGCGTGCCGCCTCGTCGGTGCCGATCTCGTTGGTATCGCTGATCCTGCGCCGGATGCGGCGTCCAACCTCGCTGAGAAGCTCGGCGTCGAAAGCGCCTACACGGATACGGCCGATCTCCTCTCTCATCCGGGGCTCGAGGCGGTGATTATAGCCACTCCCGCGCGGTTCCATACGAACGTCCTCGTGCAGGCCGCCGAAGCAGGCAAGGCGATCTTTTGCGAGAAGCCGATGGCATTGACCCTGGAGGATGCCGACCGGGCAATCGCCGCGGCGCGTTCGGCCGGGGTCCCACTTCAGGTGGGCTTCAACCGGCGCTGGGATCAGGCCTTTGCTGAGGGGCGAGCAGCGATTGATGCCGGGAAAGTCGGGACGCCGCAGCTCCTTCGCTCTCTCACGCGCGATCCAGGCCCGTTCGGCGCCGATCCGGCGCGGATCCCACTCTGGACCATCTTCTACGAGACGCTCATCCACGACTTCGACACGCTGTTGTGGCTCAATCCGGGCGCGCAGCCGGTAGAGGTGTCTGCTGTAGCCGACGCTTTAGTGCGGCCGGATTTCAGGGAAAACGGCTTCCTTGACACAGCGGTAGTCACAGTCCGGTTCGACAACGGCTCCGTTGCCGTCGCCGAAGCAAACTTCTCGGCACTCTACGGCTATGACATCCGCGGCGAGGTCTTCGGCTCCGGCGGCATGGTGACCATGGGCGACGTTCGTCGCTCCAGCATGACGCTCTTCGACAAGAACGGCCTGTCGAACGATACCTGGCGCCGCGACACCGACCATTTCGTCCAAGGCTACACGGCGCAGCTCGCCTCGTTCGTTCGAGCCTCTCGTACCTGCAAAGTTGAAGGACCGACGGGCGAGGACGCGCGCAACGCTCTAAAAATTGCGCTTGCCTGCATCGAGTCCGTCTCGAAGAAGCAAGCCATTCCGCTGCGATAGAAGCTTCTGGAGCTACAGAGGAGTGTGGTCATGCACGAGGCCATCAAACGACCAAGCGACGTGAGCGAACTCAAAGGCATGATTGCCTCACGGACGATCACACTTCCGGAGCAGCAGGAACAAGTTGCTCGGATGGCACTGGCGAAGCCAGACGTGATAGCTTTTGGCACCGTCGGCTCGATTGCCGCCGAATGCTCCGTCTCGCCCTCTACGGTGGTGCGCGCCGCTACGGGCCTCGGTTTCGCCGATTTTCGAGACTTCAGGGGTTTTTTTCGGCTGCACCTACGGAAGGCAACAGGCTTGAAGGCTGGTTAGCTCCAACCAATGCAGGGATGGATCGGTCAGCGTCAGTCGTGCGGCATTGAAATTATTGAGGAATTTTGTCCGAGAGCGCTACCAAATTGCGCATAATTTACTATATATTTCAATAGCTTATCTGAATTTTGGTAGCGGGAGAGCGCTACCGCCTTTCAGCCCACTCATCGAGCTACCTGTTCCGGCTTCGCTGCTGCGGTTGGCGAAGCGAGCCCGTCCTCCCTATGAAATCTGGGGTAGGAGTGACTTGCCCTCCGAATGCGGAGATCACAGGTTCGACTCCTGCCGTGTGCCAGTTTCAGCTTAAATATTAAATAGTCAGCGGCGGTAGTCAGATTCAGTCGCTGTCTGTCTTAGCCGCAAAAATTGAGGTGCGTTGCTGCTCGATAGGCTAGGGCACGGAAACTGCCTGTCGGCTGTTGGAAGCAATTCCTCCAAAGCGGTCGTTCCGCTACCGCGAAGAGTTTCGGGCGCCGGCAGGC
>NZ_JHQR01000182.1 GCF_014843825.1 Mesorhizobium silamurunense
CGACACCACGGGCGCCGTCCCGCCGGCAGGCGGCCAGACCGCAGCATCGGTCGCCAAGATCGATATCCCGACCGACATCGGCCCGGTGGCGCTGCGCGACGCGGCCGCGGGCGGCGATGTCAAGGCGCTGTTCGAGATCGGCTCCCCCCCCCCCGGAGCGCGGCGTCAAGGAAGACATGGCGGCGGCGGCCAAATGGTACGAGAAATCCGCCGAACTGGGCTTCGCGCCGGCCGAATACCGCATCGGCAATTTCTACGAGAAGGGCATCGGCGTCGCGCGCGACGTCAAGAAGGCCAAGACCTACTACCAGCTCGCGGCGGAACAGGGCAACGCCAGCGCCATGCACAATCTGGCGGTGCTGTTCGCCATGGCGGCGGACGGGGTGACCGACAATGAATCGGCGGCGCACTGGTTCCAGGAGGCGGCCGATCTCGGCGTGAAGGACAGCCAGTTCAATCTCGGCATTCTTTCGGCCAAGGGCGTCGGCATGAAGCAGAACCTGGAGGAATCCTACAAATGGTTCGCCCTCGTCGCCAAGACCGGCGACAAGGACGCCGCGGCCAAGCGCGACGAGATCGCCAATGCGCTCAGGCCCGAGCAGCTCGAGCGCGCCCGCGCCGCCACGGAACTGTGGAAGCCAAAGCCGCTCAACGCGACCGCCAACTCAGCCGACATTCCGGAATCCTGGCAGGACAGCACGCCCCAGACCACCGCCAGCATCGACATGAAGAAGGCGGTGAAGAACATCCAGCTGATCCTCAACAAGAACGGCTATGACGCCGGCGGCGCCGACGGTGTGATGGGCGACAAGACCAAGAACGCCATCATGGCCTTCCAGACCGACAACAAGATGAAGCCGACCGGCGAGATCGACGCGCCGCTCGTCAAGGCACTGCTGGCGCGCAAATAACGGCAGGCGCGTCGCTTCCGCGACGGCTTGCCACAGATTTGCCTGTTAACTGATTGAGATGGTTTTTGTTTCGGCGCGGCGGCGGGGTTTGACCCCCGTCGCCGCGTCGGCGCAAGAAAAAATTGGCTTTTCGGTGCGAAACTGCTGGGGACGGCGGCATTCGCCGATTGGCAAACTGATCGAGACAGACGGGTGGGCATCTATCTCCCGATCGCGGAAATTTCCGTCAACGTCTTCGTGCTGCTGGCGATGGGCGCGGCGGTGGGCTTCCTGTCGGGCATGTTCGGGGTCGGCGGCGGCTTCCTGATCACGCCGCTCTTGATCTTCTACAACATCCCGCCGGCAATCGCGGTGGCCACCGGGGCCAACCAGGTGATTGCCTCCTCCTTCTCCGGCGCGCTGTCGCACTTCAAGCGCGGCACGCTCGACTTCAAGCTGGGCGGCGTGCTTCTGGCCGGCGGCATCGTCGGCTCGACCGCCGGCATCTATGTCTTTGCGCTGCTGCGCCGGCTCGGCCAGTTGGACCTGTTCATCTCGCTGCTCTACGTCGCGCTGCTCGGCACCGTCGGCGGGCTGATGCTGGTCGAGAGCGTCAACGCGCTGCGCGCCAGCCGCAGCGGCGCGGCACCGGTGCTGAAGAAATCCGGCCAGCACAACTGGATCCATCGGCTGCCGTTCAAGATGCGCTTCCGCGCCTCGAAGCTGTTCGTCAGCGTCATCCCGGTGCTCGGCCTCGGCGCTGCCATCGGCTTCCTATCCTCGATCATGGGCGTCGGCGGCGGCTTCATCATGGTGCCGGCCCTGATCTACCTGCTCAAGGTGCCGACCAATGTCGTCATCGGCACCTCGCTGTTCCAGATCATCTTCACGTCGGCCTACACCACGCTGGTGCATGCCACGACCAACCAGACCGTCGACGTGATCCTTGCCTTCCTGCTGATGGCCGGCGGTGTCGCCGGCGCGCAATACGGCGCCAAGGCCGGCCAGAGGCTGCGCGGCGAGCAGTTGCGGGCCCTGCTTGCGCTGCTGGTGCTCGCCGTCGCCATCCGCCTGGCCATCGACCTTTTTGTCACCCCGCCCAATCGCTATTCGCTCGCGGGCCTGACCTGATGGCGGGATTGAGAGCGCTCGCAGCCGCCTCCTTCCTGTCGCTTGCTGCCGCTGCACTGCCGGCGGCGGCACAGACGCCGGCGGCCGAAAGCATCCAGATCGGCCTGTCGACCGACGCCATTTCGATCACTGCCGGTTTTTCCGGCGCTGACCTCACCATTTTCGGCTCGTTGGAAAATCCCGATCCGCTGATTGCGCGCCAGGGACGCTACGATGTCATCGTCGTGCTGGAGGGTCCCGCTCGCCCCGTCGTCGTGCGCCGCAAGGACAGGGTGCTCGGCGTCTGGGTCAATCTGGAATCGGAAACGTTCGAGAACGTGCCGGTGTCCTATTCGGTGGCGACGACCCGCCCGCTGCAGGACATCACCGAGCCGAACAGCTACAAGCAACTGTCGCTCGGCGCTTCCAACCTCTACATGCAACCGGCCGAGCCCAGCGACAGCCTGGCGACGATCGAGGAATTCACCTCGGCACTCCGCTCGCGCAAGGCGGCGACCGGCCTCTACAGCGAGAATGTCGGCGGCGTGCAGTTCCTGTCGCAGAACCTTTTCCGCGCCACCGTCCGGCTCGCGCCCAACATCCCGGTCGGCACGCACAAGGCGCGTGCCTTCCTGTTCAAGAGCGGCATGTTCGTGAAGGAAAGCTCGGCCCAGCTCGAGATCCGCAAGTCCGGTTTCGAACAGTCGATCTTCCGCGTCGCGCACGACTATTCCTTCCTCTACGGCGTCTTCGCCGTGTCGCTCGCCATGCTCACCGGCTGGCTTGGACGCATCGTCTTCCGCAAGGATTGATTTTTTCCCGGAACGAGGGTTTCCCTTTTCCCGGTTTTGCGATAAATCGCCGCCTCCCAGTTCAGGGGCAAGCACACACATTCATTTCGGCAGAGCGGTCCGGCCATCCGGATGACGGCGCGTTTTCCGACGCCGGCGATCCGCTGCCGCAAAGCAATGACAGGAGGCTGCGATGCAATCGGCATTCGGCGGCATCGATTTCGGCACGTCCAATTCCACGGTGGGCGTGATCCGCAACGGCCGCGCTCGACTGGTGGCGTTGGAGGGCGAGCAGCCCACTTTGCCAAGCGCCGTCTTCTTCAACTTCGAGGACGGCCATACCTATTTCGGCCGTCGTGCGATCGCCGACTACACCGACAGCGTCGAGGGTCGGCTGATGCGCTCGCTGAAAAGCGTGCTCGGCAGCTCGCTCGCCAACGAGAAGACGCGCATCAAGGCGCGCCTGATCGGCTTTACCGACATCATCGGGTTCTTCATCAGCCATCTGAAGAAGCGGCTGGAAGAGGATGCCGGCGGCCCGGTCGAACGCGTCGTGCTTGGCCGTCCCGTGCAGTTCGTCGACGATGATGCCGAAGCCGACGCGAAGGCGCAAAGCGAGCTCGAAAGGGCGGCGCGCGCGCAAGGCTTCAAGCAAATCGCCTTCCAGTTCGAGCCGATCGCGGCGGCGCTCGATTACGAACAGAATGTCGCCCGGGAAGAGCTGGCGCTGATCGTCGACATGGGCGGCGGCACCTCCGACTTCTCGGTCGTGCGCGTGTCGCCGGAGCGCGCCCGCTCGGATGACCGCAAGTGCGACGTCCTCGCCAATCGCGGCATCCATATCGGCGGCACGGATTTCGACCGGCTGCTCAGCATCGCCCATGTCATGCCCGAGCTCGGCTATCTGACGCCGACCAAGGACGGCAAGCGCAATCTGCCGGCGAGCTATTTCGTCGACCTCGCGACCTGGCAGCGCATCAACCTCGTCTACACCGCCAAGGCGATGTCGGACCTTAAGCAGATCCGCTTCGAGGCCGAGCGCGCCGACCTCGTCGACCGCTTCGTCCACATCGTCGAGCACCGATACGGGCATGCGATGGCCGGCCTGGTCGAACGGGGCAAGATCGCGCTGACCGACCAGTCTTCGGCCGAGGTGAAGGTGCCGCTGCCCGGCGCACGCTTCGCGGCCGAGATCACGCGCACCGGCCTCGAACAGACGATCGGCGCAGACATCGAACGGGTGACCGCGACGGTCAGACAGACGATCGCCGACGCGGGCATCAATGCCGCCGACATCACCGCCGTGTTCCTCACCGGCGGTTCGACCGCGATCCCGCTGGCAAAGCGGCGGATCCTCTCGCTGGTGCCGCAGGCCTCCGTCATCGAGGGCGACATGTTCGGCTCGGTAGGGCTCGGCCTGGCGCTGGATGCGCGGCGTAAGTTCGCCTGAGGCTTCTGTTATCTAACCTCTGTCCGCCAGCGTCGCATCCGCCTTGCCCGTCAGGTGCGCCTTAAGCGCCATCTGGGCGAGACTCGCCTGCCGGTCACGGTGGGTGATCATGGCGAAATCGCGCTTCGGCAAATCGACCGGCACGGACCTCAGGCTGCCCTCCGCCAGGGAGCGCGCTACGACGAGTTCGGAGATGATGGTGGCGCCGGCGCCGGCCTCCACCGCCTGGCGCACGGCCTCGTTGCTGGGCAGGACCAGGAAAATCTGCAGCTCCGCCGGCGAGACGCCTTCGCTGCGCGCGAAATCCTCCAGCGCCTCGCGCGTGCCAGACCCGCCTTCCCTGATGATCCAGCGCAATGCCCGGATGTCGAGGTTTCCCGCTGGCGTCATCGGAATTTCGGGATGCGAGCGCGCCACCACCAGCATGGGGCGATCCTCGTCGACCGTGGCGCGCCGCAGAATGTCGGACTCGGTGCGCCCTTCGACGAGTCCGAAATCGGCCCGGCCGTCCAGCACATTGGTCTCCACCTGCCTTGTATTGCCGATCGTCACGCTGAGCCGCACCGCCGGATAGGCTTCGTGGAACGAAGCCAGGCGCCGCGGCAGCCAATAGCTAGCGATGGTCTGGCTCGCCGATATCGACAGGCTGCCGGTGACGGTCTGCGAGACATGTTCCAGCACGTCGTGAGCGGCCGCTGCCCGCTCCAGCACCGCCTTGGCCTCGGGCAGGAAGCGATGGCCTGTCTGCGCGAGCTCGATGTTGCGGCCGACACGGTTGAACAGGCGCACGCCATGCTGGCTTTCGAGCGCGCGAATGGCGGCCGAGGCGGCGGATTGCGAGATGCCGAGAAGCTCGGCCGCCTTGGTCATGTGGCCGTGCTCGGCGACGGCGACGAAGATGCGCAACTGATCGAGGGTCATGGCCAACTAAGAAGCAAAATCGATCGGAATTACAAGAGCCGCTTGTTGGACAGATCAATTGCTTTGTTCTAACTTTTTGCCCAGGCTTGGAAAAAATTAGCTGCTCCGCCGCCAAGGTTGGAAATGATCGGGCGCTTCAAATCCCTTTTCGCGCATTGGGGCCGCCGGCTGAGACGGCAGCTGGCCGGCGAGCGCTACCATCCCGAGCTCCACTATATGCGCGGTCCGGGGCCGAAGACGAAAGCCAAGATGGCGGTCAACAAGAGCGTTCGCGGATCATGAGCTCGGCTGAGCCGCGCGGCGCCAATTCCGCACCCTCGCAGCAGCCGCTGGCCGACACGCGCGCGCCGGAGGAAGGCGACGGCGTCGACACCTCGCCAAGCGTTTCCGACCGCATCGCCAAGACCACCTGCTATATGTGCGCCTGCCGCTGCGGTATCGACGTCCACATCAAGGACGGCAAGGTGCGCTACATCAACGGCAACAAGGATCACCCGGTGAACCGCGGCGTGATCTGCGGCAAGGGAAGCGCCGGCATCATGCAGCACTACAGCCCGGCGCGGCTGAGGAAGCCGCTCAAGCGCACCGGTCCGCGCGGCTCGGGCGAGTTCCGCGAGATCGAATGGGAGGAAGCGCTCACCATAGCCAGCGAGCGGCTGTCGGCGATCCGGCGGACCGATCCGAAGAAACTCGCCTTCTTCACAGGGCGTGACCAGTCGCAATCGCTGACCGGCTGGTGGGCGAGCCAGTTCGGCACCCCGAATTTCGCCGCCCATGGCGGCTTCTGCTCGGTCAACATGGCGGCCGGCGGCCTTTACACGATCGGCGGCTCGTTCTGGGAGTTCGGCGAGCCCGACTGGGAGAACACCAAATACTTCATGCTGTTCGGCGTCGCCGAGGACCATGATTCCAACCCGATCAAGATCGGCCTCGGCAAGCTCAAGGCGCGCGGCGCCAAGGTGGTGTCGATCAATCCGTGCCGCACCGGCTACAACGCCATTGCCGACGACTGGATCGGCATCCGGCCCGGCACGGACGGATTGTTCGTGCTCGCCCTCGTCCACGAACTGCTCAAGGCCGGCCGCATCGATCTCGACTATCTGTTGCGCTACACCAACGCGCCGGTGCTTGTCGTGCAGGAGCCCGGGTCCGCCGATGACGGACTGTTCGTGCGCGACGATGCCGGCAACCCGCTGGCTTGGGACAGGGTGGCGAAGGTCCCTGTCAACGCGACCGACCCGGATGCCAAACCAGCATTGACTGGCAACCACGTGGTCAACGGCCGGCGCTGCAAGCCGGTGTTCCAGCTGATCGCCGACCGATACCTGGACGAGAGCTATTCGCCCGATGCAGTCGCCGGCCGCTGCGGCGTCAGCGCCGGGACGATCCGCCGGATCGCGGCGGAGCTGGCGCATGTCGCCTTTGAGCAGGCGATCGAACTGCCCGTCGCCTGGACCGATCCGGCGGGCCGGCGGCACGAGACGATCAAGGGGCGGCCGGTCTCGATGCATGCCATGCGCGGCATCTCGGCCCATTCCAACGGTTTTCACACTTGCCGCGCCATCCACCTGCTGCAGGTTCTGCTCGGAACCATCGACGTTCCCGGCGGCTTCCGCTTCAAGCCGCCCTATCCCCGCTGCGCGCCGCCGGGACCAAAGCCCGCCGGCAAGACTATCCGGCCTATGACGCCGCTGGAAGGCATGCCGCTCGGCTTCGTCTGCGGGCCTGACGACCTGCTCGTCGACGAGGCCGGCCGGCCCACCCGCATCGACAAGGCCTATTCATGGGAAGCGCCGCTAGCCGCGCACGGCCTGATGCACAGCGTCATCCGCAATGCCTGGGCCGGCGATCCTTATCCGATCGACACGCTGATGATGTACATGTCGAACATGGCCTGGAATTCGTCCATGAACACGGTCGAGACCATCGCCATGCTTACCGACAAGGACGAGTCGGGCGCGTACAAGATCCCCTTCATCATCTATTCCGACGCCTACTATTCCGAGACTGTGGCGTTTGCCGACCTGGTGCTGCCCGACACCACCTATCTCGAGCGGCACGACTGCATCAGCCTGCTCGACCGGCCGATCAGCCATGCCGACGGGCCGGGCGACGCCATCCGCCATCCCGTGGTGCAGCCGGATCGGGACGTCAGGCCATTCCAGTCGGTGCTGATCGAGCTCGGCGCGCGGCTCGGCCTGCCCGGCTTCGTCAACGAGGACGGTTCGGCGAAATACCGCGACTATGCCGACTACATCGTCAACCACGAGCGCACGCCGGGCATCGGCCCGCTCGCCGGCTGGCGCGGCAAGAACGGCGAGGCGATCGGCAAGGGCGAGGTCAATCCGGACCAGCTCAAGCGCTACATCGACAATGGCGGCTTCTGGCACCACGATTTTTCCGACGACCAGCGCTACTACAAGATGGGCAACCGCGCCTATCTCGACTTCGCGGTCGAGATGGGCTTCATCCCCAGGGCGGAACGAACCGTCTTCCAGCTCTATTCCGAGCCGATGCAGCGCTTCCGCCTCGCCGCGCGCGGCCACGGAAAAGCGCAGCCACCAGAGGCCGAGCGCGGCCGTATCGAAGCCTATATGGACCCGCTGCCCTTCTGGTACGCGCCCTTCGAGGACGGGACCGTCGATCTCCAAGAATATCCGCTGCATGCGCTGACGCAGCGGCCGATGCACATGTATCATTCCTGGGGTGCGCAGAATGCCTGGCTGAGGCAGATCACCAGCCAGAACCGGCTGTTCGTGCACCGCGAGACGGCCGCCCGGCTCGGCCTTGCCGATGACGACTGGGTGTGGATCGAGAGTGTCAACGGCAAGGTGAAGGGGCAGATCAAGCTGATCGACGGCGTCAACCCGGACACGGTCTGGACCTGGAACGCCATCGGCAAGCGGCGCGGCAGCTGGGGCCTCAAGGATGATGCGGCAGAATCCAACCGCGGCTTCCTGCTCAACCACATCATCGGCGATCAGATTTCGGCCGATGCCAACGGCAAGCGCTATTCGAATTCCGATCCAGTCACCGGCCAGGCGGCGTGGTTCGACGTGCGCGTGCGCATCGTCAAATGCGCGGCGGACGAGGCCGGCTTCAGCGAGCCGCAGTTCGAACGCTTCCGGCAGCCGCCAAATGCCGAACCGTCTCCGGATGTGCTTCGCTTCGGCGCGGAATTCCGCATCAAGAGGGAAGCCGCCGAATGACCTGCCTTCCCGGCCATACCGAGAAAAAGCTCGGCCTCGTCATCGATCTCGACACCTGCGTCGGCTGCCAGGCCTGTGTGACCGCCTGCAAGGAATGGAACACCGGCGGCCACATGGCGCCGCTGACCGACATCGATCCCTATGGCGGGCATGTCGACGGGGTCTGGTTCAACCGCGTGCACGCTTATGAGCACACGACCGAGATGGGCGGCCGCACGGTGAACTTTCCGCGCTCGTGCCTGCATTGCGAGCAGCCGGCCTGCGTCACCGTCTGCCCAACCGGCGCCTCCTACAAGCGCGCCTCGGACGGCATCGTGCTGGTCGACGAGGACAAATGCATCGGCTGCAAGCTCTGCAGCTGGGCCTGCCCCTACGGTGCGCGCGAGTTCGACACCGATGTCGGCGTGATGAAGAAATGCACGCTCTGCGTCGATCGCATCTACAACGACAATCTGGCCGAAGACGACCGCGTGCCGGCCTGCGTCGCCGCTTGCCCGACCAGCGCCAGGCATTTCGGCGATCTCGGCGATCCCGCATCGGCAATCTCGCAACTGGTCACAAACCGCGGCGGCGTCGACCTGATGCCGGAGCTCGGCTACAAGCCGACCAACAAATACCTGCTGCCGCGTGCCCGCACCGAACGCGCGGCCAACGTGGACGCGCCGGCACTTGAGCCGATCAAAGCCGAGGGCGGCTTCCTCGGCTGGATCGACCGCATGCTTTCGAACTGAATTCGCGCAGCCCATGCATCCGGCCTTTTCCGTCCTCTTCTTCACCACCGCCACCGGGGCCGGCTATGGCCTGCTGGCGCTGCTCGGCCTGCTTGGCGGGTTTGGGTTGATTCCAGCCGATTTCTGGCTTGGCCTTGTCGGCATGGCGCTTGCGCTCGGCCTGATCGCGGCGGGCTTGCTCTCCTCGACCGGCCATCTCGGCCGGCCCGAGCGAGCCTGGCGGGCCTTCTCGCAATGGCGCAGCTCCTGGCTGTCGCGCGAAGGCGTGGCGTCGGTCGCGACCTTCATTCCGGCCGGGCTGTTCGGCATCGGCTGGGTGCTGCTTGGCGATAGCGGCGGCTGGGTGGCCGTTGCCGGGCTTCTGGCGGCAGCCGGCGCGGTCACGACGGTCTGCACGACCGGCATGATCTATGCTTCGCTTAAGCCTATCGCGCAGTGGCACAGCCGCTATACTTTGCCGGCTTATCTTATTTTCGCTTGCATGACAGGCAGTGTGTTGCTCAACGCCCTTCTTCAGGGTTTCGCCGTCGGTTCGACGGTGGTTGTGACAGGAGCGACACTTGCCACGCTCGCCGGTTGGGCCTGGAAGCTCGCGACCTGGCGGTACAACGACCGGCTGAAAATCCCGACCACCGCCAACACGGCGACGGGCCTCGCCGGCGGCACGGTGCGGTCGATCGAATGGCCGCACACCGAAGAAAACTACCTACTCAAGGAGATGGGATTCCGCATTGCGCGTAAGCACAGTGCGAAGTTGCGGCGGATCACGCAGGTATTGGCCTTCGCCGTGCCGGCTATCTTGCTTGCTGTCGCCTTCGCCTCACAGTGGCCTTTCGCGGCCATTGCGTCGGCGCTCGCAGCCATTTCCCAACTTATCGGCATGCTGGTCGAGCGCTGGCTGTTCTTCGCCGAGGCGAAGCACACGGTCACACTCTACTATGGTAGATAGGAGCGGCTTCAGCCGGGCCTGAGCATCGAGCCGGATATCGCGAAGATGCGTTCGGCGCCCAGCATATAGGCCATCAGTGTTTCCAGCCGGAACAGGCCGGCATAGGCGCGGTCGAGTACGTTGAGCGAGCCGGTATAGGCGCCGAAGGCTGGCATGATCATGCGGCCGCCGTCGCCGGCGAAGCAGCGCCGCCGCACCGAACGGCCGCGCTGAACGATGCGGGCGCAAGGATGGAGATGGCCGGCGATCTCGCCTTCGACCCGCAGCCTGGAGGGCTCGTGGCGAAACGCCAGCGAGCCGACGGCGAGTTCCCTGACCGTCTCGCCCGGCAGGTCGGCCGGCGCATCGGGATCATGGTTGCCGGCGACCCAGAACCAGTCGCGGCCGGCCATCATCGCCTCCAGCCGTTCGCGGAAGCTCTGATGCATGCGCTCGGCGCCGCCCCCATCATGGAAGGAGTCGCCGAGGCTAACGACGATGCGCGGCTGATAGTCGGCGATCACCGCCTGCAGCCGCAGCAGCGTGGCACCGGTGTCGTAGGGCGGGATCAGCGCGCCGCGCCTGGCGAAGGAAGAGCCTTTTTCGAGATGCAGGTCGGAGACCGCGAGTAGCCGAAGATCGGGGAAATAGAGGATGCCGCGCCGATCGCAGACCGCGCGCTCGCCGGCGATGCCGATCAAATCGGCCTCGGCGATCAACGTTGCGCGCGACAGCGAAAAATTCATGCCCTCTCCGTTTACGCAATTTCCGAATGGAAAACCGCTACATACTTTTCCTGGAATTGCTTCCAGCCCGCCACCCGCGACCCATCGCCTCTTCGACCAGGTCGGCGGCTTCCATCAACAGCGTGTCATTGGCGCCGCCATTGACCGATTCCTTACCGATCTCCAGCATCACCGGCACCGCCAGCGGCGAGATCTGGTCGAGATGTTTATGCATGATTCGACCGCGGACGCGCGAGAGCATCTCGCCAAGTCTGCTGACATCGAGCAATCCGGCCGAGGCATCCGTGCGCGTCGCCTGCAGCAGGATATGGTCCGGCTCGTGGCTGCGCAGCACATCGTAGATCAGGTCGGCCGAGACCGTCACCTGGCGCCCGCTCTTCTCCTGTCCGGGGTAGCGTTTTTCGATCAGTCCGGCGATGACGGCGCAGGTGCGGAAGGTGCGCTTCAGCATCCAGCTGTCGTTCAGCCAGGCTTCCAGATCATCGCCCAGCATATCTTCGTCGAAAAGTGTGGGCAGCGACGGCTTCTTCGCCTTGAACAAAGCCGCCATGTCGTCGAGTGCCCAGACAGCGAGCGAATAGTCGGTGGCGACAAAGCCGAGCGGCCTGGCATGCGCGCGCTCCAGCCGGCGCGTGAGCAGCATGCCGAGCGTCTGGTGCGCCAGCCGGCCTTCGAAGGGATAGGCGACCATGTAGTGGCGGTTGCCGCGCGGAAAGGTCTCGACCAGAAGATCGCCGCGCTTCGGCAGCACCGACTTTTCCTCCTGGACCCGAAGCCAGTCGGCGACCTGTTCGGGCAGGACCTTCCAGCGGTCGCTGTCGGCCAGCATGCCGCGCACCTGTTCGGCGAGATAAGTCGACAGCGGGAACTTGCCGCCGGCATAGGACGGCACGATGATGTTGGCGCCGGCGCCGTTGGAGACGACGCATTCGTTTTCGCGAATGCCTTCGAAGCGCAGCACCTTGCCGGCGAAGAGAAAATTGTCGCCGGGCCGCAGCGTCTCGGCGAAATACTCCTCGATCTTGCCAAGCACAGGCCCGCCGCGGCCGGCCATGCCTCGCCCCTGCCGGACATAGCGGACATTGAGCTCCGGCATTTCGACGATGGTGCCGACATTGAGCCGGTATTGCTGCGCGACGCGCGGATGCGAGACACGCCACAGCCCGTCCTTGTTCCGGCGGATGCGGGCGTAGCGCTCATAGTTCTTCAGCGCGTAGCCGCCTGTCGCGACGAAGTCGATGACGCGATCGAAGGTCTCGCGTTCCAGCGCTGCGTAAGGCGCGGCGCCGCGCACTTCCTCGTACAGAAGGTCGGCATCGAACGGTCCGCCGCAAGCGACGCCCAGCACATGCTGCGAGAGCACATCGAGCGCGCCCTTGATCAAAGGCGGCGTGTCCTGCGCGCCGAGATAGTTGGCGTCGAGCGCGGCGCGGCATTCCAGCACCTCGAAGCGGTTGGCCGGGATCAGGATCGCCTTCGACGGCTCGTCCATGCGGTGGTTGGCGCGGCCGATGCGCTGCGCCAGGCGGCTGGCGCCCTTCGGCGCGCCGACATGCACGACCAGGTCGACATCGCCCCAGTCGATGCCGAGGTCGAGGGTGGAGGTGGCGACGATGGCGCGCAGCGCATTGTCGGCCATCGCCTTCTCGACGCGGCGGCGCTGGCCGACATCGAGCGAGCCGTGATGGAGCGCTATGGGGAGCGAGTCTTCGTTCGCCCGCCACAGCTCCTGGAACAAAAGCTCGGCCTGGCTGCGGGTGTTGACGAAGAGAAGCGTCGTGCGGTGCTCTTTGATCGCCTCGTAGATCTCGGGGATGGCGTAGCGGGCCGAGTGCCCCGACCACGGCACGCGCTCGCGCGAGTCGAGGATGGAGATGTCGGGCTTGGCGCCGCCGGCGACGGTGATCAGCCCGGCCCTGTCGCCTGCAGGATTTTGGCTAACCAGCCAGCGGCGCAATTCGTCCGGCTCAGCGACAGTTGCCGACAGGCCTATGGTTTGCAACTCGGGAACGAACCTCCGCAGCCGCGCCAGGCCAAGCGCCAGAAGATGCCCGCGCTTCGAGGTGACGAGCGAATGCAGCTCGTCGAGCACGACATAGCGCAGGTCCTCGAAGAAGCGCCTCGCGTCGTTTGAGGCGATCAGCAGCGCGAGCTGTTCGGGCGTGGTGAGCAGGATGTCAGGCGGCACCAGCTTCTGCCGCTGGCGCTTGTGCGAAGGCGTGTCGCCGGTGCGCGTTTCGATTGTGACCGGCAGCCCGATCTCGTCGACCGGCCTGCCGAGATTGCGCTCGATATCGACGGCCAGCGCCTTGAGCGGCGAGATGTAGAGCGTGTGGATGCCGCGATGCGCTTCGCCGGGCTTCCGCTTGGGCCGGTGGGCAAGCTCGGTCAAAGACGGTAGGAAGCCGGCTAGGGTCTTGCCGGCGCCGGTCGGCGCGATCAGCAGCACCGATTGTCCGGCTTGCGCCTTGGCCAGCAGCTCGAGCTGATGGATGCGCGGCGACCAGCCTTTTGCAGCGAACCATCTGACGAATGGCTCGGGCAGGAGAACGGCGGCATTCTGTTCGGCAAGGCGCGGCTGCTCTGTCACACGCCAGAGGTAGCGCGATGCCAAGCGCACGCCAAGGAAAATCGGAACAAAAGGGGATCGTTCTTCCCTTCTCTCCTTCTTGTGGGAGAAGGTGGATCGGCGCGCAGCGCCGAGACGGATGAGGGATGTTTCAGCTTGGCGCCGCTTACCACTCACCCGGATTGCCAACCGATTTGCGAAGGGCAAATCGGGGCAATCCGACCTCTCCTACAAGGGAAGAGGTAAAGATGCTATGGCCTCCTAAACCCAGTCGGGCCGCCATAGAGATAGCCGATGCGCTCGACCGCCTCTTTCAGCCCTTCGCGCGAGACCAGCATGGTGTGGCCATTGGCGTGGATCATCTCTTTCGCGTCCGTCATGATCGCGACATGGCCCTTCCAGAAGACGAGATCGCCGCGCCTGAGTCCGGAAAACTCAGGGCCCGGCTCGAGCGGCGTGCCGATCGATGCCCCCTGCATATCGGAATCGCGCAGCACATCCTTGCCCGTCATGCGCATCGCCAGCTGCACGAGGCCGGAACAGTCGATGCCGAAAGCGGAAACGCCACCCCAGAGATAGGGCGTGCCGAGAAAGCTCTCCGCGACCGTGACGTAGTCGTCGGCGAGTTCTCCGATCGGCCGCAGATGGCGGGCAATCACCGCCTGGCCGGAAGGCAGCAGCGCGTAATGCGTGCCGCGCGTTTCGGCGGAGCCCGTCACCGTCACCGTCGAGCCCATCGACAATTGTCCGCCGATCGGAAAGCGCAGATCAGGACCCGGATAGAGGAAGGTGCGCGGCACGGAGACGATGTGGGTAAGCGCGTGTTCACATGCGCCAAGCACGTTATCGGCGACATAGCCGACGTAGCCGTCGCGCTCGGCCTGCACCCAGGCCCAGCCTTCCGCGTCCTCGAAGACGAGCACGTTATCGCCGAACAGCGCCTGCGTGTTGATCCCGGCATCGGGGCGCGGCGCCTTGTGCAGGTCGGCGACGGCGGCGGTTATCCGCGCCGGCCGGCCAGCGACGAAGCGCTCGGCGGCGACCTCTCCTTTCAGCCTGGCGTCGGCGAGATCGGAACGAAAGGCGTGAAGGCGGGCATCCCTGGCAGTCAAATCAGCAATCCAGTCAACTCGGTGATCGGTCAGATGGGCAGTTCATGCGCCCTGGCGACGATACCATCGCCGAAGCGCTCGACAAAGAGCGCGCCTTCGACCGTGCGCCGGATCAGCACGTTGCGCTTGTCGAGCTCGTCGCGGTGGCGCGACACCAGCTTCAGAGCGCCCATCGTGTCGAGCGCGCGGGTGATGACCGGCTTGGTGACATTGAGCCTGGCTGCCAGTCCGCGCACCGTATGCGGCGGCGGGTCGAGGTAGATGGTGAGCAGGATCGCCGTCTGGCGCATGGTGAGGTCGGGCGCGCCCTCGCGCACCTGCGACAGCAACACCTGCTGCCACAGTCGCAAGGCCTGGCTCGGGCGCATCGAGATCGACATCCGCCCAGCATGACGGCAAATTGTTTCGCTTCCGTTTCAGTCTGCGGCCTTTTTTGCCGGCTTTTTGCCAACCTCAACCGAAGCGCTTCGAGATGATCCGTTCCAGCGCGCGAATGCCTTGCGCCTCGCCACCGGTCAGGCCGTACGGACGATCGGACGGATTCCAGGCGAAGATGTCGAAATGCGCCCAGCCGGGCGTCTTCTCGACGAAGCGCTTGAGGAACAGAGCCGCGGTGATCGATCCGGCAAAACCATCCGTGGTGACGTTGTTGACGTCTGCGACCTTCGAGGAAAGCTTCGCATCATAGGGACGCCACAAGGGCATGCGCCACAGCGGGTCCTCGACAGCGAGCGAAGCCGCAGCCAGGTCGGCCGCCAGCGCCTCGTCGCCGGTATAGAAGGGCGGCAGATCGGGGCCGAGCGCGACACGTGCGGCTCCGGTCAGCGTCGCCATGTCGAACAGCAGGGCCGGCCTTTCCTCGTCGGCGAGCGCCAGGGCGTCGGCGAGGATCAGCCGTCCTTCGGCGTCGGTGTTGCCGATCTCGACCGTGATGCCCTTGCGGCTTCTCAGCACATCGCCCGGCCGAAAGGCGTTGCCGGCGATCGAATTTTCGACGGCGGGGATCAGCGCCCGCAACCGCACATTCAGTTTCGCCGCCATAATGATTGAGGCTAGACCCAGCACGTTGGCGGCCCCACCCATGTCCTTCTTCATTAACAGCATGCCGGACGACGGCTTGATGTCGAGACCGCCGGTGTCGAAGCAGACGCCCTTGCCGACCAGCGTCACCTTCGGCGCATCGCTCGGTCCCCATGTCATGTCGATCAACCGCGGCGCGGCGGCCGAGGCGCGGCCGACGGCATGGATCATCGGGAAATTCCGCACCAGGAGATCGTCGCCCTTGACAACGGAGACGTCGGCGCCGTGCGCAGCGGCCAATGTCTGGACGGCCTCGTCCAGCTCATCCGGCCCCATGTCGCTGGTCGGCGTGTTGACGAGGTCACGCGTCAGGAAAACGCCCTCGGCGATGCGGCGTACACGCGCGACGTCGGCGCCCAACGGCAGCGCGAAGCGCAACGCCTTGCCGGGCTTCTTGCCGTAGCGGGTGAAGACGTAGCCGCCGAGGACGAGGGCCAGCGCCGCAAGATCCGGCACTGGCAAATCCTGGGCGAAATGCCATTCGCCCTCGGGCAGCGATCTCGCCAAGGCGCCGATGGCAAGCTGGCTCTCGCCGTCGCCGGTGCCGAACAGCGCGCCGGCGAGAGCGCCACCGTCGCCCGGCAGAACGAGCGTACGGCCCGCATCGCCGGAAAAGCCATTGGCCCGCGCCCAGGCAATGACCGAAGGCGGGAGGATCGAGGCGTCGAGACCGTCCTTTCCCACCAGATAAACTGGCAAGGCGGCTTCCGGTTTCTGGTCAATGATTTCGACAGGCATTCAATGGTCTCCGGCCGACACCGCGAGTCGGCTTTTTAACGATCCGTTAGGGTTAACAGAATATTTCTGTGAGAGGGAAGACGGCCAGTTAATGGCCGCGCAGGAATGGAGACGGCGCGATGCCGATCAAAGCATTGACCTTCACGAGCAAGCGTCTGATCACCACGGCATTCATGGCAGCGCTGGCGGCCAGCGTTGCGGGCTGCGCCAGCACCAGCAAGTTCACGACCGGCTCCATTTCCCGCTCCGATAACAGGCCGCTGGAAACGATGTCGGCCGGCGAACTGCACGGCGCCACGACCAGGCTTGGCGAATCCTACGCCAGGAACCCGAACGACAAACGCATCGCCACGAATTACGCCGCGGCGCTGCAGATGGATGGCGACGCCGACCAGTCGCTGGCGGTGATACGCAAGCTCGCAATCGCCTACCCCAAGGACCGGGACGTGCTCGCCGCCTACGGCAAGGCGCTCGCCGCCAACGGGCAGTTCGAGCAGGCGCTCGATGCGGTGCGCCGCGCGCAGACGCCGGAATATCCGGACTGGCGCCTGGTGTCGGCGGAAGCCGCCATCCTCGACCAGATAGGGCAGCGGGACGAGGCACGTCAGGATTACCGGAAGGCGCTCGAGCTCAAGCCGAACGAACCTTCGATCCTCTCCAATCTCGGCATGTCCTATGTGCTGGAGGGGGATCTGCGCACCGCCGAGACCTATATGCGCTCGGCCGTGCAGCAGCCGAGTGCCGACAGCCGCGTGCGGCAGAACCTGGCGCTGGTCGTCGGCCTGCAGGGCCGCTTCGACGAGGCCGAAAAGATCGCCTCGCAGGAGCTTTCGCCGGAGCAGGCGCAGGCCAATGTCGCCTATCTGCGCCAGATGCTTGCCCAGCAGAATGCCTGGAGCCAGCTCAAGGATCAGGACAAGGACAAGGCGAAGGCCGCGACGAACTGATCGAGCAGGGCGCGGGATCGCGCCGATCGACGACAAAAGGCCGCGCGGCATAAACCGTGCGGCCTTTCCATATCCGTTCGGGTTTTCTAGTGACTGCTGGAATTGTGCTGGTCGCCGAAGATGCCGCGCTGGCTGACCTGGATGCCGGCCGGCCCCAGAATGATGGCGAACAGAACCGGCAGGAAGAATAGGATCATGGGCACGGTGAGCTTCGGCGGCAGTGCTGCGGCCTTCTTCTCGGCCGCGTTCATGCGCATGTCGCGGCTTTCCGACGCCAGCACGCGCAGCGCATGCGCCACCGGCGTGCCGTAGCGTTCCGCCTGGACCAGGGCCTGGGACACCGACTTCACCGATTCCAGGCCGGTGCGGCTTGCCAGGTTCTCATAGGCGACCTTGCGGTCCTGCAGATAGGAGAGCTCGGCATTGGTGAGCACGAATTCCTCGGCGAGCGCGACGGACTGGGTGCCGATCTCGTCGGCGACCTTGCGAAGCGCTGCTTCCACCGACATGCCGGATTCCACGCAGATTAGCATCAGGTCGAGCGCGTCCGGCCATGCCAGCTGGATCGACTGCTTGCGCTTGGTCGCGCGGTTGTTGACGTAGAGGATCGGCGCATAGAAGCCGCCATAGGCGACAAGAATGCAGACGAACAGCTTGATGAAGGCCGGCTGTTGCGCCAGACCGCCCAGAACGAACAGGTAGATCGCTGCGAGCGCGAATCCGATGAAGGGCAGGATCAGGCGAAAGAACAGGAAGCGCGTCAGCGGATTCTGGCCGCGGAAGCCCGCCACCTTGAGCTTCTGCAGCGTGCCTTCGTCGGCAAGCGCGCGCTTGAGGTCCAGCCGTTCGACGATGTTGCGCATGCCGATCGACTGCTCCTCGCGCAAGCCCTTGCGGCGGCGGTCGGCTTCGTTGGCGAGCCACTGACGCTGCCTGGCGCGCAGTTCGTCACGCTCGAGCGCCACGCTTTTCATGCGCGCCTTGAGCTGATTGCCGCCAAGCGCCGGCAGGAGCGTGAAGACGGTCGCAAAAACCGCGATGCCGACCAGCAGCGCGATAAGAAAAGAAGGATCGGTTAGCGTCTTGACGACCTGGTCTGTCATTGGGTCCGCGTCCCTACACTTCGAAATTCATCATCTTGCGCATCACCAGGATGCCGATCGACATCCAGACGCCGGAGCAGCCGAGGATCAAATTGCCGACGCTGGTCGTGAACAGCGGCATGATGTAGTTCGGGCTCGAAAGATAAACGAGAAAGGCGACGACGAACGGCAAGGCGCCGATGATGACGGCGGATGCCTTCGCTTCCATCGACAGTGCCTGCACCTTGGCCTTCATCTTCTTGCGGTCGCGCAACACGCGCGAAAGGTTGCCCAGCGCCTCGGAGAGATTGCCGCCGGCCTGCGACTGGATCTGGATGACGATGCCGAAGAAGCCGGCCTCGGTGCATGGCATGGTCTCGGACATGCGCAGCGTCGCGTCGGGGATCGACATGCCCATCTGCTGGGAATCGACGATGCGGCGAAACTCGGAGCGCACCGGCTCGGGAGATTCGTTGGCGATCATGCGGATCGCGTCGTTCAGCGGCAGACCGGACTTGACCGCGCGCACGATGATGTCGAGGGCATTCGGGAACTCCTCCAGGAAAGCCTTCACCCGGCGCGTGCGGCGAAACGATACGAACCAGCGCGGCAGGCCGAGGGCTCCGGCCAAGAGAGCGCCGGGCAGAACCAGCAACGGCGCGCCAGCAAAATAGGCGAGGAACGTAAGCACGACGCCGCAGATCGCCGAGTAGATGTAGAAGCGCTCGATGGAAACCGTCATGCCGGCCTGGCGGATCTGGGCCTTCAGCGGCGGCTTCTTGAGGTTGCGGTCGTTGGTCTTCTGCTTCTCATCGAGCTGCTTGAGCGAATCCTGGAGGGTCTTGCGCCGCCTGACCGCTTCCGCGGCGCGGTCGCGCGTAGCCTTCACCACCGACCGGTCGGTCTCGGCCGTCTTGATTGTTTCAAGCCGCTTGCCGGCCTGCTTTTCATTGTCGATGCGCTTGAACAGGAAAGCATAGGCTATCGCGCCGGCGCTGAGGCCCGCAAGCACGACGAAAGCCAGAACCGTGGTGTCAATTCCGAACATCGACCGGGGCCCCTACACCTCCAGATGCATCAGTCAGCGCGTTTCTCCATGGCTTCGAGCGCGTTGGCGAGGCGCTGCTCCTCGCCGTAGTAGCGGGCACGATCCCAGAAATGCGGCCTGCCGATGCCGGTCGATACGTGCTCGCCCAGCAGCCTACCGTTCGCGTCTTCGCCCTTGATGTTGTAGAGGACAATATCCTGGGTGATGATGACGTCGCCTTCCATGCCGATCACCTCGGTGATGTGGGTGATGCGGCGCGAGCCGTCGCGCAGGCGGGCCGCCTGGATTATCACGTCGACCGAGCCGACGACGATCTCGCGCACCGTCCTCTGCGGCAGCGAATAGCCGCCCATGGCGATCATCGATTCAATACGGTTCAGGCATTCGCGCGGGCTGTTGGAGTGGATCGTTCCCATCGAGCCGTCATGGCCGGTGTTCATCGCCTGCAGAAGGTCGAACACTTCCGGTCCGCGCACCTCGCCGACGATGATCCGTTCGGGCCGCATGCGCAGGCAGTTCTTGACGAGGTCGCGCATGGTCACCTCGCCCTCGCCTTCGAGATTGGGCGGCCTGGTTTCGAGACGGACCACGTGCGGCTGCTGCAACTGCAGCTCGGCCGAGTCCTCGCAGGTGATGACCCGTTCCTCGCGATCGATGTAGTTGGTCAGGCAGTTGAGCAGCGTCGTCTTGCCCGAGCCGGTACCGCCCGAGATGACGACATTGCAGCGGACGCGGCCAATGATCTTCAGGATCTCCGCGCCTTGCGGCGAGATGGCGCCGAACTTGACCAGCTGGTCAAGCGTCAGCTTGTCCTTCTTGAACTTGCGGATGGTGAGCGCGGTGCCATCGAGCGAGAGCGGCGGCGCGATCACGTTGACGCGCGAGCCGTCGGGAAGACGCGCGTCGCAGATCGGGCTCGATTCATCGACGCGGCGGCCGACCTGGCTGACGATGCGCTGGCAGATGTTGAGCAGCTGCTGGTTATCGCGGAAGCGGATGCTGGTCTGCTCGACCTTGCCGTTGACCTCGATGTAGACGTTCTTGGAACCGTTGACCATGATGTCGGCGATGTCGTCGCGCGCGAGCAGCGGCTCCAGCGGCCCATAGCCGAGCACGTCGTTGCAGATGTCCTCGAGCAGCTCTTCCTGCTCGGAGATCGACATTGCGAAATTCTTGATCGCGATGATGTCGTTGACGATGTCGCGGATTTCCTCGCGCGCGCTTTCCGGATCGAGCTTGGCGAGCTGCGAAAGATCGATCGTATCGATCAGCGCCGAAAACACCTGGCTCTTGGTGTCGTAGTAGGTTTCGCTACGCTCGCGCTGGGCCCTTCTCGGCGGCTCGGGCGCCATCGGCGGCGCCTCCACCGGACGGCGAACGGGCGACGCGGCGGGCATGCTCGGCACAGGCGCGGCCGGCCGATCGAGAGCCATCGTCCCGGCCGGAGCGGGAGCGGCGGGGGGGGGGGGCGGGGAGGTGCTGGCGGACGGAATTCGGGAGTTGTCCGGCTGCCGTCGTCTGTGCCTCTTTTACCAAACATGATCGACTACCCGATGCCGCTGCGCGAGCGTCATTTCTTGTTGCGCGAAAGCTTGCCGAGGATGGCGCCCAGGCCTGCCTTCTTCTTCGCCTTGATTTCGCTGCGCCCGGTCAGCACATGCGCGATTTCGTTGATCGTGCCGACGACCGGACTTTTGGCATCCATCTCGCCAAGCATGCGGCCATTGTTGGCCGCGTTGCCGAACAGCAGCGGCTCGAAATTGATCACCGCCATGGGCGTGATGCCGAGCGGTTCGGAAAAATCCGATGCCGCGATCTCCGGCCGTTTCGGAACGCCCGCCTGGTTGATGATCAGCTTCGGCGGCGGGTCGTTCGGACGCAGCCGCTTCAGCATGTCCACCATATTCTTGGTGTTGCGCAGGTTTGCGAGTTCGGGCGTGGCCGTGATGACGATCTCGTCGGCCTTGATCAGCGTGCTCTTGGTCCAACCGCTCCAGACGTGAGGAATGTCGAGCACGAGCAAGGGCGCGCTGCGCTGGGCCGTTTCGATGACCTGGGAGAAGGCGTCCGGATCGAAATCATAGACGCGCTCGAGCGTGGACGGTGCCGCCAGCAGCGACAAATGCTCGGCGCACTGCGCGAGCAGCCGATCGAGATAAACCTCGTCGACGCGCTCGGGCGAAAACACCGCCTCGGCGATGCCCTGCGCGGGGTCCTGGTCGAAGTTGATGTTGGCGGTGCCGAAGGCGAGATCGAGATCGGCAACGACGACTTCGGACTTGAACAAGGACGACATCGCCCAGGCGACGTTGTGGGCGATCGTCGAGGAGCCGACACCGCCCTTGGCGCCGATGAAAGCGATGGAGCGGCCGATCGGATCGGACTCGGGATCGACGAAGATCGACGAGACGACGCTGACGATATCGGTCATCGAGACCGGCGCGATGACATATTCGGAAATACCCGAACGGATAAGCTCGCGGTAGAGGCCGACATCGTTGTAATGGCCGATGACCACGACCTTCGAGGTCGGATCACAATATTCCGCGAGCTGAGCGAGCTGCTCCAGCAGCTGTTTCGGCTCGCTGCGCGATTCCAGCAGGATCAGGTTTGGCGTCGGCGCCGACTGGTAGAATTCGATCGCGGTGGCGATGCCGCCCATATGGGCCTTGAGATGGGCCTTGGCCATGCGGCGGTCCTCGCCGGCGCGCTCGATGGGATTGGCGACGCCCTCGGTCTCGCAGAAAGCCTGGATCGAGATGCGCGGCACCGGGCGCAGCGCCTGCATGGCGGCGATGTCCTGTTGCGAGAGATCGCCGGCATCCGTGGGCGTGTCGTAGGCGAGATTGCTCATCGTCATGCTCTTTCCGTGATCCGGCGCGGCTTAATAAGTCACTTCCGAATTGCCGAGGAACTCGTCCGAAATGCCTCGGGCGCGATAGATATCGATCACCTTGCCGCGATTTTCGGCGTCGATGTCGGACTGCTTGCGCGGCCCGAGCAGATCGTTGGGATTGGCCATCTGGGCGGCGAGATTGTTCTGATAGGAGCACCCGAAATCGGCGTAGTGCTTGTTTTCCGATGTCTGCAGCAGGTCTTCCGGCCAGCGCCCGCATTTGTCGGTCTGGGCCTTCACGGCGACGAAGGCGACGCGGACCGGCGCCGAGGCTTCCGGCACGGCCGCCTGGTAAGATGTCATGACGATCCGGTCGCGCTTGACGCCGGCCGCAATGGCAAGCCTGGCGAAATCACGGCTGGCGGCCTGGGCGGCGGCCTGGTTTGCGGAACCGACCGGAGCCGCAATCGTCAGCGCAGGCGCGGCGCTCCTGTCGTAGCCGTCGAGGAAGCCGAGCAGAGTGTCACGCTGCGAACCGGTCATGCCGCGATCGCCGGCGCCGACCGGAAGGTCGATCTTCTGGTTCTTCTCGGCAATGACGATCGGATGATTGGTGCGGTAGTCATCCGGAATGGAGCCCACCGTCACACTGTCGCGATGGAAGTTGGCGCATCCGGTGAGCGACGCCGCAAGGGCGATCGCCAGGACCGGAGACGACCCGCGGAAACGTCCGCGGCCGGATTTTGCCGCTGCGATCGTCGTGGCCTTCGATGCTGACTTGGACATGTCCGCTTTCCCGCTCACTTGTAGATGAAGCCGACGACGCCGTGGTAACGGCCAGGTGGCCTGTCGGTCTGCATGGTGCCGTAGACGCGATTGACGCGACCAAGGAACATGCCGGCGCCATCGCTGGGTGGATTGAAATTGTCGTCGGGCTTGGCCAATTCGTTGCGCGCCACGGGCCGCGCCAGATAAGGCGTGATGATGATGACGAGCTCGCTCTCGTTGCGCACGAAGTCGCGGCTGCGGAAGAGCGCGCCGAGCACGGGAATCTTGGTCAGCCCGGGCAATCCGTTGACGGCCTGCCTGACGTCGTCGCGCACGAGGCCTGCGATCATCATCGAACCGCCGGAAGGCAGTTCCACCGTCGTATCGGCCAGGCGCTTGCGCAGCGACAAAGCGTTCATGCCGGGACTCCTCCCGCCATCGGAAAGCGAAACCGATCCCTCGGTTGTCGGCTCGGAAACGGCGGTCCGCACCTTCAGGCTGATGCGGCCGGGTGACAGCACCACCGGCTGAAACTCCAATCCGATGCCGTATTCGATCTTCTCGATCGAATAGGTCTTCAGCCCTGTCTGGTTGTCGTTGGAGACGTTGGCGGAAACGCTGTTCACCATGTTGTATTCGCCGCCGACCTTGAAGGTTGCCTTCTCGCCGGACACCGCAGTGAGCGTCGGTTCTGCCAGCGTCTTCATGACGCCGGCCGATTCCATGGCATTTATGTAGGCCTGGATCGAGGACGTCCCGACATTGAAGCTCGAATTGGACAGCTGCTTGCCGAGGCCGGTGAAATTGTCGCTGAGCGCGCCCCAGGAAATGCCGTTGCTGCCGCCGTTGCCGACCATGTTGACGCCGAGCTGCTTCATCACCGAGCGGCTGACTTCGGCCACCGTCACCTTCAGCGTCACCTGATCGTCACCGATGATCTGCAGCAGATTGACGATCTTGGAGACCCGGCGTTCGGCGTCGGGATTGTTGATGTCGACGCCGCCATTGGCCGAGCCACCGGCGGCTGTCTGAGAATATTGGCCGGTTGTCGCTTCACCGCCCGAGACAAAGATGGTGGCCAGGTCGACGGCGCGCTTGGCGTCGAGCGGTGTGTCCACGTTGCCGGTGAGAATCACGTTGTCGTTCAGCAGCTCGACCTTGATCTGCGACGACGGGAGGAAGCGCTTGAGATAGTCTTCCAGCCCGGCGACGTCGCGCTCGACCGCCAGGTCGAGACTGGCGATCTGTTCGCCGTTGGGGCCGAAGACGAAGATGTTGGTTTCGCCGACAGCCTTGCCGAACAGATAGATGCGGCGCGCCGTGCGCGTCACCGCGTCGGCCACCGCCGGATTGGCGACGAGGATGTCGTAGGCGTCGCTCGGCAGGTCGATGACCACCGACTTGTTGAGGCCGAGCTTGACGCGCTGCGAGGCAACCGAGGCCGTCACGCCGGCCGCCCTGTTCGCGGCCTTGGCCTCGACGAGGCCGGGCGCATTGGTGCCGATCAGGAACAGGCCGATTGCCGCCGCCGCGACGACGGGCAGTTTGCCGCTTAGCCTCATTTCCTTGCTCCCACTTCGGAAACTTCGCCCGACTTGATCAACCGCACCGTGCCGCGCCGGCCATTGCCGTTCACCAGATAGTCGGCCTCGCCCAGGTTCTTCTCATTCGTGTCGGTGATCGGACGCAGCGCCAGGGTCAGGCGGTCCGCCATCTGCTGCGCGACGGTGATGATCTCCGCCTGCTGCGGCGTCAGCTCCAGCGTCGCGGTCTGGCCGACCCTGGTCTTCTTGCCTTCCTCGTCCTCCTGGATGGTCTGGTCGATGGCCAGGACGCGGATGTTCTTGAGGATGGTCTCGGTGTTGAAGCCGCTGCCGCCGTTGCTGGCGTCGGCGCGCCGGGTCATGATGACGTCGACGAAGTCATTGGGCAGGATGAAGCCGCCCGCCGATGTGTCGGCCGATATGGCGGTCGCGACGGCGCGCATGCCGGACGGCAGGATCGAGGACATGAAGCTCTGCCCCTCGCCGACCAACTTGGAGCGCCGCAACGGCTCACCGGTATACATGGCCACACGTGCCACCGAGCCCTTGAGCTTTTCAACCGCGTCCGGTTCGGCCGCACGGGTGATGAAATTGGCGTTGATGCCGCTGGCCGGCCACTGCTCCCAGCTGATGTTGTCACCGAGCTGGCTGCCCATCGCGACATCGCCGGAAAGCACCAGCACGTCCTGCAACGCGATCGCCGGCTGCTTGGGATTGTCGACGACGACTTGAGGCGGCGGCGGCGCTACCATGTTCTTTGCGACATACCCCGCGCCACCCGCCGCAGCCACAGCCACGCCCAGAATAATCAGTCGGGATGCTGGCATTTCGTCCGAACCCTTCGCCTCAAGGCAAAACCACCTAGCCAGGCCGGACTTTGCAGCCGCAATCGTCAAAACAAGGTTAATGTAATGCTTACGATCGTGATTAATTTAAGGTTTACTCAAATTTGATGGAACCGCTTGCCGTTAACGAAAAAAGGCGGCCAAGAGCCCTCTTTTCAAGGAAACGAGCCTTCCGAAAGCGGGAACCGGCTTCGGGACAAGACAAGCGTAAAGTCAAAAATCCAAAGCCCACCGAGCGGACCTGAAAATGGCGACGTGCTTTAGGCGGCGAGCCTGTCCAGCGCCCAGATCATCAGCGGAGAATCCGGAAAGGTGAGGAGCCCGCCGAGACCAAGCGCGACGCCATAAGGAATGCCTCCGCTCTCGTCGGCGAAATGGCGCAGAAAACGGTTGTGGCCGGTGTAGACCGCAAATGGCGATTTCCGGTAGGCCAGAATGGCAATCGTCAACAGACCGCCGATCAATGTCGAGGTTACCAGGTAGCCGACGAGATTGATGTTGAGCCCCATCCATACCGCGGTTGCCGCCAGGAGCTTGGCATCGCCCCCGCCCATGCCGCCGAGCGCGAACAAGCCGAATGTCACCCCCAGCACCAGGGCACCGGCCGCGAAATGCCCGCCATAGGTTGCCCAGTCCATCCCGGTCATCGGAGCCACCAGAGCGAACGTCGCCACCAGCAGCACCGGCACGCGGTTGGCGATCGTCATCGACAGCGTGTCTGAGATCGCCGCGAACAGCATGCAGAAAGGAAAGACGACGAAGATCGCGGCTTCAAGCATGGCGCGGTGCCTATGGCGCATTTTACCAGCTGCAATCTAGGCATGCTGGAATTAACGATTGATGAGGTCGGATCGTCGAAATCACCCGACCGCATGAAGAAGGGCCGCCAATGGCGACCCTTCTACTTCAAAGCAACTACTGGCTTCCGCGGCCTATCACGGGGCCTTGCCGGTCTTGACGGCGCTGGCGATCGCCACGAACTTGCTGTTCAGGGCGGTGCCGAGCTGGCTGGCGCCGACCATGATGGCGAGTGCGATGAGAGCGGCGATCAGACCGTATTCGATGGCGGTCGCGCCGGATTCGTCCTTCACGAAACGTGCGATGAGGTTAGACATTCGAGAGCTCCTACTCCACGTGTTACAGCACTTCCGTCAACTTCTCTTGCCGGTTGATCGGATGCTGCAAATCTAGGGGGAAGCCCTTTCGATCGGCTTAATAAATACCCTTACCGATTCCTTTCCGGAGGCGAACCCGTTGCTTGGTTAACCGTGGCCTAAACGCCCAAACGCGGCCCGGCGGGCAGGAAAAGCGCAGAGATCCGGCCCAGCCGCGATTTCGCTAAAACAGCGCATGCTGGTGGTTCTTACCCTCGAGGCGGCCAATGCTTATCGCGGCCATGCGGCGTTTAACCGTCGGTTCACCAATTTCGTTCATGTTCCGTTGAACAGTCTGCCGCTCCGGAGCGCTTCAATGACCTTGTCGAGATCGCCATTTCCAGTCGTCGCGCTGCTGGCAGTTGCCGCCTTCGCCATGCCCGCCAGCGCCGGTGCCGGCATCGAGGTCACCATGAATCAGGCAAAGATCGTCAAGTTGTCGCGCGCCGCCGATACGATCGTCATCGGCAATCCGGCAATCGCCGACGCCGCCGTGCAGGATGCCTCGACGGTCGTTCTCACCGGCAAGGGTTTCGGCGTCACCAATCTGGTCGTGCTCGATTCCGATGGCAGCCCGATCGTCGATGAGCAGGTGACGGTGGTCCGGCAAGCCGCGTCTTCGGTGCGCATCTACCGGCGCGCCGACGTCCAGACCATGTCCTGCACGCCCTATTGCGAAAGCTCATACAAGAGCGAAGCGGAGAGAACTTCCGAAACCGAAATGAATGCCAGCCGCTGAGGCTGGCGTCGGCAAGCGCCTGCGACGTTAATGGCGGGTTAAAAGTCGCCCGGCGAATTTAACGCTCATCCAAACCCGACCTCAATGGGTTTTCCCTATGTTGCCGCCCGACATTGCAAGGGTTCGGCAGGAACGGACATGAGCAAGGATCCGGCATCCGAGGGTGGCATGGACGGCAAGGCACGGGCAAAGCCCCGTCATGGCTTCTTCAGCGACAGGCGCGGCAGCACGGCGTTGGAATTCGCGATGCTGGCCATACCGTTCGCCCTGCTCGTTTTCGCCATCCTTGAGAGCTGCATCTCGTTCGCCGGCCAGGAAGTGATGGCCAATGCCACCGACGATATCGCGCGCCAGCTCAGGACCGGCCAGCTTAGGAAGGCCAACGTCACCGAAGACTCGATCAAGAAGCTGATCTGCGACAGGCTGGAGATCATGGTCGCCACGAATTGCCCCGGGTCCGGGTCAAATGCTTCACTGCTGGTGGACCTGCGCGAATATCCGACCTTCGCCGACGCCGCGGCGGCGGGCTTCAATATCCAGAGCGGCGAAATCGTGCTGACAGGCACGAGCTCGACGACCTTCACGGTGTCTCCGGGGCTGGCGGAATCGAGGAACATGCTGCGGGTCTTCTACAAATGGCCGGTGATCACCGATTTCCTGGCCAAGCAAATGGCCAATCTGAAGGACGGCAGGACGCTGCACTTCGCATCGGTGACCTGGCAGAACGAACCATTCGACGACTGAGATTGCGGCCGGTCGAGACTACGGCGGCGTGGGGGTAGGGTATGTACCGTGCGGGGGCACAGCGGGGAATTTCGGCCATTCTGGCGAAGGCGGCACGGTTTTGCCGCGATCGCCGCGGCGTGGCGGCAATCGAGTTCGCGTTCATCGTGCCGGTGCTGCTCATCATGTACTTCATCACGATGGAAGCCTCGCAGGCGATCGAGACCAGCAAGAAGGTCAGCCGCATCGGCAGCATGGTGGCGGATCTCGTCACGCAGCAGACGAGCGTCAAGAAAGCCGATCTCGATGCGATCATGAAGATCGGCACCTCGACGCTGCAGCCCTACAACCGCTCCACGCCGACGATCATCGTTACCGGGATCCAGATCACCGACGAGGCGTCGCCCAAGGTGAAGGTGGCATGGTCGCGCAAGCTGGTAGGCACCACCTATAGCGCCGACGCCGCGAAGGACAGCATCACCACCGTTCCGTCGACGCTGAATATCCGCAACACCTTCCTTGTGCGGGTGGAAAGCGACCTCGGCTACAAGCCGATCATCACCTGGTCGGCCGGCGATTCGAAGGCTCTTGGCTTGACCTCGGCCTTCAACAACATAGCCATGGGCGAAACATACTATCTGAGGCCGCGCCGCGGGCCCACGGTCCCCTGCACCGACTGCTGAGAGATCATTGCTGGCCGCCCGCTTCCCGCCGCACGATGGCCAGCGCCGTTGCGTAGTCCTTTGATACGGCCAGTTCGAAGCCGCCGGAATGCGTCGATTCCAGAAGATCGTAGACGTCCGGGGTCAGAGACTTGAGATTGGTCAGGAAGACGGCCAGCCGACGCTTCGCCTCGGCATCGAGATCGCTGCGCACGGCATGAGGCCCGTATCGCAGCGGAGCCGAGTTCCATAGCACCCGAAGCGACGTCTTCGGAACGCCGGCGGCCTCGAGCCGCATGATCGTGCCGCCCGTATCGGTGGGCTGGCCATCGGCGCCGACGGGCTCCCAGCCGAACAGGCCGTCGGCTTCGCCGTCGCCGAGCATCGTCTCGGCCGCGGTGGCCGACGGCGCGCGTGCCAGGAAGGGTGAATCCTCCGCGATCTTCACGCCTTCGCCAGCCAGGCCGGTCAGCGGCAGCAAAGAACCGGCGACATTGTCCGCGGGCGCGATCGCGATCCGATGCGAGGCCATGGCGGCGAGGTCCGGCACTTTGCCGTCGCGCGTCACCAGCACGGAACGGATACCGGCGACCCCGTCGGCATCGACCGGCGCCACCAGCGGCTCGACACAGCCGCAGCGCTCCGAAGCCGCAGCATAAGCGAGCGCCGAATAGATCGCGTACTGGACGCGGCCGCTCGCCTGCGCCTCGATCAATGCCGCATAGTCGCGGGCAACCACGAACTCGACCTTCATGCCGAGAGCATTCGTATAGGCATCCGTCAGGCGGGCCAGAGCGGGTACCGTGTTGCCGCCTCCAGGCTCGGCGACGATGCCTATGCGAAACGTGCTGATGTCGTCGCGCCAGTCGGCGCGCGCCGGCGATGCCGAGGAGAGCAGCGCGAGAGCCGCCGCGCACATCCCCAAAGTCCGGCCTGCCACGAATCCCGCGCCCTTGCCCATCCCCTGCCGCGCTCCCGCCGACACTGCGCCCGATCGCACCACTGTGGCGCCATGCCGGTTTCGGTTTGGTTTCCGATTTGCCAACGCCACTGCGGAACCTTATGTCTGGCTGCCTGGACTGGCAACAATGGCACCCTATGGCGCGGGCTTTCCTATTCGTTCTCGATTCCTTCGGCGTCGGCGGGGCGGCCGATGCCGAACGCTACGGCGATGCCGGCGCCGACACGTTCGGGCACATCGCGCAGGCCTGCGCCGACGGCCGCGCGAACCGTGAAGGCTTGCGCAGCGGCCCGCTTGCCGTGCCGAACATGGTCTCGCTCGGGCTTGCCCGCGCGGCACAGACGGCGACCGGGTTGAAGCTCGACGTCGACACGCCGCTGCTTGCCGCTTCTTTCCATGGCGCTGCCCAGGAGGTCTCGAGCGGCAAGGACACACCGTCGGGCCACTGGGAGATTGCCGGCCTGCCCGTGCGTTTCGACTGGGGCTACTTTCCCGACACCGTGCCGGCCTTCCCGGCCGAGTTGACCGGCGCGATCATCCGCGAAGGCAAGGTGCCGGGCATCCTCGGCGATTGCCATGCGCCCGGAACCGAGATCATCGAGGGTTTCGGCGAGGAGCACATCCGCACCGGCAAGCCCATCTGCTACACCTCGGTAGACTCCGTATTGCAGATCGCCGCGCACGAAACGCATTTCGGCCTCGAAAGACTGTATGAGCTTTGCCTGACGGTGCGCCGGCTAGTCGATCCGCTCAAGATCGGACGGGTGATCGCGCGGCCCTTCGTCGGCGAGACAAAAGCCACCTTCCAGCGCACCCACAACCGCCGCGACTATGCCGTGCCGCCGCCGGAGCCGACCTTGCTCGACCGGCTGACGGAGCGCGGCAGCAAGGTCATCGCCGTCGGCAAGATCGGCGACATCTTCGCCCATCGCGGCATCTCGCAGGTGCGCAAGGCGGGCGGCAACATGGCGATGTTCGACGAGGCGCTGGGCGCCATGGACGACGCCGGCGAAGGCGATCTGGTCTTTGCCAATTTCGTCGATTTCGACACCGAGTTCGGCCACCGGCGCGATGTCGCCGGCTATGCCGGAGCACTCGAGGCCTTCGACCGCCGGCTGCCGGAAGCGCTGTCGCGCATCAAGCCGGGCGACCTGCTCATCCTCACCGCAGACCACGGCAACGACCCGACCTGGCGCGGCACGGACCATACGCGCGAGCGCGTTCCGGTGATCGGCATCGGGCCCGGGCTGAAGGGCGGCGACATCGAGCTCCGGCCGACCTTCGCCGATATCGGCGAAACCGTCGCCGATCATCTTGGC
Organism: Mesorhizobium silamurunense; assembly: GCF_014843825.1. Taxonomy (GTDB): domain Bacteria; phylum Pseudomonadota; class Alphaproteobacteria; order Rhizobiales; family Rhizobiaceae; genus Mesorhizobium; species Mesorhizobium silamurunense. The sequence goes on from NZ_JHQR01000182.1 coordinate 30,904, forward strand.
CTCGCGCCCGGCCGCCACGGCGCCTCTTTCCTTGCAACGATAGGCGGCCATGCCAGAACTGCCTGAAGTCGAAACGGTGCGGCGCGGGCTGCAGCCGGTTCTGGAAGGGGCGCGGCTCGTCAACGTTGAGGCGCGCAGGCCCGACCTTCGCTTTCCCTTTCCCGAACGCTTTTCGGAGCGGCTTGCCGGCAAGACCGTGACGGCGCTCGGCCGGCGCGCCAAATATCTGACGATGCACATCGAAGACGGTCCGGTGCTGATCTGCCATCTCGGCATGTCGGGATCGTTCCGCGTCGAAACCGCAGGGAGCAGCGACATCCCAGGAACCTTCCATCACGAGCGCCCGAAGAGCGCCGCGCACGACCACGTCGTGTTCGATGTCGCCTCGCCGAAGGGCGAGCGGTCCCGCGTCATCTTCAACGACCCGCGCCGTTTCGGCTTCATGCTGTTTGCCGAAGGAGCGCCGGACACGCACCCGATGCTGGCGGGGCTGGGCATCGAGCCGACCGGCAATGCGCTCGACGGCCCCCTGCTCGCCGCGCTGCTTAAGGGCCGCAGGTCGCCCCTCAAGGCCGCGTTGCTCGACCAGCGGCTGATCGCCGGGCTCGGCAATATATATGTGTCGGAGGCGCTGTGGCGCGCCGGCCTATCGCCGCTGCGCGAAGCCGGCACCATCGCCGGCTCCGGCAAGAAAGCGAAACAGCAATGCGAACGCCTGGCCGAATCGATCCGCTCGGTCATCGCCGATGCGATCGCCGCCGGCGGATCCTCGCTGCGCGACTATGTCCAGGCAGATGGGTCGCTCGGCTACTTCCAGCATTCCTTCGCGGTCTACGACCGCGAAGGCCAGCCGTGTTCGAAACCGGGCTGCAGCGGCCACATCGAGCGCATCGTGCAGAGCGGCCGCTCGACCTTCTATTGCCGGACCTGTCAGCGGTGAGCTAGACCGGTCTCCTCAATCGAAGCGAGGAGACGATGCCATGACCTATGAAACCATTCTCGTGGAAACACGCGGCAAGGTCGGGCTGATCACGCTGAACCGGCCAAAGGCGCTCAATGCGCTGAATTCGCAGGTGTTGGCAGAGATCGTTGAGGCCGTGAACGCGTTCGGCGCCGATGCCGGCATCGGCGCGATGGTCCTTACGGGTTCGGAAAAGGCCTTCGCGGCCGGCGCCGACATCAAGGAAATGCAGGCGATCTCCTTCGCCGACGCCTATACCCAGGACTTCTTCGTCGGCTGGGAGGAACTGACGCGCGCGCGCAAGCCGATCATCGCGGCGGTCGCCGGCTATGCGCTTGGCGGCGGCTGCGAGCTGGCCATGATGTGCGATTTCATCATCGCCGCCGACAATGCAAAATTCGGCCAGCCGGAAATCACGCTCGGCGTCATGCCGGGCATGGGCGGATCGCAGCGATTGACCCGTTTCGTCGGCAAGTCGAAGGCGATGGACATGTGCCTGACCGGACGGATGATGGACGCCGCCGAAGCCGAGCGCTGCGGACTGGTGTCGCGCGTGGTGCCGGCCGGCGAACTGGTCGAGGAGGCGCTGAAGGCGGCGGCGAAGATCGCCGAGTTTTCCCTGCCATCGGTGATGATGGCCAAGGAAGCCGTCAACCGGGCCTATGAGACGACGCTTTCCGAGGGGCTGCGCTTCGAGCGCCGGCTGTTTCATTCGCTGTTTGCGCTCGACGACCAGAAGGAAGGCATGGCCGCCTTCGTCGAGAAGCGGAAGCCGAATTTCACCAACCGCTGAAGCATGTCGCCCAAAGTGTGCGAGCAGTCTGGGAAACCGCGTGCATAAGACAAAGACTTAGAGGGCGTAGGGCGTTTCAGCGTGACGGGCTCTAAGGTCCCCAAAAAGACCACCAAGCAGCGTTGACGCGCCGGAAAAGCTGAACTATAAGCCGCACCAACCGAGGCGGCCCCGTGCTGCCCGTTTGTTTTTTGCGCCCTGCGGCACCCCCGCTGGCGCCCACCAGATCAGAAGAGAGGCATCATGGCCAACACATCCTCGGCCAAAAAGGCAACGCGCAAGATCGCCCGCCGCGCGGCGATCAACAAGAACCGCCGGTCGCGCGTCCGCACCTATGTTCGCCAGGTCGAAGAGGCGCTGGCCGCCGGGGACAAGGCCGCGGCGCTGGAAGCGTTCAAGGCCGCGGAGCCGGAATTGATGCGCGCCGCAACCAAGGGCGTCATCCATAAGAACACGGCTTCCCGTAAGGTTTCGCGCCTGGCCCAGCGGGTCAAGGTGCTGTCGGCCTAACCAACTTTCGTTTAGAACCGTTATCCTTAAGCCCGGCCGCACAGGCCGGGTTTTTTCGTTTGCCGGCAAGTACTTAAAAAGAACGCCCGCATAACGATGTCTGGCTCGAATTTCAAAGTTGCGAATGTTTTGCCGGCATATACATAATCGCTCATGCTGGTGCCCGTTGGATGCGAGCGCGCTCATAAATTAGCCTGTCACAAATTCCATATATTTTTCAGAAACTTACGGACGGTCATCCACAGCTTGTTCAACTCGCGGAGGGGCGACGGGGGACAAGTAGCTGTCAAGAGAATTATTTCAGAAAATTTCCGGAGGTGTGGCCTTTTTCGCATTCGCCGGAAAAGGGTTTGAATCACAATGGCTTTGTCAAAACATGCCTCGATGGCACCTCATCCGAACACGTCTCCGGTAATCAGATTCGTTAAAAATCGGTTAGACGTGGCCTTGCCCTATCCACAGCGATTTCGGTAATGTCCATCCATCGAAGGGACGGGCTTTGGCCCCTGACCCAGCCTGGATCGGCCAGCAAAAAATGGCGGAATTCATGACGCGGAGCAATTCCGCGTGTGGCTTGGTTTGTCTCTTCGGTGCGGGTAGGGGACTGGCGTAATTGTACATGGCAGTCGACGTTGGGCCGGCGTTTTCGCCGGACGATGTTGTATTGCCCTGACATGTTCAGGTCGGCTTGCGAGAGCTGGCATCGGTCCCTTGCGCAACGTTGCGACGATATCGCCGGCGGCGGCGATGGCGCAGCGAAAAAAGCTCGCCGGATCCAGGGTGCAGGAGGCGCACTCCCGGCGGAAAAGGGTACGAGAGACAAGGAACTTGATCATGCAGAGCGGCATCGAACGGGAGATAGCGGGCGAGCTCCCATTCCCAGCAACTATCGTCGGAGGGGACGGCATGGCGGCATCCAGCGACGCTGAACAGAAGTTCGAGCGGGTCAAGGCCCAGTTGAAGGCGCGTCTGGGAGCCGAGGTCTATTCGAGCTGGTTTGGCCGCATGAAGGTTGCCGAGGCGTCGCGCGGCATTGTTCGCATCTCCGTGCCCACGGCCTTCCTGCGGTCGTGGATCAACGGCCACTATCTCGATCTTATCGCCGAACTGTGGAGGCATGAGGATCCCGACCTTCTCAAGATCGAGATCATCGTGCGAACCGCCACGCGGCAGGGCCGCAACCATGTCGAGCCGGAAATCGCACCTGCGCGCAAGATGACCAAGCAGGCGCAGACCGCGCTTGCCGCCGGGACCGCAAGCGCCGGCCGGGTGGAACGGGCACCGGCGCCCCGCCCGGGCGTGCCGGCGGAGACCGAGTTCCGCCACAACGTGCTGGGGTCGCCGCTCGACCCGCGCTACACGTTCGCTTCCTTCATCGAAGGACCCTCGAACCGGGTGGCCTTCGCGGCGGCCAAGGCAGTCGCGGAATCGCAGTCGAGCGCGGTGCGCTTCAACCCGCTCTTCCTTCATGCGACCGTCGGACTGGGCAAGACACACCTGCTGCAGGCGATCGCCGCGGAATCGCTGCGGCACAACCCGAAATCGCGCGTGGTTTATCTGACGGCGGAATATTTCATGTGGCGCTTCGCCACCGCGATCCGCGACAACAATGCGCTCACCCTCAAGGAACAGCTGCGCGACATCGATCTTCTGATCATCGACGACATGCAGTTCCTGCAAGGCAAGTCGATCCAGCATGAGTTCTGCCATCTCATCAACATGCTGCTCGACAGCGCCAAGCAGGTGGTGGTCGCCGCCGACCGGCCGCCGTCGGAACTGGAATCGCTGGAGCCGCGCGTGCGTTCGCGCCTGAATGGCGGCGTGGCGCTCGAAATGTCGGCGCCGGATTTCGCTATGCGCCTTGGCATGCTGAAGCTGCGCCTTGCCACCGCCAAGATCGACGATGCCTCGCTCGATATTTCGGACGAGATCCTCGATCACGTCGCCCGCACGGTGACGGGCAGCGGGCGCGAGCTTGAAGGCGCGTTCAACCAGCTTCTGTTCCGCCAGTCCTTCGAGCCGCAGATCACCATCGACCGCATCGACGAGATCCTCGGGCACATCTACCGCTCGGGCGAGCCGAAGCGGGTGCGCATCGAGGACATCCAGCGCATCGTGGCGCGCCACTACAACGTGTCGAAGACGGAGCTGCTCTCCAACCGGCGCACGCGCACCATCGTCAAGCCGCGGCAGGTGGCGATGTATCTGTCTAAGGTGATGACGCCGCGCTCGCTGCCGGAGATCGGACGGCGTTTCGGCGGCCGCGACCACACGACGGTTCTGCATGCCGTTCGCAAGATCGAGGATCTTTCCGGTGGCGACAACACGCTGGCGCAGGAGCTCGAACTACTCAGAAGGCTGATCAACGAGCAGGCCTGAGCACTTCGCCTGCTTTATCCCCAGAAAGCCCGCGCAACCGGCCGGAACCGGTGCCGCGGGCTTGCGTTTGCAGGGGTTTTACTGTCAGCTTACATAGATTCTGAGCTTTTCGGAGCTTTCGCGGGACGCCGCTCCCTGGTGACCCGCTCATTCATTGAAGCGAGCCTGTTTGGTCATGCGTGTTATCCTGGAACGGTCCAATCTCCTGAAGTCCCTCAACCACGTTCATCGCGTGGTGGAGCGGCGCAACACCATACCGATCCTGTCGAATGTGCTGCTCAGCGCTGAAGGCGCCAGCCTGGAAATGAAAGCGACCGACCTCGACCTCGAAGTGACGGAAGCCACGCCGGCCAAGGTCGAGCGCGGCGGAGCGACGACGGTTCCGGCGCATCTGCTCTACGACATCGTGCGCAAGCTGTCCGACGGCGCCGAGGTGATGCTGAAGACCGACGAGGACGGCAATGCGATGACCGTCACGTCCGGCCGCTCCAGCTTCCGCCTGCAGTGCCTGCCGCAGTCGGATTTCCCGGAGCTTTCGGCCGGTTCCTTCTCGCACATCTTCCGGCTCGACTCGGTGGCGCTCAAGGGCCTCATCGAGAAGACGCAGTTCGCCATCTCGACCGAAGAGACGCGCTACTATCTCAACGGCATCTTCCTGCACACGCTTGAGGCGGGCGGCAAGCTGAAGCTGCGTTCGGTCGCGACCGATGGCCACCGCCTGGCGCGCGCCGAGATCGACGCGCCGGCAGGCTCCGAAGGCATGCCCGGCATCATCATCCCGCGCAAGACGGTGAGCGAGTTGCAGAAGCTGGTCGACGACCCGGATATCGCAGTGACGACGGAGCTGTCGGACACCAAGATCCGCTTCACCATCGGCAGCGTCATCCTGACCTCGAAGCTGATCGACGGCACCTTCCCGGACTATCAGCGGGTCATCCCGACCGGCAACGACAAGAAGCTGATCATCGACCGCCAGAGCTTCGCCGCCGCGGTCGACCGCGTCTCGACCATTTCGTCCGAGCGCGGCCGGGCCGTGAAACTGTCGATCAATGACGGCCAGGTCACGCTCGCCGTCAACAATCCGGATTCGGGCAGTGCCACCGAGGAGCTGGCGGCCGACTATTCGTCCGACCCGATCGAGATCGGCTTCAATGCCAAGTATCTGCTCGATGTCGCGGCCCAGCTCACCGGCACGGAGGCGAAGTTCATGCTGGCGGATGCCGGGTCCCCAACGCTGATCCACGACTTGGCCGACGAGACCGCGCTCTACGTGCTGATGCCGATGCGGGTGTAGGCTCTCGCGAGCTCGGCGTTTCACGGAAAAGGTGTCGCCGTGACTTCGGGCGCCAAACAGCTTCGGCAGCAAAGCTATATTAGTAAGCTAACACTTACCAATTTCCGCAACTATGTGGGGCTTTCGCTCGAGCTTGGCCCGGGTGCCGTGGTGCTGTCCGGCGACAACGGCGCCGGCAAGACCAATCTGCTCGAAGCCATCTCGCTGCTGACGCCGGGGCGCGGATTGCGCCGCGCACCCTATGCCGACGTGGCGCGCGAGGGCGGCGATGGCGGCTTTGCCTTGCACGCCCGCATCGAAGGGCCGGAAGGCCAGGTCGAAATCGGCACCGGCATTTCCGGCGGCGACGGAGAAGGCGGCAGGCGCGTTCGCATCAACGGTGCACCGGCGAAGTCGGCCGAAGATATGCTGGAATGGCTGCGGGTCGTCTGGCTGACGCCGGCGATGGACGGGCTGTTTCCGGGACCGGCCGCCGACCGGCGCCGCTTCCTCGACCGACTCGTGCTGGCGATCGATCCCAGCCATGGGCAACGGGCGCTGGATTATGAAAAGGCGATGCGCGGCCGTAACCGACTGCTTACGGAAGGCTCGCGCGACAGCGGCTGGTTCGACGCGATCGAGACGCAGATGGCCGAAACCGGGGTGGCGATCGCGGCGGCGCGGGCGGAACTGGTGCGGCTGCTTGCCGCCATGATCGACAAGCTGCCCGGCAGCGGCCCGTTTCCGCAGGCCGACATCAGCCTCTCCGGCGAATTGGAGAGCGAGATCGCTGCCGCGCCG
>NZ_JHQR01000191.1 GCF_014843825.1 Mesorhizobium silamurunense
TGGCGGCAGTGCGATGCGCTTTGAGATGGTCCCAGGCGCTCTCGGTTCCCGGCGATCGCGAGCGGCGCGGTGGCGCTGGCCGTGGTGACGGGCGCCGGCCTCTATTTCAGCGGCGTCATGGCGCCTCCGCCTGCCGTGGAGAAACCCGAGCCTCTCACCCCAAAACCGGCGGCAAAACCCGCAGTGGAAACGCCTAAGCCTGTCGCGGATGCTTCGAAACCCCAGCCAGCGGCACCAAAACCTGACAACTCTGCCACCGTTGAGCCGGCCAAGCCTACCGCTCCTGCTCTGCCGCAAGCCGAGGACAAGACACAACCGCTCCAAAAGCAGGCGGAAGCCGACACCGAGCAGAAATCGGAGCCGACACGGCCTGCCGAAATTCCCGTGCCGACCCCCAAGCTCGAGGCGCCGCCACCAACGAAGATCCAAGAGCCCGCTGAGAAGACGTCGCCTGCCGCCCAGCCCGAGAGCCCGGCCCACGACAATCAGGCGCAAGCCTCGCAGCCAATCGAGACCCAGCCTCCACAGCCGCCGATCGAGAAGTCGCCCGCTCCTACGCCGAAGGCGACGGAAAATCAGAAGCCGGCAGCCAACGAGGCGCCAACGGCCAAGGGGTCGGGACCGAGCCAGACAGAAGCGGGAAACACGCCGCCGCCGGAAGCAAAACCGCCGGCCACCAAGCCCAGCGCATCGGACCTCATCGAGGCTCTGTCCAAGTTGTCGAAGTCGACAACGCCCGCGCCTACGGAAACCCAGGCGCCGGCTTCGCCTCCCATCCAGCCGAAAGCGCCTGAAACCCCGGCTAGCCAGCCGTCAACGCCGGGCGCGTCGTCACAACCGGCACCGCTGCCGCAGCCACAGCCTGCGACCAAGCCTCAGAATACGGACGTCGCCATCAACCTGCCCAAGCCGCAGGTTTCGCCGCCGGCAAAAGAGCTCGACGAACTGACGCGGCGTGCCTCCTGGGTGCGCGACTTCAGCGGCGGCGAGTGTTTCTATGCGACGCTGACGTCGGCGACGGACAGCGCCGCGGCGATCGAAGGCTTCGGCACCGCCGTGCAGCCGTTCGAGCGGATGCTCAACGATTTCCAGTCGAGGTTCCATCTCGAGCCGGACATCAGCGTTCGCCTCATTGACCAGCCGCAGTGCGAGGTGACCAGCTTCCTGCGCTTTCTCGACCGGAGTGGAGCCGAAAGGCCGCAACTCGTTCTCGACCGGACGTCAGTGCCGGACGGCTCGCCGATCCGCGGCACGCTGGTAACGCGCGGCGGGCTCATTTCCAATGTGATGCTGATCGACCACAAGGGCATCGCGTTCAACCTCGACGACCGCATGGTGGCGCAACCGGACAAGGCGACTTTCAACATCCCGATCGGCCTCGCCGCCGCCGACAAGGCGGCCGGCAAGGCCGTGCCGCAGATCATGCTGGTGATCACCGGACCCCGGGATATCCAGGCCGCGATGTTCTCGAGGCCGACACCGGCCTCGGAGCTGTTGCCCAGGATCCTCGAGGAGATCGAGGCCGATGGTTCCCAATTCTCCGCCACGGCCAAGTATTTCCGGCTTGGCGGATAGACATGGACGCCGATGGAACTCCGCTACCCGCGTTCTTCCTCTTCGTCACCGCCATGCAAGAAGCGGGGCCGGGTTCGAATTTGGGCTAACCCGACCAGCCGGATGAAGCTTACCGCACTGCTTGGCGGGGTGCTGCTCTCGATCCTCACCGCCGGCAAGGCCCATGCCGAATTCACCGTCTGCAACCAGACGCTCGACGTCGTCAACCTCGCTGTCGGACAGAAGGTCGACGACGCCGACCAGACCGACGGCTGGTGGACCATCGGCGCCAACCAATGCGTCAACGTCATCCGCGAGGAGCTGACCAACCGGTACATCTACATCTACGCCACGGACGTCTTCGGCCACGCGATCCTGAACGGATCGACCGAGATGTGCGTCGACCGCCGCCGCTTCTCGATCCGCGGCATCGATGAATGCTGGCAGCGCGGCCATATCGCCGCGCGCTTCGTCGAGGTCGACACGCAGGAGCAGGTGCGCTGGACCTATTTCCTGACCGGGAACAGCCCGTGACGCACAGCATCGACACGAGCTTCAAATTGAAGAAGCAGGCGCGCCTGGCCGAGCGCCGGCGCAAGCTCTGGCGCTGGATTCTTTCCAGCGTTGCCGCGCTCGCCGTCGTTTCAATCGCGGCGGGCTTCTACCTGACCAAGGACTACTGGTCGTTCGGCGACGAGGACGAGGAACTGCATCCGGTCGAGGGCATGGAGGACGTGCCGCCCGACGCCTCGGTCTATGTGCCGGCCATCATCGACCTTGCCGGCGATCCGATGTGGATCACGCTGGCGCCCGATGCCGACAACGCAACGAAGGGCCGCACCGTCGCACGCCCAGCCGAACTCGACAGTTCCGGCGCCTCGCCGCAGATCGAAATCCTCTCCGACGTGATGTTGAGCGCCAGCGAGAAATTCATGACCACGATCCCGTCGACGCAGGAGGATTTCGCCTTCTTCCAGGCGCAGCGGCAGACGGCGCCAAAAGCCCCGGCGGCGGCACCCGATCAGCAAGCTGCCCCGCCGGCCCCGGCTGCAGCCGACGATCAGCAAGGCGATCTGGAGAACGACCTCCAGCCGGCGCCGGACGAGAGCGAAGCGCCTGAGGGTTCTGCGCCCAAGGCGGATGCGGACGACCCTGAGGCCGGCTGGGGCGAGACCGTCGACCAGGGCGAAGCCGCCCTTCCCGCCTTCAAGAAGACCGAGATCGAGAACAACACGACCGTCGCCTCCGTCACCAGCGAGTACCAGCGCTTCGAGGCCACAGGGGACACGTTCGTAAAAATCCTCAACGACCGCAGCCTGGACAGCGTCGTCACCGATGCGCACTTCTCGGCCGACGACGCGAAACTGGCGGGCGAAGCGCTGAAGGCGCTGTTCAATCGCGATGGCCTGGCATCGGGCTTTGTCGTGGCCATGCGCGGGTTCAGGCCGAACCGCGAGACGACGACCATGTCGCTCATGCAGGTCTCGATCTATGCCAGGAACGTCTATGTCGGCACGCTGACGCGCAATGCGGCCGGCGCCTTCGTCTCGGGCGTCGATCCCTGGGTCCGCGAGGACCTGTTCAACTATTCAGGCGCATCCGACGAGGGCGGGCCCAAGCGGCAGTATCGCCTGCTCGACGCGATCTATTCGACGGCAGCGCGCAACAAGGTTCCGACCAGCGTGATCGGCGAAGCAATCATGTATCTGTCGCGAGGACAGGATCTCGACGCCTTCGCCAGCGAAGACCAGCGGCTGGTGCTGATCTATTCGCAGACGCCACGCGGCCAGGGCGAGATCTCCGGACGGGTCCTCTATGTCGGCGTCCAGGGCACGGAGAAGACCCTCGACTGTTTCGTCTTCCAACAGAGCGACGGGCAGTACGCATGCGTCACGGGCAATGACGAGGTTCGTTCGCTGACCGTGACCAACGGCATGGTCACGCCGGTCGCCGGGGTGATGACCTCGACCTTCGGCCCGCGCAAGCACCCGATCCTCGGTACGGTTCGCATCCATAAAGGCGTCGACTGGGCTGCTCCGGTCGGCACGCCGATCATGGCCGCGTTCGATGGCGAAATCACCTTCCAGGGCGATGGCGGCAGCTATGGCAATCTGGTGAAGATCACGCATGCCAACGAGCGCGAGACGCGCTATGCGCATATGCAAAAATTCGCCATCGCGAGCGGCGTCGGCACCAAAGTGAAGGCCGGCGACGTCATCGGCTATATCGGCACCACCGGCCTTTCGACCGGCCCGCATCTGCATTTCGAGCTCTACCAGAACGGCGAGGCGATCGATCCGCTGGGCATGGTCACCACGGTTGCCGCCTATGCATCTGGCGATTCCGGCGGTTCCGGCGATGCCGCCGTCGAGACGCTGACCGAGCGCATCGTCCATGTCGAAAGCGGCGGCAGCGCGCGGGCCAAGAACCCGCTGTCCTCGGCGACCGGTGCCGGCCAGTTCATCACCAAGACCTGGATCCGGATGATGAACACCTATCGGCCCGATCTCGCCCGCTCGCTGTCGACCGCCGACCTACTCGCGCTTCGCTACGACGCCACTCTGTCGCGCGAGATGGTGCGCAACCTGGCGCGCGAGGGCGAAGCCTATCTTCGCGCCCGCGGCCACCAGATCACCGCCGGGCGGCTCTATCTCTGCCATTTCCTGGGCATGGAAGGCGCGTCCCAGGTGCTGGCGGCGCCGGGCGCGGCGCAATTGAGCGTGGTCCTTGGGTCGGCCGTGATCCAGGCCAATCCGTTCCTCACAGGCAAGACCACCAGCTACGTCATCGACTGGGCCGAGCGAAAGATGGGGCAGAAGGTGACCCGCGTGGCGTCCGATCAGAACCAGCAGACGATCACGACCCAGATCCGGCAGACATCGCCGGAATTCGAGAAATACAAGCAGGCCGTCACGGCCCTCATAGGCTCGATCCAGGCGACGCTTTGAAAGCTGGGGCCGACGTCAGGCCATTGGTGTCGCTGCCGCCTGATGTTGTCATAACTCACTTTTTCGGGCTCTTTGTGAACCAAGACTGTGGTCGGGATCACATACGCCCAAGAGCCAGTTTTGGCAGAAGCGAAATTTAGCATGCGCAGACACCGATAGCGCGCCCCGAAGGGGCGGAGGGCCGGTCCATGAAAACGTTCGCCGTCCTTGTGAGTGGATTTATCCTGTTTGTCCTTGCCGCGTTCGGCGCCGAGGCCGCCACGCCAGACGCCGCCGAGCGCGTCGCGCTGGTCATCGGCAACAGCAAATATGTCAACGCCGTGCCGTTGCCCAACCCGGCCAACGACGCACACCTCATCGCATCGACGCTGCGCAATGCCGGCTTCGAGGTGATCGAAGGCGTCGACCAGGACAATCAAGGCATGCACAGCCTGATCAGCCGGTTCACGGAAGAATCCTATAACGCCGATCTCGCCGTCATCTTCTATGCTGGCCACGGCATGCAGGTCGACGGCAAGAACTATCTCATTCCGGTGGATGCGGAGCTGACGTCGCCGGCCTATCTCAAGACCCGCACCGTGCAGATCGACGAGTTCATGGCGGCGCTGCCGCCCGACCCGGCGGTCGGCGTCATCATCCTCGACGCCTGCCGCGACAATCCGCTGGCAAGGACGCTGGCCGCCTCGCTGCCGAAGAGCCGCTCGCTCGGCGCCGGCCTGGCGCCGGTCGAAGCGAAAGCGGACGGCGTCGGCACGGGCGGCGTGCTTATCGCCTATGCAACGGACCCCGGCGCGATCGCCTTCGACGGCAACGGCGTCGACAGCCCCTACTCGTTAGCTCTCGCCAAGCACCTGACCGAACCCGGCGTCGAGATCCAGAGCGCCTTGACACGGGTGCGCGGCGAGGTGACGGAAGCCACGCAAGGCCGTCAGCGGCCATGGCACAATGCATCGCTGGGACGCGAGGTTTTCCTCGGCAAGCAGGAAGCCGCGACGGGCGCGGCGCCCGTGGCCGACGCAGCCAAAACAACAGCGGCGCCCGCCCCCGCTCCCGTGGTCAGCGAGCCGCCGTCCTGGGAGGTCGAGCAGCGCCTTTGGGACGAGGCTTCGAAGAAGAACGCCATTCCGTATTACGAGGCCTATCTCGAACAGTTCCCGAACGGCCGCTTCGCCACCGTGGCCAAGCTCAACATCGATCAGTTGAAGGATCCGAAGGCCGACAAGCAGGTCGCGACTCTCGACACGGACACAGCAAACGCCAATTCAGGCTCGGCTGTTCGAACCTCGGTCGGCATCACCGACGAGATGAAGCGGACGCCAGGCACGGAACAGACGGAAGGCGCGATCGGCCTCGATCGCAACGGCCGCATCGACCTGCAGCTGCGCATCGAGGCGCTGGGCAACGAGCTTGGCCAGGTCGACGGCAATATCGGCCCAAAGACGCGCCAGGCAATCGGCGTCTGGCAGGGCAAGAACGGCCTGCCACAGACCACTTTTCTGACCCGCGAGCAGCTGGCGTTCCTGGCGATCCAGACCGACCCGATGATGGACGCGATCCGCGCCAACCAAGCCGCCGACCAGGCCCGCACGGCGCAGCCCAAGAAGCCGGTGGTGCAGAAGACCCGCACGCTCAAGCCCGTGGCGGAAAAGCCGCGCAGGAAGCAGCAGCAAGTTGTCAGGAGACGCAACACCGACACCATGGTTGGCGAGGAAGCCCCACCGCCCAACGACAACAACGACTTCCTGACCAAGGCGCTGATCTTCGGCACCGGTATCGCGGTGGGTGGCGCGCTCCACAAGCCCTGATAAAAACGGGAGCCGGCCGTTTTGCCGGGCTCCCGTTGATCGCCGTTGCGGCGCGAATGACTTTCTGCCGGCGGCTTATTCCGTCCTGATCCGCATCTCAACCCGGCGGTTGACCGGATCATAAGGGTTGGCAACGCGTGGGTGCGATTTGCCCAGGCCGACCGCTTCGAGCCGGTCGGGGTGAACGCCGTTCGCGGTCAGGAAGGCGGCTACCGACTTCGCCCTGCGCTGCGACAGATTTTGATTGTAGCGATCCGGGCCGGAAGCGTCGGTATGCCCTTCGACCACGAAGCTGAACGTGCTCAGCCGGTTGTCCTTCAGCGCCTTGGCGAACTCGTCGAGTTCGGCGCGCGCGGTCTGATCGAGCTGAGCGGAATCCAGCCCGAAATTGATCATCATATCGAGCCCGGTTTTGTCGGGGGCCGCGTTCTTGTCGTTCTTGCTCTTGCACTCTTCCTCGGTGCCGACGCAGATCCCGCGCGACGCGCCGAGATTGCCCTGGCCGGTGAAGAACTTCACGATGTCTTCGGATTTCTGAAGCGGATCAGCGGAAACGTGCGTCGAGAAAAGCACGGCCGCCAATGCAAAGGCTGAGCTCGCCCACCGCATGACCGTTACTCCTGTTTGAGCGGATCTCGTCAAAGCGCGGCGCCGCGCTTTGAGTCTTCATTTCATGCGTATCGTTTCCCCAAAACCGCTGCACAGTTTTGGGCGACATGCATCAGCCGAACGATACCAAATTTCACGGCGATTGTCTGTGAACAAACACACGCTGCGAGCGGCCGTCATTTGCTAGGCTGAGGCTTGACCAACGCCCCCGCCGGGGTTTCAGTAGCTCTATTCCTAAAGCGCGTCGCGCTGAAACGGATCCAGGCGACGCGCTTTAGAACTTTTGTTTTTGCATGTCGTTTTTCCCAAAACCGCTGCGCACTTTGGGCGACATGCACAAGTGAGGGCGGGCGGCCATGGCCAACGGGCTCCGGTTCAGGACGGCGCGGGATCTGTTCAGCGCTTGCCCTGCCGTCGCCCGGGATATGAAGGCGGCCCCGACCGACCAGCCTTCGATCGAGTTTTGCCGCACGCTGCTGGCCGGGCGCGTGCCCGAGGAGGCAATCACCTTCTGCGCCTATCTGCTGCCCGAGCGGGCCGCGGTCTGGTGGGCGCATGAGTGCCTGAGCAACCTTGCCGAACTCCTCGGCGACAGGGATCTCGAATTGCTGGCGCTCGTCGGCGACTGGGTCGGCGAACCCGGCAATCCCGACCATCGCGCGGCGGTAGCCCAGGCCGTGGAGGTGCCGCCGGTGACGCCCGCTTCGTGGATCGCCCTGGCGGCGGGCTGGCGCGACAGCGGTTCGACCATCGATCAAGCAGCGGCCGGATTTCCGACCGCCCATGCCGTCAGCGCAGGGATTCTGGCAGGCCTTGCGCGGGTGTCGCTCGCGGATCGGTTTGCCGTGCTTTCGGCTTTCGTCGAGATGGGCATCCAGATGGCGGAGATGGAGGCGCAGCAGCAATCGGCCGACGCCTATTAGGCCCGAGGCAGTCAGACACCCGCTCTCACTTGCAGCCGCCTTGCGCCCATCTGGCCAGCGCCACCTTGAAGCGGGTTCCCAGAGGGTGCTGCAGGCGCAGCACCGAGACATCGTTGGCGGCGAAATTCTTCGCCTGATCGCACAGACGGGCCTCGTTCCATTCGTGGCAGCCGTCGCAGTGCTTGTCCTCCCAAACCGACTTGTCGAGACCCTCCACCGGGCTGAACAGCGGCTTGCCCTTGATCAGTTGGGCGATGCTCTTGCCGTCGATGGCCGGATCGCCGAACTTGACCGGGTGATCGAAAAGGATCGGCTCGTCGGTCGCCAGTTTCGGGATCTTCTGACGCAACAGGTTGAGCGCAAGCTGGTCGTCGCCCAGGCCCGATGCTGCTCCGGTGTTGCGCGTGTCGGAGCCCGCTTCGGCCTGCGGAACACTCGCCTCGCCAACGATCAGCGGCGCGTTGAGATCGACCCTGTGCAGGACGACCTCGGTGGTCAGCGAGACATTGATCCAGGGGCGCTGCTTGCCGGCCGTCGCCTTGAAGACGTCGCTGGTGACCCTGTTCATAGCCTCGGTGATGGAGATGTTGGATTCGCCTATGTGCTGGATCAGTGCCGCGGTGAACGGCGAGTGCTCGCCCGATCCATCGAAGGCAAGCTGGTTCGGGCTGGCGGCGAAGGCGACGAGCGTGCCGGCGCCGCCATTCTCGATCGGTATTTCGGCAAGGCCGCTGCTTGCACCCTTGACGCCAGCGGTCCTGGCCAGCACCTCGGCAAGCGGGTTGTCCCGGCAGGCATCGAGGAACACCAGCCTGATGCTGGTCTCGCGCGACATCTGGCGCAGGACGAAATCGACCGACACTGCCTCGAAATCGAGCGAGGTTTCGTCCTCGAGCGCGGCATCGACTGGAAGCAGGTAATTCTTGCCCGCGACCTGCAGGCCGTGGCCGGCGTAGAAGAACAGCGCGATGTCGGCACCGCGCACCTGCTTGGCGAATTGGGCGACCGTGGTCTGCGTCTGCTGCTTGGTGAGATCGAAACCGGAGACCACCTCGAAGCCCAGGTTCTGCAGGCGCTCCGCCATGGCCTCAGCGTCACGCGCCGGGTTGGTAAGCGGCGCCGCATGCTGGTATTGCGAGTTGCCCAGCACGAGCGCGACGCGGCGCTCGGCGCTGGCGGCGGTCAAAGTCAGGAACACGGCAAGCACCGCAAGGCCAGCGGCCCGAAGCAGGCGGCCGCAACGGGCGATCGAGTCGGGGCCCACCCGCGACCTCAGTTCGCAAGCTTGGTGGCGGAGAATTCGATCCGCCGGTTAAGTGCCTTGTTCCTGGGCGTGTCGTTGGCGGCCACCGGCCGTTCCTCGCCATAGCCGGCGGCGCTGACCTGGTTGTGCGGCACGCCGTCGGCGACCAGCGCGTCGGCAACCGCCTGGGCCCGCCGCTCGGACAGCGCCTTGTTCGCCTCGGGCGATCCGTCGGAGTCGGTGTGGCCGGACACCTCGACCTTGAGGGCCGGGCATTTGCCGACGACGCCTTCGACCTCCGCCAGCAGCGGGCGGCTCTTGGCATCTAGCCTTGCGCTCGCCTGCCGGAAGTAGATGGCGCCGGTGCGCGAGAGCACGGCAAACCTGTTGAGACACTCCTCGTCGCTGAAATTCGCTTTCGCCGCATCGGTGGCGACCGGCCCGACGTCGGCAGCACTTGCCGCCACGGTCTGAACAGCGGCCGGCTTGCTGCCATCGGCGGTGAAGACGAAATCGAAGGACACCGAGGCGGTCGGCACGATGTTGGTGACATTGGCCGCCTGCTGCAGCTTGTCGATGTTGGGCAGCAGGCCGAAGTCCTCGACATGGACCGCGACGGGCGCTTCCGAAGCGACGGAGACCTGGGTGTCGCTGATCATGGTGATGACGATGCTGGCCTCGAGGTCCTTGTCGACGCCGTGCAGGCGGAGGCGGAACGGCAGGGTCGCCTTGATCCTGCGTTTTGTCGGCAGGTCGGCGAATGCGGCCGGGTCCACCTTGGCCGTCAATTCGGCCGTCGGGTACTTGAAGGTCTCGAAAAACAGGAAGCGCATGCGGACGTTGCGGAGGTCGACGCCGGTGTCGACAGAATTGAGGTCGAAACTGATCTTTGCGTCACCGGCCGCGCTCAGCGTGCCGGTGATGTTGCGGATCTTGTTGGTCTCGACGATCGTGTTCTTCTTGACCGACTGATAGGTCAGTACCGAGGCGGAAGGATCGAGCGTCCAGTTCGGCGCGGCCTTGGCGGCTTGCGGCTCGAACAGCAGCAAAGCGACCAGCGCGGCGACGATGAGACCCGCGGCCCGCGCGGCGGCGCTCGCCCGCTTCGGCCAGAATGCAACGACTTCGACCATGGAACGCCCCCCAAGGACAACCCGATCTCGATACCGGCACGAGATGGGAGCATAGAGTACCCGCGCTTGCTTGGCGAGCGGCTGCGGCCACGCTCCATGCCTAAAGTCGAGATCGCAGAAATGGTGCCAGGACAGAAGCGGAGTGCGACGATAGCAAGTCAAAGAACGAAGAAAACCCCAGCGACCGACTCGCCTGCTGTCGAACCCTCATCCGCCCCAGCCGCCACCTCCACCGCCGCCACCTCCACCGCTGCCACCTCCCAAAACAGGTTTGACGACGACGGGTGTGGTTTCTTCCTGAACGGGCTTGATCAGTTTCTTAGCGGTGACCTTCTTCTGCTTGACGACCTTTGGCGCGGTAGTCGTGCGAACGACCTTGGTCTTGTGCTTCACCGTCGGGGTCGGCTCGACCCTGGGCATCACGGTCGTGCACCCCGTGACAGCCAGAGCACCGGATAGGATTGTTGCGACGATTGCCTGTTTCGATGCCCAGCCCACCACATTGCCTCCTTGTTGATCAGAACAAGTCCCGGCGCGGATTGGCTTGTTCCCAGACCGCTCTGGCCGTCTTGACCAGTTGGTCGTCCAACGAGCCGTCCGCCGAAATCTTCGATTTGAGTTCCCCACGCAGCTGCTTCAAGGCCACCGTTTTCGCCTTGGCTCCGAACTTCGCCAGCGTGGCTTTTGCGTCGGGAATTTCGTTGTGAAGGTCGAGCGCGGCCGCGAAAGCAAGGTAGCGCACCGCCACCGCCTGGTCGGCCTTGTCGCCCCGCAGCATCTCCAGAGCCGCGCGATCATACGCAGCCGACTGATCGCCGCGATCGGTCGCCAGCTCGAACAGCCTTTGCGCTTCGGCAAGATCCTGCGGCACGCCGACACCGTCCCTGTACATGCGCGCAAGGCTGCCGGGAGCGTAGGGCTGGCCGAGATCCATGGACTTTTGGAAGAGCGAGAGTGCCGTCTTGGGGTCCTTCTCGACCCCGGTGCCGGCGAGATAGTTGCGGCCGAGCAGGTTCATCGAATACATGTCCTGCCGCTCGACGCCAGCCTTGAGGAAGGCCACGGCGCGAGCCGGATCGGCGGGCACGCCGTTACGACCTTCCGTGAAGATTGCGGCGAGATCGTTCATGGCATAGGTGTGCCCCATCGCCGCCGCCTTGAGCAGCAGGTCCAGCCCCTTGGTGGTGTTACGCTCGACGCCATAGCCGTTGAACAAGGCGCGACCCCACGAGGTCATCCCATAGGGATCGCCCTTGTCGGACGCCGCCGCGTAGAAGGTGTTGGCCTGCTTGCGGTTGGCGGGCATCCCCGTTCCCGTCGCGTTTAGGTAGCCGAGCTCGAACACGGCGCGGACGTGCCCCTTGTCGGCGGCCTGCTGGATCGCCTTCTTGGCCTCGTCGACCTTGCCGACCGCAAGCAGCGCCCGTCCGAGCTCGTAGCGGAAGCGAGCGACGTCCGGATAGGCTTTCACCGCCGCCCGGCAGACATCCACGGCGTTGCTGCTGATTTCGTTCGGCAGCAGGCCCGGGACGACGCCCTGCAGGTCGAGAGGCTCGCCGGCCTCCCTGTCGCATGGCTCAACGCTTGGCGACAGCTTCATCGTCGCCGGCTTGGACGACGCGTTGTCGGCCCTGATTTCGAAGCCGACTATCAGTGGCTTGACGGCGCCTATCTGGGGTTCGTAGCGCAAGTGGTCGACTTCATCGGCCATCAGGCTGGAATCGGGAGACAGCGTCCGATCCGGCAAGGACAACGTTCCCGTAGCCGGATAACTCGCGAGCTTCAGGCTGACGGCGGGATCCTTGGTCGGGAAATCGAGCTTCAGCGGCACCGGGCCGACACCGACCGGGACGCTGATGTCGCGGTTCTCGATCGCCTCGGCCGCGCCGGTGATGTGGATGCCGCGCTCCAGCACCTGCTGCTTCTGCTCGGCCTCGAGCGAGGCCACGAGCTGCTTACCTTCGGCGGCGTCCCCGTTCTTGACGCGGAACACCAGGATGCCCTTGGATTCGCCGCCCCAGTTGTCGCGCGTGGCATAGGCCAGCATATCGACCTCTTCCTGCGCGCCGGAACTCTTCGGCACGTCCATCGCAAGGCGCGGCAGGTCCTTGCCGGCGATCGGCTCGCCGGTCGCGACAGGCTTGCCGTCGAGCATCAGACGTCCAAGCGCCGGCGGCCTTTCGATGCTGACGGTGATCGCGCCGCCGTCGACATCGACCGGCTCCGGCAGGTCGAGCGCGACGGGGCCGACGCCCGACGGCACGACTTTCTCCAGCACCGGCGGCAGCGCCGGGCGGCTGGCGCGGCGCATCAGCACCACCTCGTCGATCAGCGAGGAGTTTTCCCAGGGAACCTGCTTGCCGTCGGTGGCTTGAACCACGTCGCGGCGAACGGCGGCCATCACCGTGCGGATCTCCTGGTTCGGCGCCAACGCTCGGCGGGAAAAGGCGGATGAGAAGGGGCTGAGGTCACCGGAGCCGTCGAAAGCGACCGCGCCAGGCTCGGTGGCAAAGGCGATGAGCGTGTTCAGCGAGCCCTTCACCTGCGCAAGGCCGGTGCCGCCCGCGGCGATCAATTGGTCCCTCAGCCAATAGTCCTTGCGCGGAAACGGATTGTTGCGGCAGGCATCGAGGATGATCACCTGGATCTTCGACTTCGAGCGCAATTGCTGCAGCACGTCGTCGAGCTTGATAGCCTGGACCTCGATGTCGGCCGCGGCCTTCAGCGAAGCGTCGACCGGGATCAGGAAGTTCTCGCCGCCGATCTGGAAGCCGTGGCCGGAATAGTAGACAACGGCAAGATCGGCGCCGTCGGCCGCGGCGAGATAGTTGCGGAACTGCTCCTCGAACTGAAGCTTGGTGAGATCCTTGGCGACGAACACGTCGAAGCCGGCCAGGCGGAATGTGTTCGACACATCCTCGGCATCCTTGTCCGGGTTCTTGAGGGCCGGGATGTCGCGGTATTCGGAATTGCCGATCACAAACGCAACCCTGCGATCGGCGTGAGCTTCGAACGCCGTGAAGCCCATGAGGACCAAGGCTGCAAGGAACGCGCAGCATCGCAGCATGGCAAATCCTTAACTGCTATGACCTGTCGGCCACAGGAATGCAGCTAGCGGCGCCGAGGTCTGTTAAAGAGTTCACAATCTGCCGAGACCGGAGCAGACCGCATGCATAACGACAGCGAGCATGCGTCTCATCCAATCAAAAGCTAAACTACTCCAGACGCATGAGCGCTGCAATGATCGGACGTTCGCGGCTGCATCATCTGCCCCGGCCAGCGGACGCTGCGCAGTGCAGAGGGATGGCGTGGCACATTTGCGCGACGCCGATCATGAGATAGATGCAAGGACATGACAGCCAGAGTGATAGTCCTCGACGCCAGGCCGCTCAACGCGGTGGATGTCGCCGAGATCGCGCGGCGCAACGCCCGTCTTGTGCTTGGCGAGGAGGCCATGCGCCGCATCCGCGCCAGCCGCGCGCTCATCGAGCGCCTCACGCAGCTCGGCAAGCCGCTCTACGGCGTGACCACCGGCCTTGGCGCCTGTGTCGACACGCCGCTTGCGGAGGCCGATCTGGTCGCCTTCCAGCACAGCGTGCCGCTCAGCCACAGCATGGGCGCCGGACCGTCCCTGCCGACCGAAGCCGTTCGTGCGCT
>NZ_JHQR01000188.1 GCF_014843825.1 Mesorhizobium silamurunense
AGGGCGCGTCGGTGCCGGTGCCGCCGGCTGAGCTCGGCGCCCGCGTCACCCGCACGGCGCCGTTCGCGTTCAGCCTGCGGGACTAGGCCTCGGAGGCGGATGGTGATAGGCGGCTGAACGGTTCAGCTTGGTCCTGGAATTGGTTCCGAGAACCCTGCCCAATGGAAAGCCAGATGACGGTATTCACGCGGCGTAAATTTCTGACAGCAACCGCGGCCGCCGGCGCGGCCGGTATCGGTCTCTCTGCCGCTGGCAAGTTCGCCGGCTGGGCGGCGGCGAAGCCTGAGCCGCTTGTCCTGAAAACCGCCGGCATCGAGGCAAAGCTGGCGGAGGCCGGCCCGACCAGGAACGTGCTCACCTATGGCGAGGCCGGCCCGCCGCCGGTCGTCAGGATGCGCAAAGGCGAGCCGTTCGCCGCGCGGCTGGTCAACGGCATCGACGATCCGACCACGATCCACTGGCACGGCATCCGCGTTCCGAACAAGATGGACGGCGTGCCGTTCCTGGTGCAGCCCTATGTCTATCAGGGCGACCATTTCGACTACGCCTTCACGCCGCCCGATGCCGGCACGTTCTGGTACCACCCGCATTGCAACACGCTTGAGCAGATGGGTCACGGGCTGACCGGCGTCATCGTGGTGGAGAATCCGAACGATCCGGCTTTCGATTCCGAAGTGGTGATCAATCTGCGCGACTGGCGCCTCGGCGACGACGGCCAGTTCATCGAGCAGTTCCGGCCGCGCGATGCGGCGAAAACCGGCACTTATGGAACGGTGCGCACCGCCAACTGGCTCGACCAGCCGCAATATGACGCGCCAGCCGGCGGCCTGGTGCGGCTGCGGGCCGCCATCACCGACGTCACTCGCATCTACGCCTTCCGCGTCGACGGCGCGGCGGCGGCGGTTATCGCGCTCGACGGCAACCCGGTGCCGCAGCGCTTCGCGCCCGACGCCTTGCAGCTCGGACCCGGTCAGCGGCTGGAGCTTGCCATCCGCATGCCCGACGAAGAAGGTGCCATCGTCAGCCTGCGCGACGTCCGTGGCACCAAGCCGAAAGTCCTGGCGACGCTGCGCGCCGTCGGCAAATCGCTCAAGCGCGATCTTCGCGATCTCCGGCCGCTCGAAGCCAACCCGGTGGCAGAAGCGGACCCCGGCAGCGCCAAGCACATCGCGCTGGCGCTGAGCGCCACTGCCGAAAACGTGCCCGGCGACGGCATCTGCGGTTCGCTCGGCTACAGTTTTTGGGCGATCAACAAGGTCCCGTGGCCGGGTGACACGCCGGATCCGACCGCGCCCCTTGCCGAACTGAAACTCGGCCAGAGCTATGTCATCGACATGGAAAACCTCACGCCGCATTCGCACCCGATCCACCTGCACGGCATGAGTTTCAAGGTGCTTTCTTCCTCGACGCGCCAGGTACAGCCGCCTATCTCCGACACCTATCTCATCCAGCCGGACGAGAAAGTTCAGCTCGGCTTCGTCGCCGACAACCCGGGCGACTGGCTGCTGCACTGCCATATCATCGAGCACCAGAAGACCGGCATGACGAGCTATTTCCGGGTGGCGTGAGCGCATGCAGCGGAAGGCGTTCTCGCCTTCGACCGGAATTCACGGACTTCCTCGGCTTGACGCCCTTGTCCTCTTGCCTAGGTAGGCAAGAGGCGCTGGGGCGGCACGCAACTCCGACCGACGGCATGACATCTTCGCGCATTCGAAAACTTGCCTTTGTTGCGGCAGGCATCTCCATCCTGTCGTCCTGCGTCATTCCCGACGATACGTCGCGGGTCGCGAAAGAGGATGCCACCACGGCCGCCGCCCGCAAGGAGATGGTCGGTCTCAGCGAGGCCGATGTTCGCATGTGCGCCGGCTTTCCGACCGCGACGGCCGATGCGGGACCTTCCGGCCAGATCTGCACCTATCAGCGCACCGTGCAGCGCGGCAATCTCAGCATCGCGGTGCCGACGATGGCCGTGGGCGCGATACCCGCGGTTGGAGGGTCCGTCAACGTCGCGCCCGGCGGCTATTGCAACACGCAGGTCCGCATGGTCGGCGGCCATGTCGCGGAAGTCACCTATGCCGGCGACAACAATTTGCCGAACAGCATCGATGCGCTCTGCGTCAGCACGGTGGATGCGTGCGTGACTTATGCGCGCCAGCGTAGTCGCAAAGCGACGGCCGTCTCCAGGTGAGCGGGATCAGGTCGGTCACGCTGCGCGTCCATGGTGGTCGGGCGACTCAAGATTCAGCTCTTGTCAGCGTCCACCGGGATGAATGGCGCCGGGCTCCTTTTCGGAGGCGCCGGGCGAAACCTGCCGGCCCATGTCTCTGCGGATTTCGGGCGGCGGGGCATCCATCAGGTTTCTCACCTTGGCATTGTTGTGCGCATGGATGATGGCGCGGCTGAGATGGAGCAGGATTGCGACCACTGACATTGGCACTTCCTCCATTGAGATGGCGGACATGTCGGCGGCGGGACGTCGACAAATGCATCCCGCCTGTTTCGTGGGAATGACACGGAAGACGGCTTCTCGTTTCCAATTCGTGACCTGGAAATATCCGCGTGCGAGTGACTTCGATCGGTCCGGCGCCCAGGACACAGGGTGCCAGTGGCAACATGATCTAACGCTCATATGTGCTGCGAGAAACAAAAGTGATCGCCCGCCGCCCCAAATCGTCCCCAATCCGGAGGCTTTTCCGGCCCTAACCCGGAGACAAAGGAGAGGTCGATGAAATTGTCTGTTCTTGCCCTTGCTGGCGCCATGCTGGCACCGATGGCTGCGGTGCAGGCTGCGCCGATGATCGCGGTGCCGGACAGGGACAGCCTGGTTCAAGAGGCGCATGTGACATGCGCCTACCTGACCGAGGACGGCTACTGCGTGCGCCCGCACAAGAAGCGCTATCACTGGAAGCCCAAGCACCACTACCGGCAAATCTACCGCACCTATGAGCCGCAGCGGCCGGACGAGTATGACTGGCGCTACCAGCGTCCTCGGACGATTATCCGGGTCATTCCCAATTATCCGCCGCAGGATGAAGACAATTGGGATGATGATTGGGACGATTGAGGCCGTCTCCAAATTGCTGAGTGGCGCGCCGCGGGGGTTCGCGGGCTGTAACGACCATCGGCGGCGGCCGCGTGGCCGGACAGTCGTCCACGCATCCGCAACTCGGCGCGTTCTCGCCTACCAGCCGAACAGCAGAGCCGCTCCGCTCTGGCCGTCACCGGTCTGCGCGACGCTGGCGTCGGTGTTTCTGCCGAACTGGAAAATGCCGTAGGAATTGTCGTTGCCGTCCTGCCGCAGGGTGGCGGAGTGTCTGCTGCCTTCCTGTCGAATGATGCCAAGATTGCCGGCCCCGTCCTGACCTATGCCGGCACGGTTGTTCCGCCCGAGCTGGCTGATATGGGCGCCGCTGCGCAGTCCGTTGTAGACCGAATAGGCGCGCAGGCCGAGATCCAGCGCCCGCGCATCGCGGGCCGTCCGGGGCGAGTAGTAGAACCCGATCGAACCGCCCGCCTCTGCCGGAGCGGCAACCAGGGGCAGGCCGATGGCCGCGGCGAGCGCGGCGGCGTTGACGAGCTTTGTGATCCGGCGGTTCATTTGACGTCTCCTTGCGGGTTCGACCGTTGATGAGGAACAGTCGCACGGCAAAGCTGAACCCTGGCGCAAGGATGCGTTCAGGAGCCGTTCAAGAGCCGGAGCGGTTCCGGCCTTCGACAAAACCGCCGACGCTCCAAGTCTCCGTTCTCACGCAATTTCGGATGAAGAACCGCCGCTCACTTTCCAGGAACTGCTCATGCCCTGGCGGAAACGGCGAAGGGCTCCGGTTGCCCGGAGCCCTCCTTTCGATCGGCGGACCGAGAGAGCCGGCGCTCAGGTCGCGCCGGGCACCTGCTTGACGCAGCTGACGCTCGTGCCGCCCGCGGTCACTTTCAGCTTGACGTCGTAGGCGGCGCCACTCGCCCCGACACTCATCCGGCCGAGTGACGAGGGATTGCCCGGATGGGCTTCGAAGGCGCCGGCCTGCCGAATGTTGGCGGAACCGGACGCGCCGCCTCCGGAGACGCTGACCACGTAAGTGCCGCTGATGCTCTTGTCAGCGTAAACTAGGGGCTCCAGCAGGATGGCGTCTCCTTCAATCGTATCTCGAATCTCGCATCGCAGCGGCCCGGAGATCGAGCCATCCTTGCCGACCGTCGCGCCGGCTGCGCCGCCGGCGATCACAGCCAGCAGCGCGGCCGACAGCACTGCTGTTTGCTTGTCCCGTCTGGTCATGGGTCATCTCCTCACAATTGGGAATGGTGGCCGGCAACACCGTTGCCGGCCGCTTTATCTTCTTGCTTGCTCCGGTTCAGGGGCAGTCCTGGACGAAGGCGGCGACGTTGCCGCTGCCGCCCTGGCTGACGTCGGCATTGCATCCGTGTCCGACCTGGACGCCGGCGGCGATGTTGCCGTTGCCGTCCTGTGTCAGGATCGCAGTATGGTTCGAGCCGAACTGGGCAATGCCCGCGGCATTCCGGCTGCCGTACTGATAGGTCGCGCCGTAGTTGTCGACGCCCTGCTGCCCGATCACCGACCGGTTGCGATGACCATATTGCTGGCCGATCGCGGAGTTGAAGCGGCCATCCTGGTAGACGTGTATGCGGTTACGGTAGCCGTGCTGGGCGCCGCCGGCGGAATTGCGCCAGCCATATTGATCGATGTTGACGTCGTTGGCCATGGCGGGCGCGACAGCGGTGAAGCCGACCGCGGCGGCAAAGGCTGCGGCGATGATTGACGTGTGGGTCATGGACTTCTCCTTCGATGCGGCAGGGACCGCGGGTTGAACGGCCCCTTGTAGGAGAGTGGCCCGGAACGGAGGCTGAAGGGTCCGTTCAGCGAAAATTCATGACGGTTCTGTTCGGACCTTCAGGGCCGCGGCAACCTCCGCCATTCGGTCCGGCGAGATCACTATTCAGGACCTCTTGCCGCCGAAGAGTTTCGACCGAAAGTCGGGGCTGGAGGGATGGCGCTGCCAGCGACCGAACCTCGTGCGGTAGAAAACAAAAGCTAGTTTCAGGGCCGACCTAGATGCAGCGGCTGTTGGGATGCTCTGGGTTCGGGGCGGCGGGCAAGGGTCACGGCGGCGGCTTGCAGAAGCTGGCTGGTGGAGCTGAGGGGGATCGAACCCCTGACCTCATCATTGCGAACGATGCGCTCTCCCAGCTGAGCTACAGCCCCGTTCCAGCGGATGGGCTTGTATCGGTCGCGGCGGTTTGATGTCAAGGCGAAACGGCTGCCTGGCATCGATGGCCCGTGGCCGGCGGGCCTTGCCGGTTCCGCGTGCAATGGCTACATGTCGGCGACAATTCGGAGACCGGCATGATCGCCCTTATTCAAACCATCGTCATGGCGCTTGATATCTACTGGTGGATCATCATCGCCTCGGCGATCTTTTCCTGGCTTTATGCCTTCAATGTCGTCAACTCGCGCAATCAGTTCGTCGACACCATTGCCAACATGCTCTACCGGCTGACCGAGCCGGCGCTCAGGCCAATTCGCCGTTTCATGCCCGATCTCGGCGGCATCGACGTCTCGCCGATCATTCTTCTCCTGATCATTTTCTTCATCCGGCAGTTTTTGATCACCACTGTCTGGTCGTGGGTCGCTTGAACTGGGCCTGATGAGCACGCCGTTCCGTGCGCGCGATGACGGCATCGAACTTTACGTGCGGCTGACGCCGAAGGCGGCGCTGGACCGGATCGACGGCGTTGAAGCGACCGCCGACGGACGCAGCCACCTCAAGGCCCGCGTGCGTGCGGTGCCGGAGAAGGGCGCGGCCAACGGGGCGCTGGAGCGGCTGGTGGCCAAGGCGCTCGGTGTGCCGGGGTCGGCCGTTTCGGTGGTTGCCGGGGGGACTGCGCGGCTGAAGACGGTGCGGATACTGGGCGATGCGGCTAAGCTGGTGAAAAGCGTTGAGGCGCTTTCCGGGTCATCCGAAATTTGAGACGCAGGCGGGACAGCGCCCCCCTCTGTCCTACCGGACATCTTCCCCACAAGGGGGAGATTGGCAGCTTCGGCACTGGTTCTTCAATCGCCCAGCGGCAGCTTTGGATCGTCGACCTTCAGCGTGTTCACACTCTGCTTGATGCGGCGCAGGTTCTCCAGCACTTTCGGGCCGCGCGATTCCGCCACCGTGGTGGCGATCATGTCGAGGATGGCGAGCAGCGCGTAGCGCGACGACGTCGGCTTGTAGATGTTGCCGTCCTCGAAAGACTGCAACAGGATGACCGTGTCGGCGACCTTGGCCAGTGCGGAATCCGGGGCGGTGATGGCGACGGTCGCCGCGCCATATTGCTGGGCGACCTCGACGGCCTCGATGACCGAACGCGCATAGCCCGACACCGAGAAGGCGACCACCGTCGTCTCCGGTGTTGCGACCGCAGCATACATGCGCTGCAGCTGGCCGTCGACTTGGGCGAGCGCCGAGAGGCCCAGCCGGAACAGCCGGTTCTGCATCTCGGTCGCCATCATCGAGGAAATGCCGCCGGAGCCGATGCAAAGCACGTTGCCGGAACCGGCGATGCGGGCAGCCACAGCCATCAGCGTCGTCATGTCGAGGTTCTCGCTGGCGCGCTGGATGGCGGCGATCGCCGCTTCGGTGATGGCCGACACAATGCGCTGCTCGCGCGCGTCGCGGCTGAGCGGTTCCGGCGACAGATACTGGCCGCCGATGGCGATCGCCTGCGCCAGGTAGAATTTGAAATCGCGCAGGCCCTCGCAGCCGAGATTGCGGCAGAAGCGGGTGACCGTCGGCTCGCTGACGCCGACGCGCGCGGCGATCTCCGAGATCGCGGCCTTGGAGGCGAAGTCGAGGTCGGAAAGTACCAAGCCCGCCAGCCGACGGTCCGACTTGGTGCCGTCCTGCGACATCAATTGCAGGCGGGTGATGATGTCGGCCGGCGTCTTCATCTTGTTGTCTTCAAAATCGTCTCGTCTTCACAGCGGCAGGCCCGTCGCCTTGTCGAAGAGGTGGATATTGCGCGGGTCGACGCTCACCGGCAGCCTGTCCCCCGGCTTGACCTGCAGCCGGTCGCGGAACACGGCGCGCACGGTGTCGTCGCCGACCGAGCCATAGACATGCGTTTCCGAGCCGGTCGGCTCGACGACGTCGACATCGATCGCGATCGCGTCCTCGGCGGCGCCGATGACGAAATGCTCGGGGCGGATGCCGGCCTCCACGGTGTCGCTGCCGGAAGCAGCCTTGGCAAGCGCCAGCCGGCCGCCGCCTTTGGTCTCGAACCAGGATTTGCTGTCGGCAGTCTTCAGCGCGCCGGAAACAAAGCTCATCGAGGGCGAGCCGATGAAGGCGGCGACGAACTTGTTGGCCGGCCTGTCGTAGAGCTCCAGCGGCTGCCCGACCTGCTGGATGCGGCCGCGGTCCATCACCACGATGCGGTCGGCCATGGTCATGGCCTCGATCTGGTCGTGGGTGACGTAGACGATGGTCGATTTTAGCCGCTGGTGCAGCGCCTTGATCTCGGTGCGCATCTGCACGCGCAATTGCGCGTCGAGGTTGGAGAGCGGTTCGTCGAAGAGGAATACCGAAGGCTCGCGCACGATGGCGCGGCCCATGGCGACGCGTTGGCGCTGGCCGCCCGACAATTGCCTGGGGTAGCGGTCGAGATAGGAGAAGAGGTTGAGGACGCCGGAAGCCTTCTTCACCTTGTCCTCGATCGCGGCGCGCGTCTCGCCGCGTATCTTCGGGCCGAAGCCGATATTGTCCGCGGCCTTCAGGTGCGGGAACAGCGCGTAGGATTGGAACACCATGGCGATGTTGCGCTTCTGCGGCGGCAGGTCGTTGGCTCGCAAGCCGCCGATCACGAGGTCGCCGGAGGTGATCGTCTCCAGCCCGGCCAGCATGCGCAGCAGGGTCGACTTGCCGCAGCCGGACGGACCGACCAGCACGACGAACTCGCCGCTTTTGATCTCGAGGTTGATGTCCTCGAGAATTTTGTGCTGGCCGAAGGATTTCGACAGGTTGCGAAACAGGACATCGGTCATGGTCACGCTCCCAATATGTCGTCGATGAAAGGCAGGTAGCCGGCCGTCAGTCCGGCGTCCACCGGCACCACCGCGCCAGTTATGCCGGAAGCCCGGTCGGAGGCAAGGAAAGCCACGGCCTCAGCCACTTCCGATGCGTTGACGATGCGGCCGAGCGGATAGAGCCGCTTCAGCCGGCCGAGGATCTCGGGATCCTTGGCCAGGCGATGGTCCCAGGCGGCGGTGCGGATCGACCCCGGGCAGACGACGTTGGCGCGCACGCCGCTGCGGCCAAGCTCGACGGCAATCGATTTGGCATAGGCATTGATGCCGGCTTTGGCGGCGGCATAGGCCGGATTGCCGAAATGCGCGATGGCGTTGACCGAGGAGATGAAGACGACGCTGCCCGAACCGCGCCCGGCCATCGCCTTGACGAGCGGATCGGCGAAATTCATCACGCCGGTAAGATTAAGGTCGAGTTCCTGTTCGATCCTGTCCGCCGTCAGCGCTTTCAGCGTCTCGGCGCGCGTCCAGCCGGCATTGTTGATCAGGATGTCGGGGACGCCGTCCTTGTCGAGCAAAGCTGGGATCGCCGCTTCGATCGAGGCGCGGTCGAGCAGGTTGAAGACGTGGCGCGAGGCGATATGCGGGCTGGCCAACGCCTCGGCCGACTGGTCGCAGCCGACGATGCGCGCGCCACGCTCGGCCATCAGCGCCACGATCGCCGAGCCGAGGCCGCCGCCGGCGCCGGTGACGACAACGGTCTTACCCTCGAAATCGGCCTTTGACACCACGATACGCGCTCCTCGACCACGTCAGATAGTGACAGAACGCTACTCAACGAAATGTAATTAAGCAACATGATAAACTGCTTGCATCGCTGAAAACCATCGATAATGTAGGAAAGTAACATAAATCCTGTGCCCTACCGGGCCAGGCGCGAATGCGCATCATGGGAGGAAATCAGATGAGCCTTGCGAAATGGACGGTCGGCCTGTTGGCCGGAATGAGCATGCTGGCGCTGTCAGCGCCGGCCGACGCCGGCGAGGTGCGCGTCACCGTCGCCGAATACAGCGCCAAGACAGGCCCCTATTTCGAAGAGGTGAAGAAGGAGTTCGAGGCGGCCAATCCCGGCATCACGATCAAGTACGAGGTCGTGCCGTGGGATGTGCTGCTGCAAAAACTCACCACCGACATCACCGCGGGCACCAATGCGGACCTTTCGATCATCGGCACGCGCTGGCTGATCGACTTCGTGCAGCAGGACGTCGCCGAGCCGCTCGACAGCTATATCAAGCCCGAATTCAAGGACCGCTTCATCGACACCTTCCTGCAGCCCTCGATCATGAATGGCCACACCTACGGCCTGCCGATCGCCGCCTCGGCGCGCGCCATGTACTACAACAAGGAGCTGTTCGAGAAGGCAGGCATCGCCAAGCCGCCGGCAACCTGGACCGAGTTGCAGGAAGATGCGCGCAAGATCAAGGCGGTCGGCGCCTTCGGTTTCGGCCTGCAGGGCAAGGAGATCGAGACCGACGTCTATTACTACTATGCGATGTGGTCGCAGGGCACCGAGATCCTCAACAAGGACGGCACGTCCGGTTTGAGCACGCCGGGCGCGCTCGAGGCCGCCAAGCTCTACAAGTCGATGATCGACGAGGGCCTGACGGAGCCAGGTGTGACCTCCAACAATCGCGAGGACGTGCAGAATCTGTTCAAGCAGGGCAAGGTCGGCATGATGATCACCGCGCCGTTCCTGTCCAACCAGATCAAGGAAGAAGCGCCGAAGCTGAAATACGGCGTCGCCGCCATTCCTGCCGGTCCGACCGGCGCGCGCGGCACCTATGGCGTCACCGACTCCATCATCATGTTCAAGAACTCCAAGAACAAGGACGAGGCCTGGAAGCTGCTCGACTTCCTGTTCACCAAGGAGCAGCGCGCCAAGTTCACGCAGGGCGAAGGCTTCCTGCCGGTGAACAAGGAAGAGGCGAAGATGGACTATTACGTCAACAACGCCGACCTCGCCGCCTTCACCGCGCTGTTGCCCGACGCCCGCTTCGCGCCGGTCATCCCGGGCTGGGAAGAGATCGCCCAGATCACCTCGGACGCCATGCAGAAGATCTATCTCGGCAGCGCCGAGCCCGAAGCCGCGCTGAAGGAGGCGGCGGACAAGGCCAACGGCGTGCTGAAGAAATAGGGCGTCACTCCCTGCGCCCGTGGCGCGCCCCACCCCGTCGGGGCGCGCCACACCTATTCCGGTCACGGAGCAAATTCAGAAAAATCCCGCGCGGTTTTCCGTCGAATTTGCGGAAGAACATAGGGCAATCGGTTCAGGGACAGATCATCGATGTCGGTGCCGCCCCTCATTGCCCTGCCGGGCATTTCTCCCCGTATAGTGACGGGGAGAAAGGTGTCGGCCGCAACCCCGCCGCCGTTACTTGCCACGTTGGAGATTGGCGAAAACATTGATGAGAGCGCTCCTCTCCCCGTCACTATACGGGGAGAGCATGCCGGCAGGCAGGTGAGGGGCGGCGCGAACGCCGGCGAGGAATTCAAATGCGGGGACGTGCCTTGAGCTCCAATGCCACTGCCACCGATATCTATCCGCAACGCGGTGCCAGCCAGCCGATGCAAAGCCGTATCCTGCCCTATCTGCTGACGCTCCCCAGTCTGCTCTTGGCAGCGGTGGTGATCTTCTGGCCGGTCTGGGACCTCGTTCAGATATCGACGCATAACGTGAATCGCTTTGGCCAGCTGCGCGACTTCAGCGGCCTGGCCAATTTCGCCGCGCTCGCCGCCGATCCCGATTTTGTCGCCGCGCTATGGCGCACCGGCCTATGGACCGTGCTCGTGGTCGGCGGCGCGCTGCTGTTGTCGATCCCTGTGGCAATCATCCTCAATACCGACTTCTACGGCCGCGGAATTGCGCGCGTCATCATCATGCTGCCCTGGGCCGTGTCGCTCACCATGACGGCGGTGGTCTGGCGCTGGGCGCTCAACGGCGAAAGCGGCATGCTGAATTCGGCGCTGATGAAGCTCGGCATCATCAGCCAGAACATACAGTGGCTGGCGAGCGCCGAGACCGCCTTCCCGATGCAGGTGCTGATCGGCATACTGGTGACGGTGCCGTTCATTCACCACCACGATCTTCCTCGGCGGCCTGTCCTCGATCCCCGACGACCTTTATGAGGCCGCCGCACTCGAGGGCGCAACGGCATTCCAGCAATTCCGCGAGATCACCTTTCCGTTGCTGAAGCCCTTCATCAACATCGCGATCGTGCTCAACACGATCTACGTCTTCAACTCCTTCCCGATCATCTGGGTGATGACGCAGGGCGGGCCGGCGAACTCCACCGACATATTGGTGACGCATCTCTACAAGCTCGCCTTCCGCATCGGCAAATTGGGCGAGGCGTCCGCGGTGTCGCTGGTGATGTTCGTCATCCTGCTCATCTTCACCATGATCTATGTGCGCCTCGCCATGCGGGAGCAACGCGCATGAGGAACGGCAAGCTGAGACGCTCGATCATCGCCTGGTTGCTGCTTCTGCCGCTGATCGTGGTGACGATCTTCCCCTTCGCGGTGATGTTCCTCACCGCCGTCAAACCGCGGACCGAGGTGCTCACGCCAACCTGGTGGCCGAGCGAATTCCGCTGGTCGAATTTTGCCGACATGTGGGTGGCGACCGGCTTCGGCCAGGCGCTTTTCAACTCGCTCTATGTCTCGGCGCTCGCCACCGTCGGCGCCATCCTGATCTCGGTGCCGGCGGCCTATGCCATGTCGCGCTTCCGCTTTGCCGGTTATGGCGCCTTCCGCCAGTTCCTTCTGATCTCGCAGATGATCTCGCCGATCGTGCTGGTGCTCGGCCTGTTCCGGCTGATGGCAGCCTGGGGGCTGGTCGAATCAACCACGGCGCTCGGCTTCATCTACATGGCCTTCAACGTCGCCTTCACCGTCTGGATGCTGCAGAGCTATTTCGACACGATCCCGCGCGATCTCGAGGAGGCGGCCTGGATGGAAGGCGCCGGCCGCTGGCTGACCTTGCGAAAAGTGTTCCTCCCGCTCTGCCTGCCGGCCATCGCGGTGACGGCGATCTTCACCTTCATCAACGCCTGGAACGAGTTCGTGGTGGCGCTCACCATGCTGCGCAGCCAGGAAAGCTACACGCTGCCGATCCAGGTTTTCTCGCTGGTCGCCGGCCGCTATACGATCGAGTGGCACCATGTCATGGCGGCCACGCTGCTGGCGACCTTGCCGGTGGCGATCCTCTTCATCTGGCTGCAGCGCTACCTCGTCCGCGGGCTGGCGCTCGGGGCCGTCAAGTAGCATCTACCGCACGGAGCGTTCATGCGCGTCTTCACCGCCTCGCTGGCGACGGAAACCAACACCTTCTCGCCGGTGCCGACCGACCGGGCCTCGTTCGAGATGGCCTTCTATGCCGGGCCGGGCAAGCATCCGGAGACGCCGACGCTGTGCTCCTCGCCGATCGTGGCGCTGCGCCGGCGCGCGGCCAAGGAAGGTCTGACCGTCATAGAAGGCACCGCCACCTGGGCGGAGCCCGGCGGGATCGTGCAGCGGCAAACCTATGAGGCGCTGCGCGACGAGATCCTCGATCAGCTCAAGGCCGCCCTGCCGGTCGATGCGGTGATCCTCGGCCTGCATGGCGCCATGGTGGCGCAAGGCTATGACGATTGCGAAGGCGATCTGCTCGAGCGCGTGCGGAACATCGTCGGGCCGAAAGTGGTGATCGCTTCGGAATTCGATCCGCACAGCCATCTGACGCCGAAGCGCGTGGCGGCCTCCGACATCATGGCCTATTTCCTCGAATTCCCGCACACCGATTTCTACGAGCGCGGCGCGCATGTCGTCGACCTCGGCCTTGCCGCGGCGCGCGGCGAGATCAAGCCGGTCATCTCGACCTTCGACTGCCGCATGATCCAGGTGCTGCCGACAAGCCGCGAGCCGATGCGTTCGTTTGTCGACAAGATCAAAGCGCTGCATGGCAAGGATGGAGTGCTGTCGGTCTCGGTCATCCACGGCTTCATGGCCGCCGACGTGCCGGAGATGGGCGCGCGCATCCTGGTCATCACCGACAACGACAAGGAAAAGGGCGACGCGCTGGCGGAGAAGCTGGGGCGCGAGCTCTATGCCTTGCGCGAAAAGACCGCGATGACGATGCTCTCCGCCTCCGCCGGCATAGAGCGGGCATTGGCCGTGCGCGTCGAGCGCCAGGACAAGCCGGTGGTGATCGCCGATATCTGGGACAATCCCGGCGGCGGTGTGCCGGGCGACGGCACCATCGTGCTGCGCGAGCTGCTTAAGCGCGGCGTGGACAAGGTTGGCGTCGCGACGATCTGGGATCCGGTCGCGGTGACCTTCTGCCATGCGGCCGGCGCGGGCGCGGCGATCGACCTGCGCTTCGGCGGCAAGGCCGGACCGCAGGCCGGTGAGCCGATCGACGCGCGCGTCACGGTGCTGAAGACGGTCAGCGAAGGCTGGCAGAGTTTCGGGCCGAGCCGGGTGACGCTAGGGCCGGCGGCGGTGGTGCGTATCGAAGGCACCGAGGTCGACGTCATCCTCAACACCAACCGCACGCAGACCTTCGAGCCGGATATTTTTTCCAACATCGGCGTCGATCCGCTGGGCAAGGACATCCTGCTGATCAAATCGACCAACCATTTCTACGCCGGCTTCGCGCCGATCGCCGCCGAGATCATCTACGTCGCGGCGCCGAGCTCGTATCCGAGCAACCCGGCGAAAACGGACTACAAAAAGCTGAACCGGCCGATCTGGCCACGGGTGAAGGATCCGTGGAACTGATATCTCCCCCCTTGAGGGGGAGATTACCCGGCGCTACACCAGCCCGCGCTTCACCATCATCGCCTCGGGCGAGGG
The DNA here is from genome assembly GCF_014843825.1 of Mesorhizobium silamurunense. Classification (GTDB taxonomy): domain Bacteria; phylum Pseudomonadota; class Alphaproteobacteria; order Rhizobiales; family Rhizobiaceae; genus Mesorhizobium; species Mesorhizobium silamurunense. Next base: position 13,916 of record NZ_JHQR01000188.1, read on the forward strand.
CATCTTGCCGCGAAACGCAGTGTAGAGCTCTTCCGGGTCTTTCGAGCCGCCGGCGGCGTAGATGTTCTTCCTCAGCCGCTCGGCGAGTTCCGGATTGAAGGGGTCGCCCGTCTCCTCGAATGCCGCGAAGGCGTCGGCGTCCAGCACTTCCGACCACATGTAGGAATAGTAGCCGGCTGAGTAGCCGTCGCCGGCGAAGACATGGCCGAAATGCGGGGTGCGGTGGCGCATCGCAATGGTGTCGGGCATATCGAGCTTTTCGAGCGTTTCGGCCTCGTATCGAAGCGGCTCGCCCGGTGCGTCAGGGCGAGCGTGGTAGGCCATGTCGATCAGCGCCGACGCCGTGAACTCGACGGTGGCGAAGCCGGCGCCGAAGGTGCGGGCGGCGAGCATCTTGTCGAGCAGGTCCTTCGGCATCGGTTTGCCGGTCTTGACGTGCAGCGCATGCTTTTCCAGCACCGCCGACACCGTCAGCCAGTGCTCGTAGAGCTGCGAGGGCAACTCGACGAAATCGCGGCTGACCGAGGTGCCGGCGACCGAAGGCCAGGTGACGTCGGTCAGCATGCCGTGCAGCGCATGGCCGAACTCGTGGAACAGCGTCTTCGCTTCGTCGACCGAGAGAAGCGCAGCCTCGCCGGCCGGCGGCTTGGCGAAGTTCATGATGTTGTAGATGACGGGCTTCGCGCCGTCGCCGAGCTTGTAGCCGGACTTCAGCGCGCTCATCCAGGCGCCCGAGCGCTTTGACGGCCGTGCGAAATAGTCGGCGAGGAACAGGCCGCGCTCGCTACCGTCGGCGTTCCAGACCACGAAGACGCGCGCGTCGGGATGCCAGGCGGCGATGCCCTTCTTCTCCTCGAAAGTGATGCCGAACAATTTTGTGGCGACATCAAAACAGGCTTCGATGACGCGCTCGAGCTGCAGGTACGGCTTCAGCTCGGCCTCGTCGAAGGCGAATTTCTCGGCGCGCAGCTTCTCCTGGTAGAAGCGCCAGTCCCAGGCCGCGAATTTCTCGTTGCTGCCGGCTTCCGCCGCCAGCCGCTCCAGTTCCTTCTGGTCGCTTGCTGCCTTCTCCAGCGCCTTTTCCCAGACCGGGTCGAGCAGGTCGTGCACGGCCTTCGGCGTCTTCGCCATCGTATCGTCGAGCTTAAGCGCAGCGAAGGATTCATACCCAAGCAGCTTCGCTTTCTCGGCGCGCAGCTTCAGCATGCCCCGCACAACGTCGGTGTTGTCGGTGACGCCGCCATTCTGACCGCGCATGATGAAGGCGCGGAAGGCGATCTCGCGCAGGTCGCGGCGCTCTGAGAAAGTCGAGAACGGCTCGTAGATCGAGCGCGACAGCGTGACGGCATAGCGGCCCTTCTGGCCGCGTATCTCGGCGGCCTCGGCCATCGCGCTCTTCAAGAAATCCGGCAAGCCGACGAGGTCGGCCTCGTCGAGGAACAGCGCCCAGTCGCGCTCATCGGCCAGCACGTTCTGGCCGAATTTGGTACCGAGCGAGGACAGTTCCTCGTTGATGGCGGCTAGCCGCTTCTTGCCATCGGCGTCCAGTTTTGCGCCGGACCGGACAAAGCCTTTCCAGGTTTTTTCCAAGACGCGCAGCGTTTCGGGATCGAGGTTCAGGCTGTCGCGGCGCTGGTAGAGGTCGTCGATGCGGGCAAACAGCTTCTCGTTCATCGAGATCGCCGAGAAATGTCGCGACATCTTCGGCGAAACCTCACGTTCCATCGCCTGGATGGTGTCGTTGGTGTGGGCGCCGGCGCGGCACCAGAAGATCGACGAGACATGGTCGAGCGGCTCGCCGGCGAGCTCCAGCGCGGCAAGCGTGTTTTCGACCGTAGGCGCTTCGCTGTTGCCGGCGATGGCGTCGATCTCGGCCTGATGCGCCTGCAGCGCCGCGTCGAAGACCGGACCAAAATCATTGTCGCCGATGCGCGAGAAATCCGGCAGGCCGAGCGGGCCTTGCCAAAGGGTCAACGGATGGGCGGCGAGGTCGACGGGTTTTGACGATGACATGAGCAATTCCGGTGGGCTGGATAGAGGCGGGTTGCCTCGGATGTAGGGCGATGCCGAGCGGCGCGCAACAGCAGGATCAGTAGGCGCTGCAGTCCTGCGCGATCGCGGTCTGGGTGCTTGCGGTGATACGGCCGCCGACGACGGTGAAGGTCTCGCGCATCAGCGTGTCGTTTTCGGGGAAGTCGTAGCAGGCGAGCACCGTGGTCTCGCCGTTCTCGCTCTTCTCGATGCGGTGACGGATCGCGGCACCCGCGACCGCGTCCTGCCACTGGTCGATCGAGTCGATGAATTCCTGCTTGTTCTGGACGATGCCAAGGTCCTCGAGCGTCATGCGCGCGTCGTCGGCAAGCAGGGCCGACAATTCGGTGCGGTCGGCCGCAAGCAATGCTGAATACCACCGCTCGATGACGGCGCTATCGTCGGCGCGAGCGGCAAGGACCGAGAATAGCAGCGCGACGGCAACAAAGACGGCATGACGGAAATGGCGGTGCATTACATCACTCCATTTCCGGCCGCTCGAAATCGCCGGTGTCCTTGTTCATGACCCAGAGCTCGCCGGTCGAGATGTCGAACCAGGCGCCGTGCAGGGTGAGCCGGCCCTTGCCTTCGAGGATCGAGACGCAAGGGAAGGTCCTGAGATTGGCGATCGAGTAGCGGATCGAGATGCGCTCCAGCGCCGTCTGGCGCTCGGTCGCCGTCATGAAGGTGCTGGACGAGACGGTCTCGGCGGCGGGCGCGATCAGGCTCATCCATTTGCCGATGAAGTCGCCGGGCGACAGCGGAGCGGAATTGGTGTCGAGCGCGGCGCGGATGCCGCCGCAGCGGCCATGGCCCATCACCACGATGTTCTTGACCTTCAGGCTCTGCACGGCGAATTCGAGCGCGGCTGAGGTCGAATGGTACTCGCCGTCCGGCGCATAGGGCGGCACCAGATTGCCGACATTGCGCAGCACGAAAAGCTCGCCCGGCCCGGCATCGAAGATCGCCTCGGGGGCCGACCGCGAATCGCAGCAGGCGACAATCATGGTCTCGGGGGCCTGGCCTTCGCGCGCCAGCGAGCGGTAGCGGCCGCTTTCGGCGGGATAGCGGCCGCTCATGAAGTTGCGATAGCCGGCAAGAAGGTGCTCGGGGAGGTGAGGCATGGGCGGCTGGAGCCTTTCCGGGGTTGGAGACGGCAGCTCGGTGCGATCGGAAAAGGCTCTAACGGCAAAAGCCGGTCGCGGGCAATGCCGAATTGCGGATGGCTGCGTCGCAATCGCGGGCCTCGGGCACTGCTAGGCCCAGATGGCAACCCGAATGCCGAAACGGTCGGTCAGCGGCGGATCGGGCGAAGGCCGCGCCTCGCCGCAGGCGATGCGGCCGGCGATCAGCAACATGGCCGCCGCGTCGAGAAAGTCGTCGCTGGCGGCGCCCCTCGGCGGCGCCTGGTCGAGAAAGCCCTTGTCATAGCCGTGTCGGCAAAGCAGCGCCTTGCGCTCCTCCATGCCGGCCGGGTTGACGGCGCCCTTTATCTTCTTCGGCAGCGCCATCGCCATGCCGCCGTTCAGCCGGGAGAAGGCGACTTCCGGGTGCGATTCGAAGATGCGGTCGCGCAAATCCGGCCGCGCGATCAGCAGAGCATCGATCTCGCGGATTTTCGCAAAGATGCCGAAGGCCTGGATGGAAACGCCACGAGGCGGATTTGAGGTCGCCATTGCCACTTCGCTTGCCTGCCGATGCGCGGCATACCAGGCCTCGATGGTCGTGAAGTCGGCGGTATCGGCATAGAGCGCGGCGCGCGACGGGATGGCAAAGACGCTGGATTGCCGTTGGCCGAGCAGCGGCCGCACCAGCGCTTCCGGTCCGCGCCCGCCTTTTCGTGAAAAATCCGGCAGGCCGATCGGCATATCGACGGCGATCGTGGCATCCGACAAGGCGTCGAGCAGCACCTGGAACGTCGGGAAGACCGAGACCAAAGGCGAAGCACCTTGCCTGCGATGGACGGCGATCCAGCCGGCCTTGCAGCCGTCGACCCCGGCCAAAACGGCACCGCCTGGCGTCACGCCCGCTTGTCCCGCCCGGGATGGAGGAGATGACGCAGCTGCACCATGGCCATCGGATGCGACAGGCTCTGCGCGTCGGTTTCCAGCTGCAGCTCGTCGCCGCCTCGTTTGGCGGTGCGGGCGAGGATCTCGTAGACGGCGGCCGTGGTCGACTGCAGCGCCTTTGCCGGCGGCTGGCCGGACAGGATGCGGGCGAGATAGACGGCGGCCGTCAGGTCGCCCAGCCCGTTCGGCGGCTTCTCGATCATACGGTGCTCGGCAAGCAGTGCTTGGCTGCCGTCGAGCAGGAAATTGCCGGTGCCGCCCGTCAGCATCGACGGCGCCGAAGTGACCAGCATGGTGGAGGGACCGGCGTGAAGGGCGGCCGCCGTCACCGACTTGATGTCCGGCAGCGGCGCGCCGGCCATCCATTCCAGTTCATAGCAGTTGGGCGTGGCGATGTCGGCGATCGGCATCAACCTGTCGCGCAGGGCGACGGCCGTCGGCTCCGGTACGTAGAGCCCGCCCGCATCGCCCATCACCGGGTCGCAGACATAGAGGGCACTCGGGGTCCTTGCCTTGACGGCGGCGACCAGCGAGGCGACAGCCTCGGCCTGGCCGGCCTCGCCGAGATAGCCTGATAGCACCGCCTTGACCTCGCCCAGCCATGGCGCGCGCTCGAGATCGGCCAGCAGCGCCTTGAACTGGTCGAGCGGCGGCACGATGCGCGTAGCGCGGCTGTGGCCAGGATGCCAGGGCAGGATGACGGTCGGCACCGCCCAGACCGGAAAGCCCAGCGTCTCCAGTGCAAAGACCGCGGCGCGGTTGCCGACCGAGCCGCGGGCGACATGGCTGGAGATGACGATGACCGCGCGCGGCGCGTCGGTATTCTCTGCATTCATGGAATTCGGTTCCTAGCCACCCTGCGTGGCGACATACACCAGCCAGGCCAACAGCCCAATGGCGATGATGAGGCCGAGTGTTCGGCCAATGCGGGTGCCCCAATATTCGATCGGATCGGAACGGTCGGTGTCCGCCGCGGTCACGTGGTCGCGCGCGTCTTTCGCGGCGCGGGCGACGAACGATGTGCCGCCCGGCGCCGTCTCGCGCGCGACGCGCTCAAGGATGCGGCGCGATTCGTTCTCGTCGTCCCGGCGCTCGGCCATGACAAATGTCCTTTCCGGCCGGGAGCTTAGCCTGTTCGCGCGCGTATTCACAGGGGCGAGCGGCAGGACTAGGACTGCGCCATCATCGGGTCATTTTCTTGCGCGCAGATTGTGGTAAGGCTTCGCATGCAACTTTGATCCGAGGGGACCAATCATGTTCGCCGAGCGCCTTTTTCTACCCTCCGCCTTCCGCAACTTGCCCGCCTTGCTGATGATGGCTTTCGTGCTGCCGCTGCTTGCCGGCTGCGGCTACAACACCATCCCGACGGCGGAGGAGAACGCCAGGGCGGCCTGGAGCGAGGTGCTCAACCAGTATCAACGCCGCGCCGACCTGATCCCGAACCTGGTCGAGACGGTGAAGGGCTATGCCTCGCATGAGAAGGACACGCTCGACGCGGTTGTCCAGGCGCGCGCCAAGGCGACGCAGATCACGGTCACGCCGGACACGCTGAAGGATCCCGAAGCGCTGAAGAAGTTCCAGGATGCCCAGGCCGGACTGACGGGCGCGCTGTCGCGGCTGATCGCGGTGTCGGAGAATTACCCCGACCTCAAGGCCAACCAGAACTTCCTCGCGCTGCAGGCGCAGCTCGAAGGTACCGAGAACCGCATCGCGGTGGCGCGCCGCGACTACATCCAGGCGGTCAGGGACTACAATCTGACGCTGAGGACCTTCCCGTCGGTGCTGTGGGCGACCTTCTGGTTCCGCGGCAACGAGCCGTTTGCCAACTTCACCGTCGAGGAAGACAAGATGCAGGTGCCAAAAGTGGATTTTGGCACGAAGCAGGGCGGGTGAGAGCGCTCGACAGTCTTCTGAATACAATCCCGCGAGAAGACGGACCGCTGGCGTGTTGATACCCCCCTCTGTCCTGCCGGACATCTCCCCCTCAAGGGGGGAGATTGGCAGCTTTGCCGGTTTCGCCAATCTCCAGCGTCGCAGAAGATTCGCGGCGGGCGATGACAGCCAATCTCCCCCGTTGAGGGGGAGATGTCCGGCAGGACAGAGGGGGGCGCGACAGAACGCCTACCTTAGCCTTCTTGGCCTTCTTCTCTCCTTCCTCTTCCCCCTCGCCGCATTCGCCGCCGACCTGCCCGCGCTCACCGGCCGCGTGGTCGACAATGCCGGCATCATCGATGCCGGCACGCGTGCGGCGCTGACGCAGAAGCTCGCGGACTTCGAGAAGAAGGGCTCCGACCAGATCGTCGTCGCAACAATCCCCAGCCTCGGCGGCGAGGAGATCGAGCCCTATGCCAACCGGCTGTTCCGCTTCTGGAAGCTTGGCCAGGCCAAGGAGAACAATGGTGTTCTTCTTTTGGTCGCGCCCAACGACCGCAAGATGCGCATCGAGGTCGGCTATGGGCTGGAAGGCACGCTGACCGACCTGCACACCAAGCTGATCATAGAGAACGACATGGTGCCGGCCTTCCGCGCCGGCGACTTCTCCGGCGGCATCAGCAAGGCCGTCGACGACATGATCATGGTGCTGGAGGGCAATCCGGAAGAGCTGGAGGCGCGCGGCAAGCGCAACGAGCAGGCGCCGTTCAACTCGGACGACCTGTTCTTCGCCATTTTCATCACCATCTGGGCGCTGATCTTCTTCGGCAGCATCGCGCTGACGGTGCTGCCGCCGATCTTCGGCCAGAAGATCGGCCCGGGCCGCTACCGCTGGCTCGGCATGACCTTCGAGCCGGGACGACGGTCATCCTCCGGCAGCGGCGGCTGGTCGTCGGGCGGCGGAGGCTGGTCCTCCGGTGGCGGCGGTGGCGGCGGGTTTTCCGGCGGCG
>NZ_JHQR01000185.1 GCF_014843825.1 Mesorhizobium silamurunense
GGCGACGCCGAACGGCGCCGCGAAGCCGGCCGCTCCACCTGTCGGGGGCGAGGATGCTCCGCCGCAGGGCGACACCCCTTCCCTGCTCTCGGCGCTGCGGCTGGAACAGGCGACGGCGCGCAGGATCGACCCTTCGGCCTACGTTGCCATTCGCGATACGGCCGCGCTGAATGCTTGGATCGCCGAGGCGAAGGAAGCCGGCATCCTGGCCTTCGACGCCGAGACCACCTCGTCCGACCCGATGCAGGCCGACTTGGTCGGCCTCTCCATGGCGGTCGCGCCGGGCCGGGCTGTCTACTTGCCGCTCGCCCACATGAGCGGCAATGGCGACCTGCTTGGCGGCGGCCTTCTGTCGGACCAGATCCCGGTCCGTGAAGCGCTGGCGCTGCTCAAGCCCCTGCTCGAGGACAGGTCGGTCCTCAAGATCGTGCAGGACATGAAATACGATATCGTCGTGATGAGCCGGCATGGCATCGAGGTCGGGCCGTTCGACGACACGATGCTGGTCTCCTACGTGCTCGATGCCGGCACGTCCGGCGGCCACGACCTCGCCTCGCTGTCGGAGAAGTGGCTCGGCCATGCCCCGGCCTCGAAGAAGGAGCTTGCCGGCTCGGGAAAGAGCGCCGTCGGCTTCGACCAGGTCGACATCGGGCGGGCGACCGCCTATGCCGGCGAGCAGGCCGACCTGGCGCTGCGGCTCTGGCAGTTGCTGAAGCCCAGGCTTGCCGCCAAGGGCCTGGTTTCCGTCTATGAACGGCTGGAGCGCCCGCTGGTGCCTGTGCTCGCCCGGATGGAGCAGCGCGGCATTTCGGTCGATCGCCAGATCCTCTCCAGGCTGTCGGGCGAGCTGGCGCAAGGCGCCGCCCGTGTCGAGGAGGAAATCTACGGGATCGTCGGCGAGCGCATCAACATCGGCTCGCCGAAACAGCTCGGCGACATATTGTTCGGCAGGATGGGCCTGCCGGGCGGGTCCAAAACCAAGACAGGTCAGTGGTCGACCTCGGCGCAGCTTCTGGAAGACCTCGCCGCCGAGGGCCACGAGCTGCCGCGCAAGATCGTCGACTGGCGCCAACTCACCAAGCTGAAATCGACCTATACCGACGCGCTGCCGGGCTTCATCAACCCCGGCACCAACCGCGTCCATACCTCATACGCTCTGGCGGCGACCACGACCGGCCGCCTGTCCTCATCCGATCCCAATCTGCAGAACATCCCGGTGCGTACCGCGGAAGGCCGCAAGATCAGGACCGCCTTCATCGCCGAAAAGGGCCACAAGCTGGTTTCGGCCGACTACAGCCAGATCGAATTGCGCGTGCTTGCCCATGTCGCCGAGATCCCTCAACTCAAGCAGGCCTTCGCCGACGGCGCCGACATCCATGCCATCACGGCGTCGGAAATGTTCAACGTGCCGGTCGAAGGCATGCCTTCGGAAGTGCGCCGGCGCGCCAAGGCGATCAATTTCGGCATCATTTACGGCATCTCGGCCTTCGGCCTCGCCAACCAGCTGTCGATCCCTCGCGAGGAGGCGAGCGCCTACATCAAGCGCTACTTCGAGCGCTTCCCGGGCATCCGCGACTATATCGAGGAAACCAAAGCCTATGCGCGCGAATACGGCTTCGTCGAAACGATCTTCGGCCGCCGCATCCACTATCCGGAGATAAGGTCCTCCAATCCATCGGTCCGCGCCTTCAACGAGCGCGCCTCGATCAATGCGAGGCTCCAGGGCACCGCCGCCGACATCATCCGCCGCGCCATGGTGCATATGGAAGAAGCGCTGGAGAAGGCGAAGCTTTCGGCCCGCATGCTGCTTCAGGTCCACGACGAACTGATCTTCGAAACGGTGGAAGCGGAGGTCGAGGCGACGATCCCCGTCGTGCGCCGCGTCATGGAAAACGCGCCGATGCCGGCCGTCTCGATGTCGGTGCCGCTGCATGTCGATGCGCGGGCCGCCGACAACTGGGACGAGGCGCATTGAGTTTTCCGCCTTCACGCACAGCAAGCCAGCCGTAGCGATCCTTCGCGTCCTGCCGGACATCTCCACCATTTGGGAGATCAGATGTCGCCGCCGTTTTCGCCAATCGCCAGCGGTGCAGGAATGTTGGCATGGGCGGAGTTGCCAATCTCGCCCCAAATGGTGGAGATGTCCGGCAGGACAGAGGGGGGCGCTGTCCCGCCGGCTTAAAGAGTTTTTATGCTACGCTGCGTTAAGCCGCCTCGGCCCTGCACTTGGCGCAAACCCCCCGAAACTCGATCACCGCCTTCTTGGCGGCGAAACCCGTCGAGCGCACCCATTCGTCCAGCCGGTGGTCGACATCGTGGTCGGACATCTCGGTTACCTGGCCGCAGCTGTCGCAGATGGCGAAGGCGGTCATCGAATGGCTGTGGTCGTGCGGCTCGGCGCAGGCGACGAAGGAGTTGAGGCTTTCCAGCCGGTGCACAAAGCCCGACTTTACCAGCGTGTCGAGCGCGCGGTAGACCTGCAGCGGCGCCCGGAAGCCGCGCTCGCGCAGCTGGTCGAGCAGCATATAGGCGCTGAGCGGCCCGCTGGCGGCTTCGAGCTTCTCGAGCACGCACAGCTGGTTCTTGGTCAGCGTATCCCTTGCCGTCATCTTGTCCGTCCGGTCGTCGCGCCGTTTCGCGAGTCGATTGTGCACGCAAACGGTCTCAGGTCCATGAGATAGCGACGATCGAGCATTTTTGCCACTGTTTCCGCAGTCGGCCGCCCGGCGCGGCCACTACTTGCGCGACGGTCCCTTGCGCTCGGCGGATGCCGCCCAAAGGTTGATGTCGGCCTCGCGTGCGTAGGTGTCGATCTCGGCCAGTTCGGCATCGCTGAACTCGAGCGCCTTGAGCGCCCCGACGCAATCCTCGACCTGTTCGGGCCGGCTGGCGCCGATCAGCGCCGTGGTCACGCGTCCCTTGCGCAATACCCAGGCCAGCGCCATCTGCGCCAACGTCTGGCCGCGCCGTCCGGCGATGGCGTTGAGCGCCTTGATATTGGCGATCGACTTGTCGTTGATGAAGGCCGGACGCAGCGACTTGCCTTGGGATGCGCGGCTGCCTTCCGGGATGCCGCCGACATATTTGTCGGTCAGCATGCCTTGCGCCAGCGGCGAGAACACGATCGAGCCGATGCCGAGCCCCTCCAGCGTGTCCAGAAGCCCATCCTCCTCCACCCAGCGGTTGAGCATCGAATAGCTCGGCTGGTGGATCAGGCAAGGCGTACCGAGTTGCCTCAATATGTCGGCCGCCTCGCGCGTGCGCTGCGAATTGTAGGAGGAGATGCCGGCATAGAGCGCCTTGCCCGAACGCACGGCATGATCGAGCGCGCCCATGGTTTCTTCCAGCGGCGTCTCGGGGTCGAAGCGGTGGGAATAGAAGATGTCGACATAGTCCAGCCCCATTCGCTTGAGGCTCTGGTCGAGGCTCGCCAGCACATATTTGCGGCTGCCCCATTCGCCATAAGGGCCGGCCCACATCTCATAGCCCGCCTTGGTCGAGATGATCAGCTCGTCGCGATAGCCGGCGAAATCGGTGCGCAGGATCTCGCCGAACGCGGTCTCGGCCGAGCCGGGCGGCGGGCCGTAATTGTTGGCGAGGTCGAAATGCGTGATGCCGAGGTCGAAGGCCTTGCGCACGATCGCCTGCTTGGTCCTGTGCGGCGTGTCGTTGCCGAAATTGTGCCACAGCCCGAGCGAGATGGCCGGCAGCTTGAGGCCGGACCGCCCGCAGCGGTTGTAGATCATCTTCTCGTAGCGGTTCTCGGCGGCGACATAGGGCATGGGGAAATCCTCGGAATCGAAGCGACGCGGCGAGCGCCGCGGCGAATTTGAATCGATGCTTGTCCCCATCCATACCCTCTCCCCGACGAAACGGGGAGAGGGTAGTTGCCACCTACTTCTTCTTCGCCAGCAGCGCCTTGGCTTCCTTGATGCCAAGCGCCGCCGGCCGCTCGCAGGTTGTCTGCATGGCGACGAACTTGCCGCTTTCGCCGGAGCGCAGGATGCCGGTCATGACGTCGACGGCGTGCAGCGCCAGCTCCATCGAACAGCGGTGCGGCCGCCCTTCGGCGATCGCGATCGCCATGTCGGCAAGGCCGGCGGTGCGGTAGTTCGCCATCATGCCGTGACCGTGCATCTCGTTGGGCACACCGAACGGATGATCCCACTTCGGCAGCTTCTTCACCGGCTTGGTCGCGTCGGTGAAGCGCACCTCGCCGCCGAAGAAGTTCGGGTCCGGCACGAAGACGGTGCCCGCCTCGCCATAGAGCTCCATCGGCGCGTGGCCGTGGCTCCAGACGTCCCAGCTGGTGTTGAGCGTCACCACCGCGCCATTCGCGAATTCGAGCAGCGCATGGATGGTGGTCGGCGTGTTGACCGGGATCTTTTCGCCCGCGCGCGGTTTGGAGCTGATAGTCCGCTCCTTGGCTGGCGTCGCCGCAAAAGCCGCCACCTGCTTCACCGGCCCGATCAGCTGGATCAGGTTGGTGACATAGTACGGACCGATGTCGAGCACCGGCCCGGCGCCCGGCTGGAAGAAGAAGTCCGGATTGGGGTGCCAGTGTTCCATGCCGTGGCCCATGACATGGCAGGTGCCGCTGGTGATCTTGCCGAGCTTGCCGCTGTCGATCAGCTCGCGCGCCAGCTGATGCGCGCCGCCGAAGAACGTGTCCGGCGCCGATCCGATGCGCAGCCCTTTCTTCTCAGCCAGTTTCTTGAGGTCGAGCCCCTCCTCGATCGACAGCACGAAGGGCTTTTCCGAATAGACGTGCTTGCCGGCCTCGAGCACCGCTTTCGACACTTCGTAGTGCACGGCCGGAATAGTAAGGTTAACGATGATGTCGATCTCGTCGTCCTTGAGAAGGTCGTCGACCGTCTCGGCGCGGAGCTTGAACTCCTTCGCCCGCATCTTCGCCGCATCCATGTTGATATCCGCGCAGGCGCGCATCTTGATGCCGCGGAACAGCGGCGCCAGCGAGAAATACGCCTTCGAGATGTTGCCGCAGCCGATGACGCCTACGCCAAGTTTGTTTGCCATGATGGTATGTCCTAGTAATTCTTGACGGATTCGATCGAGCGACGGGCGAAGCGCTCGATGTCGTTGGGGTTGTCCTGCTCCATGACGAAATACTGCGCCGCGCTCTTGGCGCGCAACGCCTTGATCAGGCCGGGCCAGTCGATGGTGCCGTGACCCACATCCGACCAGCCGTCCTCGTCCAGCCCTTCGCCGGGCTTGGCCATGTCCTTGACGTGGACGGCATTGATGCGCTTGCCGTGCTTCTCGATCCAGGGCAGCGGATCGGCGCCGCCGCGCACCACCCAGGCGACGTCCATCTCCCAGCCGATATCGGGCGCCGCGGACAGGATATGATCCTGCGGCAGCGAGCCGTCGGCGAGCGCCTTGAATTCGAAATCATGGTTGTGCCAGGCAAAGCCGTAGCCGGCCTTCTCCGCGGCCTCGCCGACCTTGGCGAGCCGCTCGCCGAAGCCGCGCCAGCCGGCGGCATCGCCCGGCCGCGCATCGGGCATCAGGTAGGGGCAGATCAGCAGCTTGACGCCAAGCGCATCGGCGATTTTTCGCACGCCGTCGAAATCCTTCTCGAGTGCCTCGATCGAAAAATGCCCGGTCGGCATGGCGAGCCCGTTCTTATCGAGCTCGGCGCGGAATGCCTTGGGATCGTCATAGACGCCGCCAAAGCCTTCGACTTCCTTGTAGCCGAGCTCGCCGAGCATTTTCAGCACGCCGTCCCATGGCTGGAAATTGCGGGCGCTGTAGAGTTGGAATGACCAGTTCATCTGTCCTGTCCGTTCTGTTTGGTCTTGGGGAGGTTAAAGGCGATTGTCGGTCTCGGCGTCGAACAGCGAGGCACGCGCCGGATCGAAGCCGATGCGGATCGCATCGCCGTTGCGCAGCGTCTTGTCGGCTTCGACGCGGAAGGAGATGATCTGGCCGCCGAGCTTCGTCCACACCAGCGTGTCGGAGCCCATCGGGTCGACGATCTCGACCGTCGACTCGGCGGTGAACGGCATGGCCCTGGCGGCTTCGCCAAATTCGATGTGCTCCGGCCGGATGCCGAACACGCAAGGCTTGGCGGCGCGTCCGCTTTCGTTATCGAACTGATAGCGGCCAAGTGGCACCGAAACACCGTCGGCCTTGAACACCGGCGCCTCGCCCGCTTCCAGGTGCCCGTTGATAAAATTCATCGCCGGCGAACCGAGGAAGCCGGCGACGAAGCGGTTGACCGGGCGATTGTAGATCGTCTGCGGCGCGTCGAGCTGCTGGATGACCCCGCCCCTCATGACGGCGATGCGGTCGGCGAGCGTCATCGCCTCGATCTGGTCGTGGGTGACGTAGATCATGGTATTCTCGAGCTTGCGGTGCAAAAGCTTGATCTCGACGCGCAGTTCCGAGCGCAGCTTGGCGTCGAGGTTGGACAGCGGCTCGTCGAACAGGAACACGTCGACGTCACGCACCAGCGCCCGCCCGATCGCCACGCGCTGCCGCTGGCCGCCGGAAAGCGCCGAAGGCTTGCGCTGCAACAGCGGCTCGATCTGCAGGATCTCCGCCGCCCGCGCGATGCGTTTGGCGATCTCATCCTTCGGCACGCCGGCAACGCGCAGCCCGAACGAGAGGTTCTTCTCCACCGTCATCTGCGGATAGAGCGCATAGGACTGGAACACCATGCCGATGCCGCGGTCCTTCGGCTCCTCCCAGGTGACGTTCTTGCCCTTGATGAAGATGCGGCCTTCCGAAATGTCGAGCAGGCCGGCGATGCAGTTGAGCAAGGTCGACTTGCCGCAGCCCGACGGCCCGAGCAGCACGATGAACTCGCCCTCGGCGACGTCCAGATTGAGCGTCTGCAGAACCGAGACCGAGCCGAAATTCAGCGACAGGTTCTGGATCGAAACGCTGGGATCGGCGATTGCAGCCATCATCATCCTTTCACCGCGCCGGCGGCGATGCCGCGCACGAAGAGCTTGCCGGAAACGAAGTAGACGATGAGCGGCACGAGGCCGGTCAGGATGGTGGCGGCCATGTTGACGTTGTATTCCTTCACGCCCTGCACCGAATTGACGATATTGTTGAGCTGCACCGTCATCGGATAGGTGTCGGGACGGGTGTAGACGACGCCGAACAGGAAGTCGTTCCAGATACCGGTCACCTGCAAGATGATGGCGACGACGAAGATCGGCAGCGACATCGGCAGCATGATGCGCAGGTAAATGCCCCAGAAGCCGGCGCCGTCGACGCGCGCAGCGCGGAACAGCTCCTCAGGCATCGACGTGAAATAATTGCGGAACAAAAGCGTCAGGATCGGCATGCCGAAGATCGAATGCACGATCACCAGCCCGGTGAGCGTGCCGTAGATGCCGATCTCGCGCAGGATGATGACGATCGGATAGATCATCACCTGATAGGGGATGAAGGCGCCGACGATCAGGATGACGAAGAAGGTGTCGGCGCCCTTGAAGCGCCAGTTGGCCAAGGCATAACCGTTCACCGAGGCGATCGCGATCGACAGCAGCACCGACGGCACGGTGATGCGCACCGAATTCCAGAAGCCGCGCGAGAGCCCGTCGCAATTGAGGCCGGTGCAGGCTTGCGACCAGGCTTTGACCCAAGGCTCGAAGGTGATCTCCAACGGCGGCGAGAAGATATTGCCGAGGCGGATTTCCGGCATGCCTTTGAGCGAGGTCACCACCATCACGTAGAGCGGCAAAAGATAATAGAGCGCCACGACGAGGAGCGTTCCGTAGAGAAAGATGTTGCGACGCGAGAGCGCATGCCGCGGCTTCGGCCCGCTCGGTCCGGACGCTGCGGATCTGATGGCAGCCGCTTCGGCGGCGACGGAAACGTCAGCCACGCTTCTTGCCTCCGAATTCGAGATAGGCCCATGGCACGATGACGATCACCACCGAGAGCAGCATCATGGTCGAGGCCGCAAAGCCCTGGCCGAGATTCTGGGCGAAGAACATGTAGTCGTAGACGTATTTTGCCGGCACCTCGGAGGCGATGCCCGGGCCGCCGCTGGTCTGGGCTACGACGAGGTCGTAGACCTTGACGATGCCGGCGGCGATGATCACCAGCGTGGTGATGAAGACCGGCCGCATCATCGGGATGACGATGAAGAGATAGGTCTTCCACATCGGTATGCCGTCGACCCGCGCGGCCTTCCAGATATCCTCGTCGATGCCGCGCAGGCCGGCCAGCATCAGGCACATGATCAGTCCCGTGCCTTGCCAGAGCGCGGCGATCGAAATGCCGTAGATGACGATGCTGGAATTATAGAGCGGGTCGAAGCTGAAGCTCGTCCAGCCGAGGTCGCGCACCACGCGCTGGATGCCGAAATCCGGATTGAGCAGCCACTGCCAGACCAGCCCGGTGACGATGAAGGAGAGCGCGAACGGATAGAGGAAGATGGTGCGGAACGTGTCCTCGAAGCGGATCTTCTGATCGAGGAGTGCTGCGAGGACGAAGCCGATGACCAACGAGAACACCAGCGCGATCACGCCGTAGATCAGAAGGTTCTCGATCGACACCAGCCAGCGCGGCGTCGCCCACAATCGATAGTACTGGTCGAGCCCGACGAAATTCAGCCGCGGCAGCAGCTTCGAATTGGTGAAGGAATAGAGCACCGTCCAGGCCGTGCCGCCGACGAAGACCACGAGCGCGGTCAGGATCATCGGGATCGACGCGACCTTGGCATTGAGATTGCGGAAGAGTTGGTTCGGGCGTTCGCTGTTGCTCATCTCGGCAGCCGCGCTGGGACAATGAGGACATCATGCTCCCGACCCGGGATAGGCAGGGGCCGGGAGCTGGCGGGGGCGCCGTCGATCAATCGGCCGAGGCGATGATGCCGGCGAAGCGCTTCTGCGCCTCTTCGAGCGTCATGTCGGGCTTGGCGAAGAATTCGGAGAACAGATCCTCCTTCTGCTTCTGGCTGTCCTGCGAGAGCAGCTGGTCCGTCCACGGGATGACGGCGCCCTTGGCCAAGATGGCGAGACCCTTCTTCATGCAGTCGTTCGCCGTGTTGAGGTCGACGTCGCCGCGCACCGGCAGCGAACCCTTCTTGAGATTGAAGGCGACCTGGGTCTTCGGATCGAGCAGGGTCTCGGCCAGAACTTCCTGCGCCTTGGACTTGTCGGCATCCTTCAGCAGCGGGAAGTAGAAGGCGTCGCCGCCGGTGGCGATGACCTCGTTCAGGCCAAGGCCGGGCAGGCAGGCATAATCCTTGCCGGCGGTCTTGCCGGCGACCTGGAATTCGCCCTGCGCCCAGTCGCCCATGATCTGGCCACCGGCCTTGCCGGTGATGACCAGATTGGTCGCCTGGTTCCAGTCCTGCACATTGGTGTTCTTAGCCATCTTGCGGGCGTCGTCGGCGGCCTTGAACACCTTGGCGATCTCAGGGCCGCCGGCGAATTTGGCGTCCTTTTCCTTGTAGACCTTGAGGAAGGCGTCGGTGCCGCCGACCGCGGCAAGCAGCACGTCGAAGGCGCCCGATGCCTGCCAGGGCTGCCCGCCGACGGCGAGCGGGATAATGCCGGCCTTTTCCAGCGCCGGCGCGGCGGCCACGAATTCATTCCAGTCCTTCGGCATCGGCACGCCAGCCTTCTGGAAGGCTTCGTTCGACAGCCAGAGCCACTGCCAGGAATGGATGTTGACCGGCACGCAATAGATCTTGCCGTCGATGGTGCAACTGTCGAGCAGGCTCTTCGGCCGCACGATTTCCGTCCACTTGTCCTTGGTGGCGAGATCGGTGAGGTCGCGCATCAGCCCGGCCTGGACAAGCTCCTCCGCCTGGCGGCCGTGGTTGAACTGGGTGGCGCCCATCGGGTCGCCGCCGGTGATGCGGCTGATCATGATCGGCCGCGCCGTGCCGCCGGAGCCGGCGATGGCGCCGTCGACCCAGTGATTGCCGGTCGCATCGAATGCCTTGGCAAGTTCAGCCACCGCCGCCGCCTCGCCGCCCGAAGTCCACCAATGGGTGACTTCGAGGTCGGTCGCGCCCGCCGGTCCGGCGAAGTTCAGCGCGACCGTCGCGGCGAACGCGGCAGTCAGGAATTTGTATCGCATTTCGGTTCCTCCCAGAATCTGAAACGTTACAGATTTTCGATACGGCAAATGGCCGGCATAGGCAACCCCCTCGAATGGAAACGGCATGAGATTTTTTCGGAGCGCGAACAAAATCCCTCTCCAATGGCGATCCGACAGCGCCCAATCCAGTCGGTTGATGCCAGAAGCCGCGAGAAATTGAGATTTCTTTGTGATTCCAGTGGCTTTCAACCCGCTCCGTCGGCACTGACCGCAATGATTGCGGCCTGCCTGTTGGTCACAGGCGTTGGCAATCTGTAACGTTTCAGTATATTGAACCGTGCCACGGGCTGGAAGCCGCGCAAATGTCGATGCGCACGATTGCCGGTCGGCCTCGCGGCTGCTATGCGCCTGATGGGCGGGACGGATGGACAGACGAGCAAGCGAGAAGGACGACGACACGTCGGCTAAGGAACGGCCGACGCTGAAGACGCTCGCCTTCATGACCGGGCTCGGCGTCACGACGGTGTCACGCGCGCTTAAGGATGCGCCGGAGATCGGCGCCGAGACCAGGCGGCGCGTCCAGCTCGTCGCCAAGCAGATCGGCTATCGCCCGAACCGCGCCGGCGTGAGGCTGAGGACCGGCAAGACCAATGTCATCAGCCTGGTGCTTAACACCGAGCACGAGCTGATGAGCTTCGTCTCAGACATCATCTATGGCGTCACGGAAGTGATCGCCGACACGCCCTATCACCTGATCGTCACGCCCTACTCGCGCTCGCAGGATCCGCTCGATCCGGTGCGCTACCTGGTGGAGACCGGCTCCGCCGACGGCGTCATCATTTCACGCACGCAGCCCAATGACCCCAGAGCACGCTACATGCTGGAGCGCGGCATTCCCTTCGCCACGCATGGCCGCACCGACATGGGACTGGTGCATCCCTATCACGACTTCGACAACTATGCTTTTGCCAGCGAAGCCGTGCGGCATCTGGCCGGCATCGGCCGGCGCCGGCTCGCTTTGCTGACGCCACCCATCGGCCTGACCTATCGCGGCCACACTGTGGACGGTTTCACCGATGCGTTGAGCGAAGTCGGCGCCAGCGAAGTGCCGTTCAACACCGTCACGATCGACCATTCGATCGAGCAGATCAGGATGCGGACCGCGCAGCTGATGCGGCGCGAGGATCGGCCGGACGGCTTCGTCAGCAGCGCCGCGGCGGCGACGCTCGCCATTGTCGCCGGCATCGAGGATGCCGGCCTGAAGCTCGGCCGCGATGTTGATGTGGTGTCGAAACAATCGTCGGAACTGCTGCATCTGTTCCGGCGCGAACTGCTGGTGGTCAACGAGAATTTCCGGCTCGCCGGCTCCGAGCTCGCCCGCGCGGTGCTCGGCTGGATCGGCGGCAAGGAACCCGGCTCATTGCAGTCACTCAGCAAACCGGGCGAGGTTCAGGCTTACCGACATTCGGGAGAAAAGTGACGCTGCGCCTCCATGACGGCGATCATCATGCAAAGGGGTTCAGTTCGGGCTTCACTGTCATCAAGGCGACAATGAGCGCAAAGATCGTGATCATGGCTATGCGTCCAGCTAGCGCGCGTTTGTCGCCAGCAAATGCTTTGATCTCTTCACCAGAGATGGCGCCGCGGAGCGCTGTCTGGGCCTGCGCCGCCCAGGGGCGTACGAGCTTGTGCTCGACCGCAATCAAGACGGCGATCAGCGCAAGCGACACCACCAGCCACGGCGTCAGCAGGGACCAGTCGCCAAGAAAGACAAGGACGATGCCGGCAAGCACACCGGCGACCACCAGAAGCCCTGCAAAACGACTGGCAAAGAAAGCCAGTCTGGCCGGCCCTCGCTGACCTCGTCGGGCAGGAACTAGCAGAAGTTCGTTCGCCACGAACAATAGCAAAGCGGCGCACATGGCGTACGCATGGATTCCTAAAACAGTTCCATAGAGCATCTGTCATCGTCCAAATCGTTGGGGAGCGTTGGTAGACATAATGCGAGCGATAGCTCACAATTGTCTACTCGCATTGGGACCGACTGGAAGATGGCACCTAAGCCGCTCACGAATCCAAGGAAGAACGCCTCTCAGGAGAGGTCGCGCGCGACGGTGGACGCGCTTGTCGACGCGACCGCTCGCATTCTGGTCCGGGACGGTTTCGACCGGGCCAGCACCAACCGGATCGCCGAACAGGCCGGCGTGAGCATCGGCTCGCTTTACCAGTATTACCCGGGCAAGGAAGCGCTCGTTGCTGCCGTCATCGATCGTCACAACCAGGATATCATGCAGGTCGTGCGGAGGGTGTTTGCGGAGGTCGCCTCGCAGCCGATCGAGACGGCAGTGCGCCGACTTGTTGCCGTCGCGATCGAGGCGCATCGCATCGACCCCAAGCTGCATCGTGTCCTTGCCGAGCAGATTCCGCGCACGGGACGCCTCGAAAACGTGGAAGCCTTCAATCGTGAAGCCCATGCTCTCTTCATGAGCTATCTCGAAAGCCACAGCGACGAGCTACGCGTGGCCGATCTTGGACTTGCAGCCTTCGTGTGCGTGACTTCGATCGAAGCGCTGGCCCATAACGCGGTGTTGCACAGCTCTGAGAAGCTGTCGAACAAAGCGGCCGAAACGCTCATTGATGAGGCCACTCGGCTCGTGATCGGATATCTGAAATAGACGTTCCGCGAGAGCGGCGGCTCGTCTCACCCACTCGCCCCGCTGCCCCACGGGCCATGGAACGCCCCCTGCTCGCCGATCCGCTCGAAGCCGTGCGCGCCGAAGAAATCACGCTGCGCCTGGATGAGGTTCGACGTGCCGCGGCCCTGGCGGTAGCTGTCGAAATAAGCGAGCGCCGACGACAGCGCCGGCACCGGCGAGCCCGCCTCGGAGGCCTTGGCCACGATGCGCCTGAGCGACGGATGCGCCTCCTTCATCATGGCGATGAAGGCCGGCGCCATCAAAAGATTCGTCGAAGCGCCGCCTGACCCGAAAGCCTCCGCCATCGTGTCCAGCATCTGCGAGCGGATGATGCAGCCGGCGCGCCAGATCTTGGCGATGGTCGGCATCGGCAGGTTCCAGTTGAACTCCTTCGAGGCGCCGCTCATCACGGCGAAGCCCTGCGCATAGGCCGCGATCTTGCCGGCGAACAACGCCAGTTCGAGATCCTTCAGCAAGGCTGCCTTGTCGCCGGAAATCTTCTCGACGCCGATATTGCCGTAGGCCTTTTCCGCCGCCTGCCGCTCGTCCTTGATCGAGGACAGCACGCGTGCAGCGACCGCGGCCTCGATGGCTGTCGCCGGAATGCCGAGTTGCTGCGCCTCGATGACCGACCATTTGCCGGTGCCCTTCTGGCCGGCACGATCGAGGATGATGTCGACCACCGGCTTGCCGGTTTTCGGATCGTCGGCGGCGAGAACCTTGGCGGTGATCTCGATCAGATAGGAGTTGAGCCGGCCCTTGTTCCAGTCTTCGAAGACCTTGCCGATCTCCTTCGGCCCCATGCCGAGCCCGTCGCGCAGGATGCCGTAGATCTCGGCGATCATCTGCATGTCGGCATATTCGATGCCGTTATGGATTGTCTTGACGAAATGGCCGGCGCCATCGGTGCCGAGCCAGGCGGCGCAAGGCTCGTCCTTGAATTTGGCTGAGATCGCCGTCAGCACCTTCTCAACGCGCTTCCAGGACTCCTCCGTGCCGCCGACCATGATCGACGGCCCGTGACGCGCGCCCTCCTCGCCGCCGGACACGCCCATGCCGATGAAGGTCAGGCCCGAGCCGGAGAGTTCGGAAAAGCGCCGCATCGTGTCACGGAAATTGGCATTGCCGGCGTCGATGACGATGTCGTTGGCCGACAGCACCCCGCGAAGTGCCGCGATCTGCTCGTCGACCGGCTTGCCGGCCAGCACCATGATGATGATCGGCCGAGGCGGCCGGATCGCCGCGGCAAGTTCCTCCAGGCTGTAGCAAGGGACGATCCTGTCCTTCAGCGACCCTGCGCCCTCGACAAAGGCATCGGTGCGCGATCGCGTCCGGTTGAAGACGGCGATGCGGTGCCCGTGCTCGGCGATGTTGAGCGCCAGGTTGGAGCCCATCGTGCCAAGACCGATAAGGCCGATTTCGGCTTTTTCCATCGTTTCTTCCCTGCTTTCGGATCGTTTGTTGGAAGTCGCTTTTGCAAGGATGATTGACGGGCCTTCGCGACCGCGTCAACCGCCTCGCCGAATTGTATCATTGCGAGAAGGGCGGACTAATCGGATCGAATTTCGATTGGTGCCTCGATCTTCACTAACTCGAAATCCGAAACGAGGATATCAAGCCGAGCGTTCCAGCGACCGGGCAGTGGAATAACGAGATTGTCGACCCGCCAGGTGCCGTCGCCGGGTTTCGTCGCCGGCCGCTTGATCGGCTCGATGCCGGAATCCGGCTTCGACAGTACCAGCGTCACCGCCTTGGCGTCGAGCGGACCGAAATCGCCGGTCATGATGACCATCGAAGCGGCCACCTGACCGGCGTGGCCGGGCGTGATGCTGAGGTCGGCCATCGCCTGCAGCGTATGGATATGGACCGACACCGGCTGCGCCGCGGCGATCGCCAGCGCGCGCGGCGGCGGCGTGAAGCGCCAGCCGGCGGCGACGCCGAAGATGGCGAGCACGATCAGCGTCTCGATGCCGATCGAGCGCACCAGCCGTCGTTGCACCTCCGTGTCGCCCGCTTCGGCCGGCGCGGTCAGCGTCCAGCGGTTGACGGAGGCGAGCGTGAACAGGAACAGCAGCAAGGCGAGCTTCAGCAGCAGCAGGCGGCCATAGGCGGTGTTGATCAATGCAGCCGGTGTCTGCACCTGGATGATCGCCAGCACGATGCCGCTTGCGGCGAGCACGGCGACCACGGGCAGGATGGCGCGCGAGAACCGTCGCAGGAAAACCTGCGCCTCCGCCGGCTGGAACCGCAAGGCAAGGCCGAGCGGCGCCAGCGCGCCCGTCCAAAAGGCGATGGCCGCACCGTGCAGGAACACCAGGGGCCGCGTCAGCCATTGCGGCTCGGCGGCACTGG
>NZ_JHQR01000183.1 GCF_014843825.1 Mesorhizobium silamurunense
TCTCCGGCGGCCAGCGCCAGCGCGTCGCGCTCGCGCGTGCGCTCGTCAACCAGCCCAAGGTGCTGCTGCTCGACGAGCCGCTCGGCGCGCTCGACCTCAAGCTGCGCGAGAACATGCAGGAAGAGCTGAAGTCGCTGCAGAAGGTGCTCGGCATCACCTTCGTCTTCGTCACCCACGACCAGGGCGAGGCGCTGTCGATGGCCGACCGCGTCGCCGTCTTCAACGACGGCAGGATCATGCAGGTCGGCACGCCCGAGGATATCTACCAGCGGCCGAAAACGCGCTTCGTCGCCGACTTCGTCGGTTCCTCCAATGTGCTGCCGCCGGATTTCGTCCAGCGCTACTCCGGCCAGCATCGCTGGGGAAGTCTCAGGCCTGAATCCATCCGCGTCTCAAGCGCGACGAGCGGCGACGGCGTTGCCGCGCGCCTGGTCGGGACCAATTACCTGGGCGCCACGACAAGGCTCGCGCTCGATGCCGATGGGCTGCGCCTGCATGCGGTCGTGCCCGCCGGCGCTGCCCTGCCGCAGGAAGGCGAGGCTGTCATGCTGACCTTCAATCGCGAGAGCCTTCATTTGATGGACGAGCCGGCATGAGCCTCGATGCTGCGATGCCACGTGCCACGGCCCCCGCCATCCTGCCGGGCAGCGGCGGCCTGCGCGGCGCGCTCTCAGATCTGTTCTGGCGCCGGCCGAAGCTTCTGCTTTTCCTGATGCTGCTGCCGCCGGTCCTGTGGCTGGGCATCGTCTATATCGGCTCGCTCTTCGCGCTGCTGGCGCAGAGCTTCTTCTCCATCGACGAGTTTTCCGGCCTCATCAACCGCGAATTCACGCTGAAGACCTATGGCGACCTGTTCCAGGCCGCCAATCTCGACATCATCATGCGTACCGTGACGATGGCCGCACTCGTCACGCTCGCCTCGGCGATCGTCGCCTTCCCCATCGCCTATTATGCGGCGCGATACGCGCGCGGCCGCTGGAAGGCGCTGTTCTATCTCGGCGTCATGCTGCCGCTGTGGTCGAGCTACCTGGTCAAGATCTACGCCTGGAAGCTGATCCTCGCCAAGGAAGGCATCCTCACCTGGCTGCTCGCCAAGCTGAATCTTTTGTGGCTGCTCGATGCCTGGCTGTCGCTGCCCATCGTCGGCGGCAATTCGCTGTCGGTGTCCTTCACCGGTACTTTCATCGTCTTCGTCTATGTCTGGCTGCCTTTCATGATCCTCCCCGTTCAGGCGGCGCTCGAACGAGTGCCCGGCAATCTGGTCGAGGCCTCGTCGGATCTCGGCGCCTCGCCCGGCCAGACTTTTCGCAACGTGCTGTTCCCGCTGGCGCTGCCCGGCATCGTCGCCGGCTCGATCTTCACCTTCTCGCTGACGCTCGGCGACTACATCATCCCGCAGATCATCGGGACCTCGCGGCTTTTCATCGGCCAGGCCGTCTATTCGCAGCAGGGCACCGCCGGCAACATCCCGCTCGCCGCCGCCTTCACCGTGGTGCCCATCGTCATCATGGGCTTCTACCTCTGGGGCGCCAAGCGCATGGGGGCCTTCGATGCGCTCTGACCGCGGCCAGTCCGCTCCGCTCGGCCTGAAGATCGCCGCCGCCTGCGGCCTGCTCTTCCTGCACCTGCCGATCCTGCTGATCTTCGTCTACGCCTTCACAACCGAGGAGAAGAGCTTCGTCTGGCCGCCGCCGGGGCTCACCACGCAATGGTTCGCCGTCACCTGGAACCGGCCGGATGTGTGGGAGGCGCTGTCGCTGTCGATCCGCGTCGCGGCCATCTCCACGGCGATCGCGCTGGTGTTGGGCACGCTCTGTGCCGCCGCGGTCTCGCAGACGCGCTTCTTCGGCCGCGAGACCATTTCGTTGCTCGTCATCCTGCCGATCGCGCTGCCCGGCATCATCACCGGCATTGCGCTGCGCTCCGCCTTTGCGCTCGCCGACATCCCGTTCTCGTTCTGGACGATCGTGCTCGGCCACGCCACCTTCTGCGT
Organism: Mesorhizobium silamurunense; assembly: GCF_014843825.1. Taxonomy (GTDB): domain Bacteria; phylum Pseudomonadota; class Alphaproteobacteria; order Rhizobiales; family Rhizobiaceae; genus Mesorhizobium; species Mesorhizobium silamurunense. The sequence continues at coordinate 1,994 of NZ_JHQR01000183.1, forward strand.
GGTCGTCGTCTACAACAACGCCGTCGCCCGCTTCCGCCGCACCTCCGGCTCGATGATCGAGGCCTCGATGGATCTCGGCGCCGACGGCTTCCAGACTTTCCGGCATATCGTGCTGCCCAACATCGCAACCGCCCTGCTTGCCGGCGGCATGCTCGCCTTCGCGCTGTCCTTCGACGAGGTCATCGTCACCACTTTCACCGCCGGCCAGCAGCAGACGGTGCCGATCTGGATGCTGGAAGAACTGATCCGCCCGCGCCAGCGTCCGGTCACCAATGTCGTCGCCATGGTGGTCGTGCTGGTGACGCTGCTGCCGATCCTTTTTGCCTACTACCTGACCCGCGACGGCGACCAGATAGCCGGCTCGGGCAAATAACCGAATAAGGGAGAAACCCCATGGACACTCAAATGCTCATCGGCTCGAAATTCGAGAAGGGCACCGAAACCGAGGAGCCGATCCTCAATCCGAAGACCGGGGCGACCATCCTCAACTTGGCCGAAGCGAGCCCGGCGCAGATCGAGGTAGCGGTCGCGGCGGCCGGGAAGGCTTTCGCCAGCTGGTCGCGCACGACGCCTGCGCAGCGCTCCGGCTATCTCTTGAAGATTGCCGACCGCATCGAGGCCGAAGCCAAGGAGTTCGCGGCGCTCGAGGCGCTGAACTGCGGCAAGCCGATCAATGCCGTGCTCAACGACGAGATCCCGGCGATCGTCGATTGCTATCGCTTCTTCGCCGGCGCGGTGCGCTCGATGCCCGGCCAGGTCGCCGGCGAATATCTGCCCGGCCACACCTCGATGGTCCGGCGCGATCCGATCGGTATCGTCGCCTCCATCGCGCCCTGGAACTATCCGCTGATGATGATGGCCTGGAAGCTGGCGCCGGCGATAGGCGGCGGCAACACCGTCGTCTTCAAACCGTCGGAGCAGACGCCGCTGACGGCTCTGAAGCTGGCGAAGATCCTGTCGGAAATCCTGCCCGAGGGCGTCGTTAACGTCGTGCTCGGCCGCGGCGACAGCGTCGGCAACGCGCTGATCAACCATGCCAAGGTCAACATGATCTCCATCACCGGCGACGTCGCCACCGGCAAGAAGGTGCTGCAGGCGGCCGCCAAGTCGGTCAAGCGCACGCATCTGGAGCTCGGCGGCAAGGCGCCGGTCGTCGTCTTCGACGACGCCGACTTGGGCGCCGTGGTCAACGGCCTGCGCGCCTTCGGCTATTACAATGCCGGCCAGGACTGCACCGCCGCCTGCCGCATCTATGCCGGCAAGAAGATCTACGACAAGCTCGTCGCCGACCTCTCCTCGGCGGTCTCGACCATCAAGTACAATTTGCCCGACGACACCGAAAACGAGATCGGGCCGCTGATCTCGCGCCGCCAGCGCGACCGCGTGTCGAGCTTCGTCGAGCGCGCCTCGGAATTGAAGCACATCGAGATCACCACCGGCGGCAAGCCGGGCGAGGGCTCAGGCTTCTACTACCAGCCGACGGTCGTCGCCGGCGCGCTGCAGGAAGACGAGATCGTGCGCCGCGAGGTCTTCGGTCCGGTCGTCTCGGTGACCCGCTTCTCGGAGGTCGACGAAGCCGTGAACTGGGCGAACGACAGCGACTACGGTCTTGCTTCCTCTGTGTGGACCAGGGACGTCTCGCGCGCCATGGCGACCGCCGCGCGCCTGCAATATGGCTGCACCTGGATCAACACCCACTTCATGCTCACCAACGAGATGCCGCATGGAGGGCTCAAGCAGTCCGGCTACGGCAAGGACATGTCGCTCTACGCGCTGGAAGACTATACCGCCGTTCGCCACGTGATGGTCGCGCACGGGTGAATGTTTCCCTGTCCCCGTTTACGGGGAGAGGGTGGCCCGAAGGGCCGGATGAGGGGCAGCGCAGGCATTGCCGAGGCCGGCTCCGCCCTCATCTGCCTGCCGGCATCTTCTCCCTGTGAACGGGGAACGCCAAGCACTACTCCACGATCCGCAAGATCTGCCAAACGCTGGTGCCCGACACCACATAGGGCTCCAGTTCCTTGCCCCATTTGGCATGCGCGTCGATCTTGGCGATCTTGGCGAAGAATTCCTCCAACTGGGCTAGGGTCTCGACCTGGTGATGCGTCTCGATCGTCGCTTCGCGCGCGCCGATCGATCCGGTCATGATCTGGAACTTGAGGTCGGCGATGCCGACCTGCGAGCCGATCTCGCGTTCCCATTGCCGCATCATCTCGATCACGGTCTGCTTGTGGCCGAACTTGGCGTCGATCTGCCATCTGGCACTGAACATTTTGTTCTCCTCCCTGATTGCGGTTGAGCCCGCGGTTGATCTACTCGTCCCAGGCCTGCACGACAGTCTGCCGGGCGATGCGGCCGTTCTTCAGCTCCAGCATCGCCGCGCAGAACACCTTCGTGCCGTCCGGATAGGCGCAGGCTTGCGTGAAGGCGAGGCTGTCGCCCTCCGTGATCGTGGTGTCGACCTTGTGGGTCATCGCCCGGCTGCAGATGTCGTCCCAGAAGGTGCTGATCGCCGCGCGGCCGCGGATTTCGCGCGGCTTGCTCGGCGGGTTGTTGCGGTCGATCACCCGCACCAGCGCATCGTCATTGTAGAAGCTCGACAGCATTTTTCCGTCACGGCCTTCGATCGCCTTCTTGATCGCCGCGCCGTCCACTGTTTGTGTCTTGGTCAGCATTTTGATCTCCATGGCCCGTCTGACCGGGCGTTCGATGGGGGTGCTGCCCGGCGCCGTGCCGGGCAGCACCATGCCTTTCACTGCGACTTCGCCTTGACGGCCGCGAACAGGTCGTCGGTCTGCTTCTTGAAGGCGCTGAGGTCGACCTGGCTGCCGTTGAGCATCGTCGACCAGTGACGCACGATCGCCGCCATCGCTATCGTCTCCTTGATCTCCTCGTCGCTCGCGCCGTTGGCCTTGGCGGCCAGCGTGTGGAAATAGATGCAGTATTGGCAGGGGATCTGCGAGGCGACCGCAAGGCCCATCAGCTCCTTGGTCTTGCCGTCAAGCGCTGTGTTGGGATTGAGCTGCACGCCCTTGATCTCGGCCCAGGCGCCGGCAACGGCGACGTCCGGCAGCGTCTTGAACATGTCGGGCACCGAGCCGAGCGTGGCCTGGATGTCCTTGTAGGCGGCCGTTGCCGAAGCGTCTTCGGCCCGCGCCGGGGTGATGGCCAGCAATGCGCCTGCGGCAAATGCCAGCAATCCGATCTTGCGATGCAGTTTCAGCATTTCATCCTCCATTCGCAGTGCCGTCTCGGCGACATCGCCCGGCCTGCATGGGAAGAATTCGTAACCCTCAAGTCGCCTTCGCCGCTTCGCTCGAAAGCGCCATGGCTCTCATGGCCCGTCCGGGCCAGGATGCCTGGCCGAAAAGGCCGCCGCCGCCGCCCGCGACGGCAGGTCGAGCTTGAGCAATATGTTGGCGACGTGCCGCTTGACCGTGTGCTCGCTGAGCTTCAGCTCGGCGGCGATCGCCGCATTGCTCATGCCGTCCGCAATCAGGCTCACCACCTCGCTTTCCCGCGCCGTCAGTGCTGCCGGTTCCATGGCCCTGGGCTTGGGGCGGCAGGCCGGTTCCAGATGCTGTTCCGATGTCGCCTGGACCACCGGCAGCGGTTCGCCCAGCTCGTCGAGGCTGATGCGGCCGGCATCGACGAAATGCAGGCCGGAACCTATCGCAAGTTCGGCGACCAGCCGCGAAGCGAGGATGTCGCCGCGCCCGGCATGGACGGCGAGCTGCATCGTCACCCGCGCCGCCAGGCCGACCGGCTGGCCGCGCATTTCGATCTCGCCCACATGCACCCCTTGAGCACTTGCCACGCCGATCTGCTGCGCCGCGTCGCGCAGCGCC
>NZ_JHQR01000184.1 GCF_014843825.1 Mesorhizobium silamurunense
ATCGCTTAACCGTTGTTCAGGGCGGACTACTTGGGTCGAATGGTCTCGATCACCTGCCAGGCCTGGGCGACCAGATCGAGCATCTCCTCGCTATCGTGGCCCATGGCGCGCAGATCGCCGCCGCAGCCCGGGCAGCATGCGCAAGACGGCTCGCGAACGATGCGCTTGCGCGGCAGGTTCGGGTTGAGCTTGCGCACTGGCAACACTCGGACCTTGTCGGTGTCAGCGACGATGGGCAGTTCGAGATCGGGCACGTTGGTGGCGAAATCTGTCTCGAGATCTTCGAGTTCGAGCCGCATCTGGCCCAGCTTCTCGGACGAGCGGCCGAAGGCCTTGCGGTTGAAGCGATCGATCCGCAGCTGCAGGCGATGAATGCGAAGCGCGGCCTCGGCGCGCTCTCTTCGCAGCTGCTCATCGCGTTCGGCGATGGTGGTGTCACGGGCGGAGACGGCCGCCTCCAGAGTGGCGATCCGGGCGAGGAAATCAGCGATTGAGGGAGCTTGTTCCGACACCCAAATTACATACCCGAAAGACCTCGTCTACGGAAGCAAAATCGACAAAATCAATGAGAAACGACCGAATTTAGCCGGCCAGACGCGGTCGACAAATCTTGCTCGGTCGGCACCACTGTGATCAACTGGTCAACTCCGCCAGGACGATACGCAGCGCTGCCGGATCGACGGTCCCGTCGATCCGCAATCGCGCGCCGTTCGGAAAGGCCACGACGATTCTGCCGGCCAGGTCCGGGCAATCCGCGACGGGGCGTTCGACCTCGGGCAGATCGCTCACGTCAATGCGCGCGAAGGTCGCCATCGCCTGATCGGTATCGAGTTCGCCGCCGGCCATCTGCTTGCGCCACGCATAGAGCTGTGACGGAGCTACGCCGAACGCTTCCGCGACCTCGGTCACCGACGACCCCGCCGCGCTCGCCAGGTCGACCAACGCGCGCTTCTCGGTGCAACTCCACAGCCTTCGTTGCCGCACGCGCCCGGGCCCGTTTGTAAGATCTTCGGCCGCTGCGGCGCCGCTTAACTCGGCGGCCATATCGCCCGGTGCATGTTCCAATGTCATGGCTCGAAAACTCCATGTTCATCGGCCTCTTGCAAGGTGCCTTGGCGCACCGCTTACTTTTGAAATTCAGGCATGAGCGTTTCTGCGGATGAGATTGCCGCCCATAGCGACAAGGATCATGGCGTGAGACGTCGATGCGCTTCTTGTAATCGCGCACGGGGCGACCCCATCTTGTCATCCAGCCGAAGGTGCGCTCGACAACCCAGCGGCGGGGCAAAACTTCGAAACCCTTCTGGTCGTTTGATCTGCGAATGATCTCTATCACGAAGTCAAGATAGGCGGCCTTGTCCATGAGCTTCAGCTGATCGCAGGCGCCATCAGCGAACAGATGCTTCACCCAGGGCCAGCGCTCGCGGATACCATCCAAAATCGCCTGAGCGCCGGCGCTCTCGGAGATATCGGCCGGCGTCAGGTTGACCGTCAAAGCCGCCCATCCGTATCGACGACGATGAGGCGCTTGCGGCCGAATGCCGGCGTCGTACCCTCTTGTTCCGGCTTGCGGTGACCTGGCTGTCGATCACGCCCGCGGTGGGACTGGCCTCGCGCCAGATCGCCGCTTCAGGCCGCCATAACACCATCCTCTGCATAAAATGTGGCTAGGCCGTCTGTGCTGAACGAATTCGCCGGA
>NZ_JHQR01000186.1 GCF_014843825.1 Mesorhizobium silamurunense
AGCAAGCGCCTGGATGGTCTGGGCAAGCAGCGTGTCGGCATCCGGCCCGAGGCAGAGCACGCGCCCGCGCGGCGAAAGCGACAGTGTGTTCGCTTCGCCGGTCGGGCCCGGCAGGTCGACCTGGCCGAAATCGAGGCTCGCCGCGGCGGCAATCGCCGCCGCCCCCTTGCCGCGCAGATGCTTTCTCAGGATCGCCACGCGATCCGGCCGCGTCGACCAGCCGCGCAGCGTCGGATCCGGCAGATTGTCGGCGAGTTCGGTCGCCGTCACCTTATGGCCTTCGCCGACCTCCGTACCGGCCTCCGGTCCCTTGCGGAAGCGGCGCAGATAATGCGGCCCGCCGGCCTTCGGCCCCGTGCCCGACAGCCCTTCGCCGCCGAAGGGCTGCGAGCCGACGACGGCGCCGATCTGGTTGCGGTTGACATAGATGTTGCCGGCATGGATGCCGTCGACGAAATGCTGCACGCGGCCCTCGATGCGGGTGTGCAGGCCGAAGGTCAGGCCGTAGCCCTTGCGGTTGATAGCGGCAATCACCGCATCGATATCGTCGGCGTCGAAGGTCGCAACATGCAGCACCGGGCCGAACACCTCGCGCTCCATCTCCTCGATGCCCTTGACGCGGAAGACGTGCGGCGCGACGAAGCGCCCGTTCTTCGGCGCCTCCAGCTTGGCGACCAGTCGGCCCTCCAGCCCCTTCTTCGTACAATAGTCGCTGATCGAGCCTTGCGCCTCGTCGTCGATGACCGGACCGACATCGGTCGAGATCGCCCACGGATCGCCGACGGTAAGCGCTTCCATCGCGCCCTTCAGCATTTCCAGCATCTTCTTCTCGACGTCCTTCTGGATATAGAGCACGCGCAGCGCCGAGCAGCGCTGGCCGGCGCTCTGGAAAGCGGAAGCGAGGATATCGCGCACCGCCTGCTCGGGCAGCGCGGTGGAATCGACGATCATGGCGTTCAATCCGCCGGTTTCGGCGATCAGCATGGCGTCGGGCGCCGCAGTCTCGGCCAGTTGCTTCTCGATCAGCTTGGCGACCTCGGTCGAGCCGGTGAAGCAGACGCCGGCGATGCGCGGGTCGGCGGTGAGCGGCGCGCCGACCGAGGGGCCGTCACCCGGCAGAAGCTGGATGACGTCCTCCGGCACGCCGGCCTCGCGCAGCATCTCGACGGCGCGGAAGGCGATCAGCGGGGTCTGTTCGGCGGGCTTGGCGATCACCGAATTGCCGGTGACCAGCGCCGCGGCGATCTGGCCGGTGAAGATCGCCAGCGGGAAATTCCACGGCGAGATGCAGACGACAGCGCCGCGCGCCTCGGTGCCAGCTTCGGCACTCGCCGCCTCGGCTGCGTAATAACGCAGGAAGTCGACTGCCTCGCGCACTTCGGCGACGCCGTCGGCCAGCGACTTCCCGGCCTCGCGGGTGGCCAAAGCGAAGAACTCGGCGGCATTGGCCTCGTAGAGGTCGGCGGCGCGGTTGAGGATCGTGGCGCGCTCGGCAACCGGGCGTTTTGCCCAGGCTGGCTGCGCGTCGACGGCGATGCGCACGGCGGTCGCCACCTGCTTGGCCGCCGACTCATGCACGGTGCCGACGATCTCGTCGGGCTTTGCCGGATTGACGATCTGGCGCTGCTTGCCGTAGCCGGCGGCGCGCGTGACCGGCTTGGCGTGCCAGCGGTCCGCTCCGGCAAATTCCGCCCTTGCTCTGTCGATGGCCGCAAGCGTCACCGGATCGCTGATGTCGAAACCTTTGGAATTGCGCCGGTGGGCGCCGAAGATCGCGGCCGGACGCGCGATCGCCGGATTGGCGGCGGGACCTTGGCTTTCCACTGTCTCAAGCGGATCGCGGGCGATCTCCTCCGGCTCGACCTCCTCGTCGGTCAATTGATGGACGAAGGAGGAGTTGGCGCCGTTTTCCAAGAGCCGCCGTACCAGATAGGCGAGCAGATCGGAATGCGCGCCGACCGGCGCGTAGATGCGGCAGCGCGTGCCTTCGGACTTGCGCACCGTCTCGTGCAGGGATTCGCCCATGCCGTGCAGGCGCTGGAACTCGAAGGAATTGCGATCCTTCGCCATCGACAAGATCGCCGCCACGGTATGCGCGTTGTGGGTGGCGAATTGCGGGTAAATGCGGTCGGTCATCGACAGCAGTTTCTTCGCACAGGCGAGATAAGAGACATCGGTGTTGGTCTTGCGGGTGAAGACCGGATAGCCGGTTAACCCAAGCGTCTGCGCTCGCTTGATCTCGGTATCCCAATAGGCGCCCTTCACCAGCCGTACCATGATGTTGCGGTCGTATTTTTTCGCCAGCGCATAGAGCCAGTCGATGACGAAGGCCGCGCGCGAGCCATAGGCCTGGACGACGACGCCGAAACCGTCCCAGCCGGCGAGTTCCGGTTCGGCCAAGACCTTTTCGATCACGTCGAGCGACAGATCGAGCCGGTCGGCCTCCTCGGCATCGATATTCAGGCCCATGCGCGAATGCCGCGCGGCGAGCGACAGCGACAGGAGCCGCTCGGCCATCACCGGTAGCATCTTTTCTTTCTTCGCCACCTCATAGCGCGGATGAAGCGCGGATAGCTTGACCGAAATGCCGTGGTTGTAGCGGATGTCGGGGCCATTCGAACCGGCGTCGAGCGAAGAGATCGCGTCGGCATAGGCCTTGTGATAGCGCAGTGCGTCGGCCTCGGTACGCGCCGCCTCGCCCAGCATGTCGAAGGAATAGAGATAGCCCTTCTGCGTCATCGGCCGGCCGCGCTTGACCGCTTCGGCGATGGTGCGGCCGAGCACGAACTGCTCGCCCATTTCGCGCATCGCCGCCGCGACGGCCTTGCGGATGACCGGTTCGCCGAGCCTGCGCACCATGGCGCGCAGCGTGCCTTCGATGCCGCCCTCGCCTTCGTCGAGCACGCGGCCGGTAAGCATCAGCGCCCAGGTCGAGGCGTTGACGAAGATTGAGCTCGAACTGCCCGAATGCGCCGACCAGTCATGCGGCGCGATCTTGTCGGCGATGAGATCGTCCATCGTCTCGGCGTCGGGCACGCGCAGCAGCGCCTCGGCCAGGCACATCAGCGCCACGCCTTCCTTGGTCGACAGGCCGTAGGCGGAGAGAAAAACCTCCATCAGCCGAGGATCAGTCGAGCCACGCACAGCGCGCACCAGATCGGCGGCGCGGGCCGAGATCGCCTTGCGCTCCTCCGCCGAAAGCCCGGCCGCAGCGGAGAGGCGCTTCACCGCCTCGTCTTCGTCGGGCAAATAGTTGGCGCGGATCTGCTGGCGGATGGCATCGAGCGGCATATCGGGTCCATGAAAGCGAGCATTAGGGAGCGGTCTGGCGATCACCGGACCAATTGGCGCAAGCTAGCACAATTGGAAATCTAGGTCGGTCCAAAGAAATCGCCACGATAGTCTGATCGAACTATGATATATGGCTCCTATCCGTCAATTTCACTATGAAATCGATGATCGAAGATCAATTGGACCGCATCGACCGCAATATCCTGTCCGCGCTCGGGCGCGACGGCAGGCTTTCCATGTCGGAGTTGGCGACCAGGGTCGGCCTGTCGAAGACGCCGGTGCAGGCGCGGGTGAAGCGGCTGGAGAAGGACGGCTATATAAGGGGCTATCGCGCGATCATCGACCGCGAACGCATGGGCGAAGGCCATGTCGCCTTCGTCCAGGTGAAGCTTTCCGACACGCGCTCGACCGCGCTCGACGCTTTCAATCGCGCGGTGCAGGGCGTGCCGGAAATCGAGCAGTGCCATATGATGGCGTCGAGCTTCGACTATCTCCTGAAAGTCCGCACCACCGACATCGCCGCTTATCGCCGCGTGCTCGGCGAGCGCATCTCGGCCCTCCCCCACGTGGCGCAGACCTCGACCTTCGTGGCGATGGAGACGGTGAAGGACCGATAGCTACTCGGACAGGGTCTTGAGAAACGCCACCAGCGCCGCCCGCTCTCGATCCGACAGATCGAGCGGATGGACTTCCGAAACGCCTTCGACGCTGGGCGCTGCCTTCGAATAATGCGCCACCACTTCGTCGAGCGTGGAAAACTGTCCGGCATGCATATAGGGCGAACGGGCGGCCGCGCCCCGCAGCGACGGCGTCTTGTATGCGCGCACCAAATCCTGCCCATCCTTCACCATGAAACGCAGCTCCCGGCAAGCGCTGGCGTCGCCGTCGCGGAACTTGCCGAAGCAGTTGAACGGATCGGCCTGAACCTGAGCCACCGCGTCGACCCGGCCGCGATCCGGCGGCAGATCCTTGACTGGCGGCACGCCGGTGTTGTGGAAAGAGTTGTCGGTGAAACGAGGCCCATTGTGACAGGTCACGCAATTGGCCTTGCCGATGAACAGCCTCAGCCCGAGAATCTCTTCCGCCGAGAATGCCGCGTCGCCTTGCGGCTTGCTGTCGGTCGCGAGATCGATGGCGAAGCGGTCGAAACGCGTCTGTTGCGGCTCGATTGATCGCTCGAAGGCGGCGATTGCCTTGCCGATATTGGCAAAGACACGGTTGACGTCCTCATGCTCGCTGGCCGGCATTGCGTTCCATGCCGCCTTTTCGGCATCGGTGCCGAGAGGGCTGGCATTGGCCGGAACTGCCGACAGATCGGGCAGCGGTCCGAAGATTCGCTCATAGCGCTCGCCGAACCGGTTCTTGATGTAGTGCGCGAAGGCAGCGCGGTTGCCGGCCTGCTCGAGCGGATTTTCGAGCGGCGTCAGCGCCTGCGCCCAAAGGCTGTCGCGCCGTCCGTCCCAGAAGAACCAGGGATCGCGCGCCACGCCGGCCAAGGGCATGGTGCGCCGGTTGGTGCGGCCGACGCCGACGGCCTGCGGCAGGTCGTCCTGGAATTGGCGATCGATCTTGTGGCAGGTCGAGCAGGACACCGTGCCGTCGCGGCTCATGCCGACATCGAAGAACAGCGTCGATCCGAGCGCTGCCGCGGCCGGCACATCTGCGTACTGGTTCGTGGTGTCCGCTTTAAGCGCCGGCAGCGTGTTCAACGCCAGCGAAGCGATGGTCTTCTTCTCGGCGTCGCTGAACTCGGGCTTGCCGCAGCCGCCAAGCAAAGCGAGCGCGGCCAGAGCGGAAAGGCTTGCGACGCGGGCAAGACGCCTCATCGGCCGCTCACAAGACGATGTTGAAGACGACGGAATCGGACCCCGCCGCCGCTGAGATGCCAAAGCGCAGCTGCCACCAGCCGCTCATCGTGAATTTGATGCCGTCGATGCGGTAGCGTCCCCCGCCCAGATAGTCGGTCGCCTGCGGACTGGTCGGCAGGCCGTGATTGTGCTGCGGCATGCCGCCCGAGACGGTGATCGCAGCACCCTCCACCGGGGCGCCGGCGGCGGTTTTCAGCGTCAGCAGCCAGGACTGCAACTCGCCTTGCCGGATGACGCCGCGCTCCGGCTCGAAGCTGGCGACAAACAGCCCGCTCGCCGTCTTCTTGGAGCGCGACGTGTCGGGGCCCGGTGCCGAGTGCGGCGCCGTCAGATAGACGACTGCCAGGATGCCGACCAGCAGGGCAGCCAGACCGAGACCCGCAAGAATGTAACGCCATATCGATGCCAAACCGGTTCCTCTTCGGCTGATAACGTCACGGGCTGCATGCAGCATCCCGTCCCGCCTGTGGGAAATCGCTTCTGGCGCAAATATCGGCCTTAGCCAAGCATGGCGCTAGCGGTTGCAAAAAGCTACAGCAACAAAGCCTTAGGAGGATAAGCCGAATGGAAGCCAATGGTATCGCGTCGATCGGCGAATGCATGCTCGAACTGTCGGGCCAGGCAGGGCCGAACTGGCGCATGGGCTTTGCCGGCGACACCTTCAATACGCTATGGGCTCTGCACGCATTGAGCCCGAACCGGCCGGCGACCTATGTCTCCGCCTTCGGCGACGATCCCTTCTCCCGCGATCAGATCGGTTTCTTCGCTCAGAACGGCATTGGCATCGGCAACAGCCCGGTCATTGCCGGTGCCAGACCCGGCCTTTACGCCATCACGCTCACCGGAGCCGAGCGCGCCTTCACCTATTGGCGAAGCGATGCCGCGGCGCGCCAACTGGCCTCAGATCCTGCTGCGCTGGCGAAAAGCCTTGAAAGCCAGGCGCTTGTCTATTTTTCCGGAATCACCCTGGCAATTCTCGATGAACCGGCGCGCAAGACGTTGCTGGCGGCGGTCGCCATGGCGCGCGCGGCAGGCTCCCTCATCGCCTTTGATCCCAACTATCGTCCACGGCTCTGGCAGAGCCGCGAGACGGCGCAGGCCGCGATCCTCGAAGCCTTGGCGGTTACCGACATTGCGCTGCCGACCTTCCCTGACGAACAGATGCTCTTTGGCGATATCGCGCCGCAGGCGACCGCCGAACGCATGGGCAGGTTAGTCGGCGAGGTCGTCGTCAAGAATGGTGAACAACCAGCATTGATTGCCATGAATGGAGCCTTGCAAACAGTGGGAGCCGTGCATGTCGCCTCGCCCGTCGACACCACTGGCGCGGGCGATTCCTTCAATGGCGGCTATCTGGCAGCACGGCTCTCCGGCCACGCGGCCGCCGACGCGGCTCGGCGCGCGCATCAAGTGGCCGCCGCCGTCGTGCAGGTTCGCGGCGCGTTGGCGCCATTTGAGACGCTTCAAGCAGCGTCTGCCGGCTGAGGAAGCCTGAACCTGTATTCCGTCACCTGACGGTAGATCTGGCCAGGCCACAGCGTAGCCTGCGGGAAATAGGGCCGGTTCGGCGCGTCGGGCCAGGCCTGCGCTTCGAGGCAGAAGCCTGAAAAGGTTTTGTAGCGGCGGCCGTCGAGCCCAGGCGATGTCGGCGCCACATACTGGCCGATATAGAGCTGCAGGCCGGGTTCGGTGGTCCAGACTTCCATCTCGATGCCGGAATTGGCGCCTTGCACCCAGGCCGCCTGGTGCAGCGGTCCACGGCTCGAGGCGAGGCAGAAATTCACGTCGTAGGGAAGCTGCTCGCCTTCCGTTTCCATGCGCAACGGCCTCGCCTGGCGGAAGTCATAAGGTGTGCCGTCGACCGGCTTCACCGCCCCGGTCGGGATCATCTCGCTATCGACGGGTGTGTAGGCGCCGGCATTGAGCATCAGCCGGTGGTCGAGGATGTCGCCGGCGCCACCGTCGTCGAGATTGAAGTAGGAGTGCTGCGCCAGGTTGCAGAGCGTCGGCTCCTCGCATGTGGCGGTCAACTCCATGCTGAGCGTGCCGGGAATCTTCAGCCGGTAGGTGCAGGTGACGTCCAGCGCCCCTGGAAAGCCCATCGTGCCGTCCGGATCGTGCAGCGTCAGCGTCACGAAATCGCGGCCATGCAGCGAGACGGTCCATGGCCGGTGGAAATAGCCTTCCGAGCCGCCGTGCAGCGTGTGCTTGTCGAGGAAGTTGCGCTCCGTCTGGTAGCGCTTGCCGGCGATGGTGAAGCGGCCGTCGCGAATGCGGTTGGCGAAGCGGCCGACCACGGCGCCGAAATAGGCGCGATCGGTCTCATAGGGTTCGAACCGGTCGTAGCCCAGCACCAGCGGCGCGTCGTGACCGGTAAGCCGCAAATCCTGGATGATCGCGCCGAGCCCGATGACGTTGGCGGTCAGCCCGCCGCCGCGGATGGTGAAACGGCGAACCCGCTCGCCCGCCTGCGTCGTACCGAAGACCTCGCCGTCCTTCATCGCTGTGCCCGAAAACGTCAGTTCATTGATCCGCGGACTATGCTGGTTGCCTCCGGCGGGGGCAGACCAGGTGCCTGCCCCACCGGTGGCTGGCAGTCAGAGGCCGAGCCCGCCGATGCAGACATATTTGGTATCGAGATAATCCTCGATGCCCTGATGTCCGCCTTCTTTGCCGAGGCCGGATTCCTTGACGCCGCCAAACGGCGCTTCGGGGGTGGTGATCAGGCCCTCATTGACGCCGACCATGCCGTATTTCAGCCCTTCCATGACGCGGAAGGCGCGGCCGAGATCGCCGGTGTAGAAATAGCAGGCGAGGCCGAACTCGGTGTCGTTGGCCAAGGCGATCGCTTCTTCCTCGGTCTCGAACTTGAACACCGGCGCGACCGGCCCGAAGATCTCTTCCTTCATGAAGCGCATCTTCGGCGTCGCATCGGCGATGACTGTCGGCTGGAAGAATGAACCGCCAAGCGCATGGCGCTTGCCGCCGGCGACGACCTTGCCGCCCTTCGACGTTGCATCGGCGATCAGTTCCTCGACCTTCTCGACTGCCTTCTCGTCGATCAGCGGCCCCTGCTGCACGCCTTCTTCCAGGCCGGAACCGACCTTGAGGCTGTCGCTGGCGGCGGCGAGCTTCTCGACGAACTTGTCATAGACGCCCGCCTGGACGAGGAAGCGGTTGGTGCAGACGCAGGTCTGGCCGGAATTGCGGTACTTCGCGGTGATGGCGCCGGTGACGGCGCGATCGACGTCGGCATCGTCGAAGACCAGGAACGGCGCGTTGCCGCCGAGTTCCATCGACACTTTCTTGACCGTGACCGACGACTTCTGGATCAGGATCTTGCCGACCTCGGTCGAGCCGGTGAAGGTGATCTTCTTGACCAGCGGATTGGCACAGATCTCGTCGCCGATCTCGCCGGCCGAGCCGGTCAGGATGTTGATGACGCCCTTAGGGAAGCCGACCTCCTCGGCGAGCGCGCCCCAGGCGAGGCCGGAGTAAGGCGTCTGCGAAGCCGGCTTGACCACGGCCGTGCAGCCTGCGGCCAGCGCCGGACCAAGCTTGCGGGCGAGCATCGAGGACGGGAAATTCCACGGCGTGATGGCGGCGATGACGCCGACCGGTTCCTTTGTCACCAGGATGCGGCGGTCGCCCCAGGGCGACGGCACGATGTCGCCATAGGTGCGGCGGCCTTCCTCGGCGAACCACAGGATATAGCTCGCGGCCGAGCCGATCTCGCCCTTGGATTCGAACAGCGACTTGCCCTGCTCGATGGTGAGCAGCTCGGCCAGCACGTCCTGATTGTCCATCATCGCATCGTGCAGCTTGCGCAACAGCTTCGAGCGCTCGAGCGCGGTGGTCTTGCGCCAGCTCTTGAAGGCTTCCTCCGCGGCCTCGATGGCGCGGCGCGTTTCTGCCTTGCCCGACTTCGGCACGGTGCCGATCTTGAGGCCCGTGGCCGGATTGTTGACGTCGACGGTCTGGCCGCTGTCGGCCTGCACCCATTCGCCGTTGATGAGATTGGCCTGGCGCATGAAATGACTGGTTTTCTGAAGCATGGTCTGGCCTCCGTTCGGCGCGCTGATCGGCCGTTTTTCTGGATATTCGATGGGCGTGCAAGGCCGCACGCTGGCGCATTGCTCTTACCTAGGGAAAGCCCGGCAAGCAATCACAAGATGGCATATAGGGGTTAGGCCAGCAAAGGCGAGAGCCGGCTGGGCTAATGGCCCTAGCCGAACACGTGCACGACCACTGTCAGCCAGAACGACGTGGTCAGCACCGCACTTGCTGTGGCGATTGTCATCTGGTTCGACGCCAGTGCCTGGCCGGTGTTGAACTGGACGGCGATGAGATAGGAATTGATGCCGGAAGGCAGCGCCGCCGCCACCACGGCCACCTTTGCCGTCAGCGGCGGCAGGCCGAGCAGCCAGACCAGGAGAAGCACCAGCGCCGGCATCAGGAAGAGCTTCAGCGCCGACAGCGCGAGCGCCGGCCGGATGTTGCCCGAGATGCCGAAGCGGCGCAGGCTGAGCCCCATCGCAAACAGCGCCACCGGTCCGGCCGTATCGGCGAGCGCGTCGACCAGCCGCCCGATCAGCGCCGGCAGCGGCGCGCCGGTTAAGCGCCAGGCAAGCCCCGCCAGAATGCCGATGATCAACGGATTGACGAACAGCCGCCTCAGAAAATTCCTGACGACGCGCAGCGGATGCACCGGTTCGCTGCCGCCACGGCCGAACATCTCGAACAGCACGATCGAGGCCATCATCATGACCGGCAGGTGGATGGAGACGAGCAGCGACAAGACCTCGAAGCCGTTCGGGCCGAAAATGCCGAGGATGAAAGGCGCCCCGAGCAGCACGACATTGGAATAGGCCGAGGAAACGCCGCCGACGATTCCCGCGCGGGCATCCCGGCCGAAGATGCGCGTCGTCACCAGATGGCCGGCGGCCCAGGTGACGGCGACCGCGGCAAAGTAGACGCCCCACAGCGACCATGGGGCCACACCGTGGAAGTCCGACTTCACCATAGTCTGGAAGAGCAGCAGCGGCATCGCCACGTTGACGGCGAATTCGGATATGCCTTCGCCGCTTGCCGGCTTCAGATAGCCGGTGAACCCGGCGAGATAGCCGAGCGCGACGAGGCTGAAGACGAAGAGGACGGTTTCGGTGAGCGGAGTCATTTTTGGGGCGGCGACATTTTTCCCGTGATAGGCGAGCGCGGATCGCGGTGCAATCGGGCGCTCGCGGAACGCCTCAGCGTCGACCACCGGTTCCTCCGCTTGTCTTCTGACCGGCTTTGCGGTCCCTATATGCCATTCACGGCCCCGGCCTTTCTGGGACCGTCAAAGGACTCTCGATGCTGCGACTTGCCCTGGCACTCTTCCTGTTTGTCGTTCCGAGCATTGCCCACGCAACCGATGCGGGCTGGGCACTGCTGCGCGACGGCGGCCATATCGTTCTGCTTCGCCATGCCTTCGTCACCGGGGCGACCGATCCGGCGAATTTCGACATCGGCAACTGCGCCACTCAGCTCAACCTGTCGGAACGCGGCAAGCAGCAGTCAAGCCGCATCGGCGCCCTCTTCGCGGCGCGCGCGGCGCCAATAGAGCGCGTGCTCTCCAGCCGCTACTGCCGCTGCCTCGATACGGCCCGCATCGCTTTTGAGGCCGAACCGGAACCGTTTGCGCCGCTCGATCTGCTCAAGACCGACCCGGAGCAGAAGGCTGCCCAGATGGAGGCAGTGATGAAGGAGATCCGCGGCTATTCCGGTTCCGACAATCTGGTGCTGGTCACGCATCTGGAAAACATCGTGGCGCTCACCGGCATCGCACCACGCGAGGGCGAAGCCGTGGTCGTGGCGCCGGAGGGCGACGGACTCAAGGTGCTCGGCCGCGTCACCTTCTGAGGGCGTCGGCCTGCACGGCTCAGGACTGTTGCCAAAATGCCACCGCCGAAAGAAGCCGCAAATCCGCCGCGACAATGCCGCTTGCGACAACCCGTCGCAGGGTCTATAGGCGCGCTCCCGGTCACGAAAACCGAAGCGAGCAGAACGGTTGGAGCTTTCGTCTCCGCCCGCGCAGGCGGCTTTGCCGCGCTGTGTACGGCGCCGTTTCGGAGTGTTGGGACTTGCGGGTGTAGCTCATGGAGAGCGCCGGATTTGGGTCCGGAGGCAGGGTTCAATTCCCACACCCACGACACGGATAGCTCAATTGGTTAGAGCATCAGACTCATAATCTGACTGTCGAAGGTTCGAATCCTTCTCCAACGGCCTGATAAGCCGAGGTCCATTCTGGACACATAGGTTACGGT
>NZ_JHQR01000026.1 GCF_014843825.1 Mesorhizobium silamurunense
CTAAATCCCGGACAGCGATTCCGCTAAGTCCCGGACAGTTTCCGGGCCGGATTTGACGGTCGGTTCTCGGCTGCGCCGTTTTGGCAATTTGGCCTCTCACGAAGACGTTGAGAGGGGCCATGCCAAGACGGAAGCAAGCGAGACGAACGAGCGTGAGGGACATCCGGACGATCCTGCGCCTGACCCATGAACAGGGTCTGTCGGTGCGCGAGGTGGCCGAGCGATTGAAGATCGGCAAGACCTCGGTTTCGACCTATTTGCTGCGAGCGCGGGAGGCGGGGCTGTCGTGCTGGCCGCTGCCGCCAGGCTATGATGACGATGCGGCGCTGGAACGACGGCTGTTCCACCGGATGGGCCGTCCGCCGCAGGATCTGAACGAACCAGACTGGGCGATGGTCGCCAAGGAGCTGAAGCGCGAAGGAGTGACGCTGACGCTCCTGTGGCAGGAATATCGTGCCGCTCACCCCGACGGCTACGGCTTCACCTGGTTCTGCGACCGGTTCGCGGCCTTCCGGAGGCAGGCTAGCCCGACGTTCCGAAACCGGCACGCGGCGGGCTCGGTGATGCAGACGGACTATGCCGGGCAGACGGTGCCGGTGATCGATCCGGCGACCGGCGTCATTTACCCGGCGCAGATTTTTGTCGCGGTGCTGGGCGCCTCCAATCTGACCTTCGCCTTTGCCAGCTCCAGCCAAAAGCTGCCGGACTGGATCGAAGGCCAGGTGCGAGCGCTCGCCTTCTTCGGCGGCGTCACCAGAGCGATCGTGTGCGACAACCTGAAGGCCGGTGTCGTCAAGGCGCTGTGGTTCGAGCCGACGCTGAACGCGACCTTTGCCGCGATGGCCGAGCATTACGACACCACCATCCTGCCGACCCGAAGCCGCAAGCCACGCGACAAGGCAATTGTTTCATAGTGAGTCCTGTTCGGTTGATGGCACGGTAATTGAGGCACGGCGGGCGGCAACGGCGTTTCGGCCCGGGCGGCCTTTGATGATCTCGATGTCGTGAGGAATGTCCCACAGACCATGGTTGAGACTGTCGCTGCAGACTTTGGTGATGAGCCCCTGGCGCCCCCATTGATGCACCGTGGTCTCGGCGATAGCGAAGTGTTCGGCCACTTCCTGCGTGGTGAGCAGACCACAATCCCGCAGGCGCTGGCGACGGCTGGGCAGATTGTAAGCTCCACGGATGAAGGCGATCTTCTTGAGATTGAACGGCTTGCCTTCCCAGGTTCGCAGGCCACCTTCATTGAGGATATCGGCGATCTCGCGATCGCAATGTCGGTCGAGCAAGCGGTCGACCTCGGCGACGAGCTCAGGCTTGCACTTGCGGATCTGGGCGATCGGCAAAGGCCGCTCCAGCGTCAAGGTGCGGGTCGCCCCGCCGGATAGTCGCACGTTTGCAGTAATCGTCTCGGCCTTGACCAGAGTGACGTCGGCGACCAGCAGCCGCAGGATACGCTTGCGCTCGCGGACATCGATGCGGGGATCGCTCCAGATCCGCGGGAACTGCTCGGCAAGATCGCGGACGCGTTGCTGCGTCTCGGCATCGAGGGCAGCGGCTTCCTCGGGCGCGCGTCGTTCATAGTCCTCGACGACGTCGGTGTGGAGCCGCAGCTTCTCGTTCCACTCGGCCTCGAGAGTGTCGGCAACGAGGCGATTGTCGGGATCGACCTTCATGTAGCGGCGCCGGGCGAGCTCGGCGTCATGACGCGTCCGCTCGATATGCTGTCGGCGCAACGTGTCCATCTCGGCGGCGCGTGCCTCAAGCTCGCGCTGCACCGCCAGGGTGATCTCAAGGGTCATCGGCGTCATCAGCTCGACAAGCAATGCCCCCACCGCCGGGTCGACGACTTTGCCGGGCACGGACTGGCAGACCTTGCCGCCACGGCGGGTGGCAGTCTCCTGGCTGATATAGGTCGGGACAGGCTGACCGTGCTCCTGGCTGTAATGGACGCCCATGCGCCCGCCGCAAAGGCCGCAGAGAACTCTGCCCTGGAGCAAGGCGGATCCTTCGCGGACCGGCCCGGCGCGGCGCTGCATTCCATAGGCTTGTGCATTGGTGGCGAGACGCTCCTGGTTGGCCTTGAAGCGCTCCCAGTCGATATAACCCGGATGCAGGTCGGGCATGACGAACCGCCAGTCAGCCATATCCACCTTGATCTGCGAGACGCCGCCGCCCGGCCGGGGCCGTCCACGCGTTCGACCGTAAACGAAGGCGCCGGCATATCTCGGATTATGCAGTACCTGGAGGATGCGGGCGTGCCGTGGCGGCGCCCACATGAGTTCGCCTTTGTGCGGTCCCTTGCGCAGGCGTCGCGGGAACAGGATGCCTTCGTCGAGGAAGAACTTGACGGTTCTGGTTGCGCTGCCGAGGCGCTCGAAGGTCGTGAACACCATGCGGAGCGCTGCCTGCACCTCGGCGTCCGGGTCGAGTGCGAGGGTGCCATCGGGCAAGTAGACCAAGCCCACGGGCGGCCCTATCTTCAGATCGCCGCGGCTTGCCTTGTTGAGTTGGCCGCCGCGCATGCGCGCCTTGAGGAAGTGCAACTCCGCTTCCGACATCGTTCCTTTCAAACCCAAGAGAAGTCTGTCGTTGAAGCTGGCCGGGTCGTAGACGCCATCCTCATCGAGGATGAGGGTGCTGGTCAGGGCGCACAGCTCAAGCAGCCGGTGCCAGTCGGCGGAGTTGCGGGCCAGGCGCGAGACCTCCAGCCCCATGACGACGCCGGCCTTGGCGAGGGCTACCTCGCTGACCAGTTCCTGGAAGCCGTCGCGGGCAACGGCGCTGGATCCCGATTTGCCCAGGTCGCAGTCGATCACGTGGACGCGTTCGGCCGGCCAACCGGCGGCAATGGCGCGATCACGCAGCCCATACTGTCGCTGCGTGCTCTCGCCGTTCTCGGCGACCTGTCGCAGCGTAGACTGACGGATGTAGAGGTAGGCGTCGCGCCGAAGGTGGTCGGCGGTGACTTTGAGGTCAGGCATGTGCTGGCTCCGCGGTTAGCGTGACAACAAGGCTGGCAAGGATGAGGGTGAGCTCGCTGGCGGCGATCGCGCCTGCCGACGGGGTGCGATGTACCGGGCAAGGCGGCGTAAAGTTGGGTGTTGTCGTTGCAGCCTTGATCCAGGCGACCATGCCTTGACGGCGCAGGGTTGCGAGTCCTGATCCGGTGATCAGCCGGGCGCTGAGCACCGCGGCGCGCAGTTGTTCGTATGTGCCGACCAGGCTGGTCGCACGGACGGTTAAGGCAGATCGAGTGGTTTTTTTTTGGGCGCCATGGCCCGCTCCAGACTTCGCCGGTGCACCCTGACGCCAAAGCGTGTGGCGATAGCGTCTACACGTTGCGGAACGGTGAGGTCGGGCCGCGTCGTCCTGAGTTGGTCGATGTAGGCGAGGACCTCGGCAGAGATCTTGTGTCCGCCCTTTGGACCCCGCTGCCGGGGCACCAACCCGGCGAGGCCCTGGTCGGCCAAGGCGCTCTGAGCTTTGTAGAAGGTCGGCCGCGAGACCCCGAAGGCGCTGGCGACGTCGCTGATCGGCACGCGATCGGCCTGATGGCGGCGCACCATCTCGTAGCGGACCTGCACAAGGTCCCTGGCGTCGAAGAAGGGATTGCCTGCAAACAGCGTGTCGCGCACGGCCTCGGGGTGGGGGTTGAGTGCGCCGTCGCGGGCCAAGGCCTCGGTCTTTGGGTCGCGTCGTGCTGGCTTTTGCTTCGCCATGACCATCATCCAACTTGATTCGTAAATATAAATACGCCTTACATGCTGAGACGTCAAACAGGGTCGTGCCACGATGGCCGAGACAAATCCCGCAATTCTGGGCATATATCCGGCATCTGAGCAGGCCTTGCGGCGTAATTTGCCTTACACCAGCGGCGTATTTAACCTTACGCATCCTCCCCCTCCACCGGCGCAGAGACCCGATCCAGCAGCGTGAGCAAATCCAATAGGTCGACCGTCCGGAACGCCGCGCGCCCGGCCGCGACGCGCCGGAATGCGTCAGGCTGCTCCATGTCCGTCATTGCGGCGGCAATCGTGGGCAAGGTCCCGTCCGCCGCTCGGTAGATCACCCGGTCGTCGCCCCAATGCGGGCTGCGGCTGATCATGTCGAAGGTCTGGCCTTTAAGCGGGTGGAATGGGTGAGTAATGCGGACCGTGAGGCCGGTCGTCCCCATACGGGCTGCAGTTGACGGCTTTATCCAAGGCCAAGGTCGAGGGCGCGGTGCTGATCGTCGAGCGCTGGATTCTGGCACGGCTGAGGAACCTATCCTTCTTCTCGATTGCCGAGCTCAACGCGGCGATCGCCGAACTGCTCGAGGAGCTGAACAACCGGCCGATGCGCCATATCGGCCAAAGCCGCCGCGAACTGTTCGAGGAGATCGAGCGGGCTGCCTTGAAGCCGCTGCCGGCGGCACCGTTCGAATACGCCGAGTGGAAATCGGCGAAGGTCCATCCTGACTACCATGTCGAGGTCGACAAGACCTTCTACTCGGTGCCGCACCGGCTAATCGGGCGCACCGTCGAGGTGCGGCTCACTCATCGAGTGGTCGAGATCTTCCACGATCACCAGCGTGTCGCCAGCCATGTGCGTCGCTCGCAGCGTTCCGGCCATGTCACCGTCAACGAACACATGCCCAAGGCGCACCAGCGCTACGCCAACACCACGCCGGCCAGCCTGATCAGCCGGGCCGCCAGGATCGGCCCCAACGCCGCCATCCTGGTCGAGCGCATGATGCGCGACCGACCGCATCCGGAGCAGGGATACCGCTCGGCCATGGGCATCCTGTCGCTGGCGCCGCGCTATGGGCCGGAGCGTCTCGATGCCGCCTGCGAGCGGGCGCTGCTGATCAACGCGATCGCCTACTCCTCCGTCACCGCCATCCTCAAAGCCGGCCTCGACCGAGCCAGCTCCGCAGAACCGGCAAAGCCGACACCCCAGCACGCCAACATCCGCGGCTCCACCTATTACCAGTGAAGGAAAGGAAGAAAGAATGCTGACGAACCCCACCCTCGACCAGATGCAGGCCCTCGGTCTGGCCGGCATGGCTGCCGCCTGGCGCGAACTGGCCGAACGCAACAACGCCAACGAGCTCAGCCGTGACGAGTGGCTCGGCCTGATGCTCGACCGCGAGGTCGCCATACGGGCCGACAAGCGCGTCCGGAACCGGCTCGCCTCGGCCAGGCTGCGCTTTCCCGAAGCCTGCATCGAGGACATCGACTTTGCCGCGTCGCGCGGGCTCGACCGGCGCAGCACCATGGCGCTCGCCCAGGGCGAATGGTTGAAGGCGCATGAGAACCTGATCGTCACCGGCCAGACCGGAACCGGCAAGTCGTGGCTGGCCTGCGCCTTCGGCCGGCAAGCGGCACGGCTCGATCATTCCGTGCTCTATGTGCGCGTGCCGCGCCTGTTCGAGGATTTGGCGCTCGCCCGTCTCGATGGCCGCTTCCCACGCCTCATCGACAAACTCACCCGCGCACAACTGCTCATCCTCGATGACTTCGGAACCCACTCCCTCACCGACCAACAGCGCTTCCATCTGTTCGAAATCGTCGAAGAACGCTATCGCCGCAAATCCACCCTGATC
>NZ_JHQR01000187.1 GCF_014843825.1 Mesorhizobium silamurunense
TTTCGTCACCTATGTCTCGGGTCGCTCATTGGCGCTGCGCGCTGCGCAGGACAGGTCCACTTTGCGAAGCAGGAATGCCCTCCGAAGCCTCGGCGAAGGAGAGCGGCAGTCGCTCTCAGCGATATCCGAAATAGGCCATGAGCTCCTGGGCCTCACCCGTCTCGAAACGCGAGGCGACTTCTGCGGGCAGCGTCGATCTCCAGCCGCCCCGGTAGTCGGTGATCGGTTGGTTGACCTGCGTCATTCGGCGGGCCGAATGGGCCGTCCGAACTCTTCTCTCCCTTCCCCAGACGACCGGATGCCGGTGATAGTCCAGGATAGCCGGATCGAAAGCCACACCCATGAAGCGGCATAGCCGTTCGATGGAAAGCGCAGGCGACTCGATAAAGTCCTCGTAGCGCCACAGCATGCTCCCGCCTTTCTCGACACGGAGCATCGAGGCCTTGCTGTCGGCAACCCATCTTTGGAAAGCTCTGTCGAAATCGCCCTCGTAACGCTGACCGAGCGATGTCACGACATCGCGGCCATCGCGCGTGACGACGATGAAACGGGCACCCGGAATCGTCTCGAGTATCTGGCCGGTATGATGGATATGGCCGGGGGTTTTTTCGACCCAGACGCTCCGGCGCGAAATGGCCGCCTCCAGCAAAAGCAAGCTTAACTTGGTCCATCTGGCGCCTTTGTCCGAGACAAAAGCGCTTGTCTCGCGCGGAACGCTGAAGACATCGGGATGGGCGGCCAATATCCGGGCAAGCAAGGTCGAGCCGGTATGGCCACAACCACAGATAAATATAGAAACTTTCGGCTTCGGGATAAGCCAGACCACACCCCTGTTCACTTATTCTGTCCTCCCCCGGACACTTAATCGAACCCTCTTCTTTCGAGGATTGCAATAGGGAATGTTTCCACAGGGACAGCGATGATCCCGATGTGGCATCCGAGACAGCAGCTACGCCTGCGGCGCTGGCCCGTCTGCCGAGTTCACTGCCTTCCGCGAGCTTCCCACTGGGCCGGTTCGACAGGCAATTTGTCGGGATCGCCGGTCCGCAACGGGGGTCAAAGCGCGCGACGGGACAGGCATTCGATGGCGCTAATGTGTTATATATTTCATGGAAGGGGCATCCCCCGCATGAAATGCGACTGGAACGAGCAGGCAAAGCCGCAACTTGATTGAGAGTGCGCGCGATGAGGTTCTGGATCGCCATTGTTGGTTTGTTCTTGCTGGCTGCAGCCGGTCTGCTGCAGGCAAGCGCCCTTGCCGCCGGCAACAACCGGGTCGCCTTAGTCATCGGCAACAGCAAGTATGTCTACGCGCCGGCCCTTCCCAATCCCGCCGGCGATGCGCGCCTGATGGCCGATGTGTTGCGCAAAGCGGGGTTCAACGTCATCGAAGGCGTCGATCTCGACTATGCCGGAATGCGGGATCGGCTGAACAAGTTCACCGAGGCCTCGTACGAAGCGGATACGGCGCTGATCTACTACGCCGGCCACGGCATGCAGGTGAACGGCAAGAATTACCTGATCCCTGTCGATGCCGAGCTTACAGCCCCGGCGCATCTCAAGACCCGCACCATCCAGATCGACGAGCTGCTTGCAGCCCTTCCGCCCGACCCGGCTATCGGCATCGTCATCCTGGACGCCTGCCGCGACAATCCTTTGGCTAGGACCTTGGCGGCTTCCTTGCCGAAGAGCCGCTCGACCACCGCGCCCGGCTTGGCACCCATCGATGTCAGCGGGTCGGACGTCGGCACCGGCGGCGTGCTGATCGCCTTTGCGACCGATCCCGGAGCCGTGTCCTACGACGGCAACGGCGCCAACAGTCCTTACACGACCTCGCTGGCCAGGCATCTCGCCGAACCCGGCGTGGAGATCCAGAGCGCGCTGACTCGCGTTCGCGGCGAGGTGACGGCGGAGACGAATGGGCGCCAACGCCCCTGGCACAACGCCTCGCTCGGCCGCGAGGTCTTTATCGGCCCGCAGACGCCGCCACCGGCCGCCCCGGCTCCGCAACCGTCCGCCACGGAGACTCCGGTTGAGCCCCCAACCTCGGACGGGCGCGGATGGGAAATCGAGCAGCGCGTCTGGGACGAGGCCTCGAAGCGCAACACGCTTGCACATTACCAAGCCTATCTGCAGCAATTTCCGAAGGGAGCGTTCGCCGATCTCGCCCGCCTCAACATCGATCAACTCAAAAGGTCGCCGACCGTTGTCGCCAATACCGAGAGCGACGCGTCGCGATCGGCCACAGGGGCGCAATCTCCGGCCGCGGCCGGCAATCCGGAAACCGACACTGGGACCGAACTGACGGAAAGCGCGATCGGGCTCGGTCGTCAGGAAAAGATCGATCTGCAGGAAAGGCTGCTGGCGATCGGTTACGACCTGGACGAAGCCGACGGCGACTTCGGCATCAAGACGCGCCAAGCCATCGGCCGGTGGCAGGAGGAAAACCGGCTGCCCCCGACCACCTTTCTTACCCCAACGCAATATGCTCGCCTGAAACTCGACACGGGCGACGCCCTGAAGAGCTACCGCGCCCAGCGAGCGTCAGAAGCGGAAGCCAAGAAACAGGAAAGCGCCACGTCGCAAAAGTCGCAGAAGCCGCAACCGGTCGTCCGTGCGAAGCCGAGACGCGTACAGCAACGTGAGGCAGCCAATCCAAGACCGGTGCCAAAGGCGGCTAAACAGGCGCGGCGAAAGTCCGGATTCCGCACTTGCAGCGGCATTGACGGCACTTTCGAGGTTCCCGCGTCCCAGCGATGTCCGTTGAGCGGCTACGCGCACTATTGAAGTGCTCGCCGACAAGGCGCGATATCGATCTCTGCGTCCCATCGCTATCGGCGGCATCAGACTCAAGACATCCCGCCGACCGCGCCAGCCGGCCGTTTCTTGGGTGATAGGGCTCATCCAGTCACGAAGGGACGTCGGCAATCAAGCTCGATTCGAGGATCAGCGGCGCCCCTCAAATTTGATCGATGTCATCAATGGTGACACCAATTGACAGTCGCTGGATTTAATGACACATATGGTGTCACCAATTAGGAGCAACCCGCGTGTCGTACGTCCGCACCTACAACAGCCCCATGCGCGAAGAGAAAGCGCGTGAAACGCATGAGGCGATTCTCTGCGCCCTGTTTGAGCTGATGGATTCGGCCACCGCTGCAGACGAGATCAGCATGGAGTCGATCGCCCAGAAGGCCGGAGTGCAACGGCGGACCGTGTTCCGTCACTTCGCCACGAAGGACGACCTCCTGGCTGTTTTCTGGCCCTGGCTGAATGCCCGGATAGGAGCTTCAACTACCCCGAGGACCCCCAAGGACATCGTCGACGGGCCCCGTCAGGCCTTTCCGCGGTTCGACCTGCACGACGCGGCGATCCGTTCATCGCTCCATTCGCGGACTGGCCGCGAGATGCGCATGGGCACGGTGGCAAGCCGCCGCGTCAATTTCAGGCGCGCGCTGGGTCCCGCCATTTCGTCTCTTCAGCCCGCCGAAGCCGAAAAGGTCGAGGCGCTGGCTCATCTGCTCTTCTCGGCCTCCGCATGGGAGATCTTGAAGGACTATGGCGGTCTCACCGGCGCCCAGGCCGGCGAGACAGCATCCTGGGCGCTCGAGGTGATCCTGTCCGCGGTCACCCCGGGTCATTCACCAGCGGAAGTCACAAACCAAAGAGACAAGCCATGAATTTCAACGTCACCACTCCCGAAGCCGCCCAGACGCTCTGGGTCGTAGCCGACCGCATCCGCCTACTTGGCGGCATCGCGGATTCCAGCCTTGAACTCATTGAGGTCGAGGTGCCGCCGGGTTCCGGAACTCCGCCGCACACCCACGCCTCACCCGAGCTTTTTTATGTGCTGGAAGGCGCGCTGACCGTCCGTCACTTTGTCGCGGGCGGCCCGCCCGAAGTGACAGTCGCAGCGCCCGGCACCTCAGTGCGCATTGGCCCGAGGGCGCCGCACAATTACTCCAACGACAGCGGCCGCCCGGTACGAATGCTGGTGCTCGTCGAGCCTTCCATGATCGCCTTCTTCCGCGACATCGGCACGGTTGAGCCGCAGGCGCAGCCCGACTTTGCCCGGATCGGCGCGGCGATGCAGCGTCATGGTATCGAGGCGCTGCCCGTGGCAGCCTGAACCGCCTTCCGGTGTCACGGCTTTCGAGCTTGTGTGGGTCGCCTGATGGACGGTGGCGCAGACGACGCGCCACCGGCAACGAAGATGCACCTCAAGCACCCGGAAGCTGAACATCCTCGGTGGCGGATCGATGAGGGACTAAGTCCTGGATTCGTGCGCGGCAATCGCTTCGAGAAAAATCGCGCCGAACTCCCTGAGCTTGGCTTCACCGACGCCGTTCACTTCGGCGAAAGCATCGAGGTCGCGCGGGCGGCGTTCGGCCATGTCGATCAGCGTGCGGTCGGAGAAGACGACATAGGCCGGCACCTGGCGTTCCTTCGCCAGGCGCAGCCTTAGCGCCTTGAGCGCGGCGAGCAGCGCGGCGTCCAGATCTTCGGTGCCCGCCGCGGCCTGGGCCGAACGCGCCTTGTTGCGCAGGGAACGGTGCCATGTCTCGACGCGATACTCGAACGCGATCTCGCCGCGGCCGAGCGCTCGGCCGCTTTCGGAGATGGCAAGGCCGCCATAGCCGTCCGGGTCCGGCATCAGGAACCCACCCGCCACGAGCTGGCGGATCAGCGACAGCCAGGCGGGTCTGTTGTGCGCCGGGCCGGTGCCGAAGCTGGCAAGCCTTTGATGACCCCTGGCAATCACTTTCTCGGTCTCGTGGCCGAGGAGGACGTCGACGATATGGGAGGCGCCGAAGCGCTCGCCGGTCTGCGCGACGGCCGAAAGGATGATGCGCGCCTCGGCGCTGCCGTCCGCGCGCGGCGCTTGGTTGAGGCAGTTGTCGCAATTGCCGCACGGCTGCGCCTCCTCGCCGAAATAGCCGAGCAGGACCTGGCGCCGGCACTGCGCCGTCTCGCAATAGCCGATCAGGGTGTCCAGCCGGCCGTGCGAGCGCCGCTTGTGCTCGGGCGAGGCATCTTCGTCGTCGATGAACAGGCGGCGCGTGCGGATGTCGCCGAGGCCGTAGAGCATATGTGCCTCCGCCGGCCGCCCGTCGCGGCCGGCGCGGCCGATTTCCTGGTAGTAGGCCTCGAGGCTCGCCGGCAGGTCGGTGTGGAAGACATAGGCGACGTCGGGCTTGTCGATGCCCATGCCGAAGGCGTTGGTCGCCACCATGACGACGCCGGAGAGCGTCATGAAGGCGTTCTGATTCGCTTCACGCGCGTCCTTGCTCATGCCGGCATGATAGGCGAGCGCGGTGACGCCGTTTTGCTCGAGGAAGGCCGCCATCTCCTCCGTCTTCCGGCGCGACAGGCAGTAGACGATGCCGCTGCGCCCCGGATGACGCTCGACGAAGCGCAGCAGCTGGCGCTTGCTGTCCTGTTTCGGCTCGATGGCGAGCTTGATATCCGGCCGGTCGAAGCCCAGCACCAGCGTGTCGACAAGGTCGGCAAACAGCCGTGCCGAAATGTCAGTGCGCGTTGTCTCGTCCGCCGTCGCCGTCAGCGCGATGATCGGCACTTTCGGAAAGATGTCGCGCAGTCGCGCAAGGTCTTCATATTCGCGCCGGAAGGCCGGCCCCCATTGCGAGATGCAATGCGCCTCGTCGACGGCGATCAGACTGATGTCGAGCCTGGCGAGCGCGTCGAGCATGCGTTCGGTCATCAGCCGCTCCGGCGCCAGATAGAGCAGACGCGTCTGGCCCGACGCGACCCGGCGCCACGCCGCGACGTTGGCATCGCGGTCGAGCGAGGAATTGATCGTGTCGGCGGCGACGCCGGCGAGCCGCAGCGCCGCGACCTGATCCTGCATCAGCGCCACCAGCGGCGAGACGACGATGGTGAGCCCGCCCAGGACCAGCGCCGGAACCTGATAGCAGAGCGACTTGCCGGCGCCGGTCGGCATGACCGCCAGGACGTGGCGTCCGGAGAGCAGCGCCTCCATCACGTCGGCCTGGCCGGGACGAAAATCGTCGAAGCCGAACACATCCTTCAGCACGCGCCGCTTCGGATCGCGTCCCTCCGCCGGAATGCCCGCCATCGATGTCCGCCCCGCCATCGAAATATGCATAGAGAATGATTCCCGGATTCGGCTGAGGTCACGTTCTTAAGGCGGAGATCGCTCCAACGCCATCGCAACCCCTCGCTTGTCCGCCGTTTTGCCTGCCCGGCATCGCCAGCGCATTGCCTCTCCGCGCAAAGGATGGCTTCTTGTCCCCGCCTGCAGCGGAGGAACCCGGCAATGATCGACCTGGCCACATTGACGACCTATGTCGCGATCGTGCTTGGCTTCGTCTTTATTCCGGGGCCTGCCACGCTGCTTACCGTAGCGCGGGCGACCAACTCGGGAACCAAAGTCGGCATCGCCACCGGCGCCGGCGTCGCGGCGGGCGACGTCGTCCACACCGCCATGGCGATCTTCGGCACGGCCATCATCGCCACCTCGGCGATGCTGTTTTCCATCATCAAATATATCGGCGCGGCCTATCTTGTTTACCTCGGCATCCGCGCCATCCTCGAGAAGGCGCCGGTCGATCTCGGGGCCCGCGCCTTGGCCGTGCCGGCGGGCAAGGCGTTCCGGCAGGCCATATTGACCGAGGTGCTGAACCCGAAGACGGCGCTGTTCTTCCTCGCTTTCCTGCCCCAGTTCGTGCGCCCGGAAAACGGATCGGTCGTGCTTCAGCTGACGATCCTCGGCGCCGTCTTTGTCCTTCTCGGTCTCTTCAGCACGGTGGTCTTCGCCGTCTCGGCCGGAGGTCTCGGCTCCTTCCTGCGCCGCAACCCGGCCGTGCTGAAATGGCAGGGCAAGGTGGTCGGCGGCATCTATTGCGCGCTCGGCGCGCGGCTGACACTTGAACAGCGCTGAGCCGGCGCTTCGCGCTATCCGAGGGCGACAGTCCGGCGGCGAGACCGATCATCGACCTCACATCCTGTCGCGTTAAACCTATCTTCACTATGTTGCGGCACCTTTGTCGTCCTGCGGCGATGTTCAGAGTACCGCGGCGGCGCCACGGGCGCCCAGGCAACAAACCCGCGCCGCCCGGCGCGGGTTTTCCTTTCCGATATGTCAAAAGCTGTCTCTTCAGGCGAGGAAGTCGGCTCGATGAGGCGCAAAGCTGTCGACCAGCCGACCCGCTTCCAGCGCCTTGACGCCGTGCACCAGGTTGGACGGCACGATGAAGCTGCTCCCCCCTGCCAGGATCTCCGACCGGCCGTCGATGGTGACTTCGAAGCGGCCCTCGGCGACATAGCTTGCCTGGACATGCGGATGCGAATGCAGCGCGCCGACGCCGCCCTTGTTGAAGGCGAACTCGACCATCATCAGCTCGGCCGTGTGCACCAGCACGCGCCGCCTGTTGCCGTCCGGCGTCGGCTCCCAGGCCTTTTCGCCTGCGTGGGAAAAGAAATCGGTCATCGCGAGCTTCCGTTTCGAAATTGAAATGTCACCGCGCCAGCCAGCCGCCGTCCACCGGCATCACCGCGCCATGCATATAGTCCGATGCAGGCGCGAGCAGGAAGACGGCCGCATCGCCGATGTCGCCGGGCTGGCCCCAGCGCGCCGCGGGAATGCGCCCGAGGATGGCGGCGCTGCGGTCGGGGTCGGCGCGCAAGGCCTCGGTGTTGTTGGTCTCGATATAGCCCGGCGCGATGCCGTTGACGTTGATGCCTTTCGGCGCCCATTCGCAGGCGAGCAGCCGAGTGAGGCCGAGCACGCCATGTTTCGAGGCGGTGTAAGAGGCGACGCGGATGCCGCCCTGGAAGCTCAGAACCGAGGCGATGTTGACGATCTTGCCGCGCCGCCCGGGCTCCGCCAGCACGCGCCTGGCAAAGCTCTGGCAGAGCCGAAAGACCGTCTTCAAATTGATGTCCATCACCTCGTCCCAATCGGCCTCGGTCAGGTCGACGGCATTGGCACGACGGATGATGCCGGCATTGTTGACCAGGCCGTCGAGCGGCCCGCTCTCGTCCCAGACCCGGTCGAGCATGGCGGCGGCCTTGGCGGGATCGCCGAGATCGGCGGCCACCGCCTCGAAACCTTCCCCTTCTGCCGCGACTTTCTCCGCCGTGTCATCCATTGCCGAGCGCCCGACGCCGATGACGGCGCCGCCGGCGCGTGCCACCGACACTGCGATGCCCTGGCCGATGCCGGTGTTGGCGCCGGTGACGAGGATGCGCTTGCCCGCAAGACTGAAGGCGGAGAGATCGCTCACCTGAGCTGATCCATCGCCACCTGGTCGACGTCGGTATAGTCGACATTGTCGCCGGCCATGGCCCAGATGAAGGCATAGTTCGAGGTGCCGGCGCCCGAATGGATCGACCAGCCCGGCGACAGCACCGCCTCTTCGTTGCGCATGACGATATGGCGCGTCTCGTCCGGCTCGCCCATGAGGTGGAAGACACGCGCGTCGTCGGCCAGGTCGAAATAGAGATAGGCCTCCATGCGCCGGTCGTGCACATGGCAGGGCATGGTGTTCCAGACCGAACCCGGAGCGAGCTGGGTCATGCCGACGACGAGCTGACAGGTTTTCACGCCGTCGGCATGGATGAACCGGAAGATCGAGCGCTCGTTGCTGGTCGCCTGGCTGCCGAGGTCGAGCCTCCTGGCGTCGCCGATGCGGATCAATTGGCTGGGATAGGCCTGATGCGCCGGCGCGCTGAGCAGATAGAACTTGGCCGGTTCATCCGGATCAGCTGAAGCGAACGAGACTTGCTGCGTGCCCATGCCGAGATAGACCATGTCGCGCGCCGCCATCTCATGGGGCAGCCCGTCGGCCGTCACGGTGCCGGCGCCGCCGATGTTGACGGCGATCAGCTCGCGGCGGTCGAGGAATGCCTGGGTGCCCGTCGGCTTGATCGCTTCCAGCGGCAGGACCTTATCGGCCGGCATGGCGCCGCCGACGATCATGCGGTCGTAATGCGTGTAGGTGAGGCTGACGAGACCGGGCTGGAACAGCCCCGCGACGTGGAAATTGTGGCGCAGCTCGTCGGTTCCCATCGCCGCGGCCGCTGTCGGGTCGATGGCGAAGCGCGAGGAGAATTCGGTGTGCTTTTGATCCATCATCTTGCTCGAATGATCATCCGGTCGATGCCGCCGCCACCGACTTCGCGTAATAGGCCTGCCGTGCCTGCAGGCGCTCGCGGTAGCGCTGCTGGCTGGCGGTGAGATGCGCCCGCATCGCCTCGCGCGCGGCATTGGCATCGCCGGCCGAGATCGCGTTGAGGATCACCAGATGCTCGCGCTGCAGGCCGCGCTGGTACTCGTCCGACTGGACCAGTTCCGTCGACCAGGGCGAGGTCACATCGCAGGGAATGGCGCGGCGGCCGAGCACGTCGAGCATCTCGACATAGAACGGATTGTTGGTGGCGCTGGCGATCGCCCGGTGGAAGGCGAGGTCGGCCGGACCGGTCGGCTGGCTGTCGAGCAAAAGCCGCTCAAACTCGAAGAAGGCCTCCTGGATCGCCGCCTCCTGCGCCGCGTTGCGGCGGATGGCGGCAAGGCCTGCCGATTCGATCTCTATCGCCAGCCGCACTTCGAGCACGTTGAGCGCGATGGAATCCTTGGCTCCCATGTCCGCGGCTAAAACGCCGAGCGTGGTGGAGATGTGCTCGGTCACGAAGACGCCGGCGCCCTGGCGCGCCTCGACAAGGCCGTCTGCGGCGAGCTTGGCCAGCGCCTCGCGGATGACTGTGCGGCTGACGCCGAAAGTTTCCGTCAGCTGGCCCTCGGTCGGCAGCTTGTGCCCGGGCGGGATCTCGCCCGCCAGAAGCTGCTTGCGGATCGCCGCGACCACCGTTTCCGACAGCTTCGGCTTCCGTTCGACCCTGAGATCCGTTGTGGTATCGGCCACGCCGCACTCCCTATTTGAACACGCCCCTATTTGAATACACTTGGCAGCCACAGCGAGATCGCGGGAATATACGTAACCAGTCCCAGAACCACGATACCCGCGCCGTAGAACGGCCAGATCGAGCGCATGGCTTCCCAGACCGTGATCTTGCCGACGGCGCAGGCGACGAACTGCACCGTGCCGACCGGCGGCGTGTTGAGCCCGATGCCGAGATTGAGGATGGTGATGACGCCGAAATGCACCGGATCGACGCCGTAGTGCTGGACCAGCGGCAGGAAGATCGGCGTGCAGATGATGATCATCGGACCCATGTCCATGAAGGTGCCGAGAAGCAGCATGAGCACGTTGAGCAGAAGCAGCACCACCAGCGGATCGGTGGAGATGGCGTTCATGCCGGCGATCAGGAGCACCGGCACCTTGAGATAGGCCATCGGCCAGCTGAACGACGCCGCCATGCCGATGATCAGCAGCACCATCGAGGTCGTGCGCACCGCGCCCAGCGTGGCGTGGACGAAGTCGTTCCAGCGCATCGAGCGGTAGACGAAGACCGTCACAGCCAGGGCGTAGAGGATGGCGATGCACGAGCTTTCGGTCGCCGTGAAGATGCCGGAGCGAACGCCGCCGAAGATGATGCCGACCAGGAGCAGGCCGGGGATGGCGATCAGCGCCAGCTGCCCGACGCGGGCAAAACCCGGGAAGGTCTCGACCGGATAGCCGCGCTTGCGGGCGACGAGATAGGCGGTGACCATCAGAGAGGCGGCGAACAAAAGCCCCGGCAGGATGCCGGCGGTGAACAGGTCGGCGATCGAGATCTTGCCGCCGCCGGCGATGGAATAGATGATCATGTTCTGCGACGGCGGCAGGAGCAGCGCGATCAGCGCCGCCATCGAGGTGACGTTGACGGCGTAGTCGGCGCCGTAGCCGCGCGCCTTCATCTGCGGGATCATCAGTCCGCCGACGGCGGCCGCTTCCGCCACGGCCGAGCCGGAGATGCCGCCGAACAGCGTGCCGGCGATGATGTTGACCTGGCCCAGCCCGCCGCGCACATGGCCGACCAGCGAGCCGGCAAAGGAAACGATGCGCTGCGCGATGCCGCCGCGCACCATCAGGTCGCCGGCATAGATGAAGAACGGGATCGCCATCAGCGAGAACACGCTCATGCCGGACTTCAATTGCTGAAACACGACCAGCGGCGGCAGGCCGAGATAGAGCACCGCGGCGAAGGACGCGGCACCCAGGCAGAAGGCGATCGGCGTGCCGGCGAGCATCAAAAGCGTGAAGACGCCGAACAGTATCCAGAGCTCCATCTAGGCCTCCTGCACCGCCGGCATCTCGGGGACATCCTCGAGATTGAGGTCCTTGTCGACATCGACGCCCGACCAGCGCAGCGCAATCCGTTCAACTGAAAACAAGCAGATCAGCACACCGCCGGTGACCAGCGGCAGATAGTCGAAGCCGCCCGGCAATTCGAGCGCGGGGATGATGGTGTGCCAGGTGAGCCCGACCAGCTTGCAGCCGTACCAGACCATGCCGATGCCGAAGGCTAAAGCGATCAGGTCGGAGAGCGTGCGCAACACCCCTTTGCTGCCTTTCGGCAGGATATAGACCAGCACGTCGAAGCCCATATGGTAGTTCTCGCGCACGCCGACCGCGGCGCCGAGGAAGATGAACCAGTTCATCAGCATGATGGCGCTGGTCTCGGTCCAGCTCGGCGAGCTGTTGAGCACGAAGCGGAAGAACACCTGGTAGGCGACCAAAGCGGTCATGGCGACCAGCCCGAAGCCCGCGAGATAAAGCGCTCCGTCGCAGATCCGCGACAGCACGATGCTGAAGCGTGGGGTCGCTTCGCCTGCCTTTGTTGTTGTCGCCATCCGATCCCTCCCGATCTTCAGCCGGCCAAGAAATGCGGGACGGACGCACGGCCCGCCCCGCAAATCGCCTTACTTGGTTGCCTGGATGCGCGCCGCGAGGTCTTTGAGCTCGGGCGTCGACAGGTATTTGTCGTAGACCGGCTTCATGGCGTCGATCAGCGGCTGCTTGTCGATCTCGCTGACCTTGACGCCGGCCTTCTCGACGATGTCGCGCGACTTCTTCTCCTGCGCGTCCCAGAGCTCTCGCATCTTGACGACGCTGTCCTCGGCGGCCTGGCGGACGATCGCCTGATCCTCCGGCGAGAGCTTGTCCCAGCTCGCCTTCGCCATCACCAGCACCTCCGGCACGATCTGGTGCTGGTCGATCGTGTAGTGCTTGGCGACCTCATAGTGCTTGGCGGATTCGAAGCTCGGCCAGTTGTTCTCGGCGCCGTCGATGACGCCGGTCTCCAGCGCCGAATAGACTTCGCCATAGGCCATCGGCGTGGCGTTCGCGCCGAGCGCGTTGACCATGTCGACGAACACGCCCGACTGGATGACGCGGAACTTCATGCCCTTGAGATCGGCGATCGAGGTGATGTCCTTCCTGGTGTTGTAGAAGGAGCGCGCGCCGGAATCGTAGAAGGCGAGGCCGACGAGGTCATGCGCCTCGAAGGCCTTGAGGATCTCGTCGCCGATCGGGCCGTCCATGACGTGCCGCATCTGCTCGACGGAGCGGAACATATAGGGCAGCGACGGCACCTGCGTCTCCGGCACGATGCCGTTGAACGGCCCCATCGAGACGCGGTTCAGGTCTATGACGCCGGTCTGCGTCTGCTCGATCGTGTCCTTCTCCTCGCCGAGCTGTGCCGAATGATAGACCTCGATCGAATAGCGGCCGTCGGTCCGCTGCTTGATCAGCTCGCCCATATATTTGACCGCCTCGACGGTCGGGTAGCCGTCCGGATGGGTGTCGGCCGAGCGCAGCACGGTCTCGGCGTTGGCAATACCGATGAGCAGCGAGCCGAAGGCCAATGTGGCTGCCGTCAATTTCGAAAAATGCAACATGACTTCCTCCCTTTGAAACCCTCGCGACCGGCTCAGAGCCGGTACGCCTTCTTGGCAAGCGTGTGGGCAAGCTCCCGCGCCAGCTCGTGCGCTTCCTCCTCGCGCAACCGATGTTCGGCGACGAGCCGTGCCAGGAAGGCACAGTCGACGCGGCGGGCGACATCGTGGCGCGCCGGAATCGAGGGAAAGGCGCGCGTATCGTCGTTGAAGCCGACGGTGTTGTAGAAGCCGGCCGTCTCGGTGGTCATCTCGCGGAAGCGGCACATGCCTTCCGGGCTGTCGTGGAACCACCAGGCCGGCCCGAGCCTGAGCGCCGGATAGACGCCGGCGAGCGGCGCCAGCTCGCGTGCGTAGCTCGTTTCGTCCAGCGTGAACAGGATGACTGTGAGGTCGCGCTCCAGTCCGACGCAGTCGAGCAGCGGCTTCAGCGCCGCCACATAGTCGGTCCTGGTCGGGATATCGAAGCCCTTGTCGCGGCCGAATTTCTGGAAGATAGCCGGCGAATGATTGCGCCATGATCCCGGATGGATCTGCAGCACCAGGCGATCGTCACGGCTCATCTTTGCCATTTCGGTCAGCATCTGTGCGCGGAACAGTTTTCGCTCGCGCTCGTCTTCCGAGCCGCGGCGGATGCGGTTGAACAACTCCTCGGCCGCCGCGTCGGAGAGGTTGGCGGTCTCGGCGGTCGGATGGCCGTGGTCCGACGAGGTTGCGCCGAATTCCTTGAAATAGGCGCGGCGCTGGCGGTGCGCCTCGAGATAGCCGGCCCAGCTTCCGGTGTCGCATCCAGTGATTTCGCCCAACCGGTCGAGATTGGCCAGGAATCCTTCGAAGTCGGGATCGACCACCGCGTCCGGCCGGTAGGCGGTGACGACGCGACCCTTCCAGCCGCTGTCGCGGATCATCCGGTGCCATTTGAGGTCGTCGAGCGCGCCTTCGGTCGTCGCGATCACCTCGATGTTGAACCGCTCGAACAATGCCCGCGGCCGATAGTCGTCTTGGCTGAGCAGCGCCGCGATCGTGTCGTAATGGCGGTCGGCGGAGCTTGCATCGAGCGGCTCGTCGATGCCGAACAGATGCTCGAACACATGGTCGAGCCAGAGCCGGGTCGGCGTGCCGCGGAAGAGATGATAATGCTCGGCGAAGCGGCGCCAGATCGTCCTGCCGTCGGTCTCGACCGGGGCGCGATCGAGCGTCGGCACGCCGAGTTCCTCCAGCCGCACGCCCTGGCTGAACAGCATGCGGAAAATGTAATGGTCCGGCACGATCAGCAATTGCGCCGGATCGGGAAACGGCTCGTTGAGCGCATACCAGCGCGGATCCGTGTGACCGTGCGGACTGACGATCGGCAGGTCTTTCACCCCCGCATGGAGCGAGCGAGCCAGCGTTCGCGTTTCCGGCGCGAACAGCAGGTCCGGATCGGTCAGTGTTGCCACTTGGCTTCCTCCCAGGTTGGCTTATTGGTAGATCGGCCGGAGATAATGTCAACATACAAAAATCATCTGGTTGTATGATGACTTTGCATAGATTCCGGCCATTGTACGGGGCAGCGACGGGTGCTACGCCGCAGCCGTCCGTTCCTGCCCGGGTTGGATGCCCCGATCGGAGACTTCAAATGCCAATGAACAGCCGTCTTTCGAACGCCACGATCGCGAAACTGCCGGGCGCCATTGTCATACCGCGCTACGATCGCAACGCCGTGACGCCCGGCATCGTCCATCTCGGCGTCGGCGCCTTTCACCGCGCTCACCAGGCGGCCTATGTCGACGCCTGCCTGGCGGATGGCGGGAGGGATTGGGGCATCGTCGGCGTCTCGCTGCGCAGCCCCGACACGCGCGATGCGCTGGCGCCGCAGGACGGGCTCTACACGCTGGCGGTAAGAGACAGCGCCGGCGAGCAGCTTGAGGTCGTCGGCTCGATCCTGTCGCTGCTGGTGGCGCCGGAAGACCCCGACGCGGTGCTCGCCGCACTGACCGATCCGCGCATCCGCATCGTCACGCTGACCATCACCGAAAAGGCATATCTTCGAGCCGCCGATGGCGCGCTGGACGAGGCCCATCCCGACATCGTGCACGATCTGGCGAACCCGGGATCGCCGAGGACGGCGCATGGTTTTCTCGCCGAGGCGCTTGCGCGCCGCCGCGCAGCCGACACGCCGCCCTTCACCGTGCTTTGCTGCGACAATCTCCCGGCCAACGGCGCGACGCTGCACCGGCTGCTGGTCGAATTCGCGAAGCTGCGCGACTCACGGCTCGCCCGAGAGGGCGATGCCGATCTTGGGCATCACATAGCCGAGGAAGTAGCCTTCCCGTCGAGCATGGTCGACCGCATCGTGCCGGCGACCACCGATGCCGACCGCGCGCGCGTCGCGGGCGAACTCGGCCTCGAGGATGCCTGGCCGGTCATGACCGAGCCGTTCCGCCAATGGGTGATCGAGGATCGCTTCCCGGCCGGACGGCCGGCCTGGGAGAAATTCGGCGTCACCATGGTCGAGGATGTCGGTCCCTTCGAAGATATGAAGCTGAGGCTGCTCAACGGCGCCCATTCGGGCATAGCCTATCTCGGCCTGCTCAGCGGCCATGCGACCGTCGATCGCGCGTTTGCCGATCCGGCGATCCGGCAATTCGTCGACGCGTTGTGGGCCGAAGCCATCCCGACGCTGCCGGAGAACGCCGGACTCGACACGACCGCCTACACGGGCGAGCTCGCCGAGCGCTTTTCGAACACGGCGCTTGCCCACCGCACCGCGCAGATCGCCAATGACGGCAGCCAGAAGCTGCCGCAGCGCATCATCGCGTCGGCCCTGGAGTGCCTGGAGGCCGGCACGGAGCTGGTCCATCTGACACTGGTGGTGGCCGCCTGGATCGCTGCCTGCGCGGCACGGGGAAAGGCCTTGCCGGAGGGCCATTTCACCGATCCGCTCGATGCCGCGTTGACCACGCTTTTGGGCCAGCAACTGCCGGCGAACGAAACGGTTGTGGAGGTGTTTGAGCTAGCCGGCTTCGCCAAGGACCACGCCGAACGCCAGACGTTGATCGAACTCGTGGCCGTGCATCTCGTCCACTTGCGGCGGGAGGGTCCGGTGCTGGCATTCGCCGCGCTCGGCATAGACAGCCGATAACGCTCGCGCCTATTTGCCTGCGGACCCGTTCACGACCTGGCGCGGCGCGGACTGTCCATCAAACCGGGCAAACAAAAAAGCGGGGCAAGCCCCGCCTTTTCAATCCATTGTTAGAAGCCGTCGTCAGGCCGGCAGCAGCGCGCCTTCCAGCGTGGTGAGCTGGCTGAGGAACTGCTCAGCCTTGGCGCGGCTCTCGTCGTCCTTGGCGTCGGCCGCGTCTTCCCTGGCCTCCTGGATGCGGCGGGCGAGATCGGCGCGGTCGATATCGCCGACGGCCACCGCCGATTCGGCCAGCAGCGTGCAGCCCGAAGGCAGGATGTCGGCGAAGCCGCCGAACACGACGTAGCGCGCTTCCGCACCGGCCGCGGTCTTCACCGTGACGACGCCGGGCTTGATCATGGTCATGACCGGAGCGTGCTGCGCCAGCACGGTCATCTCGCCCTCGGCGCCCGGGATGACGACCGACTCGACCTGCTCGGAGACGAGCAGCCGTTCCGGCGAGACCAGTTCGAACTTGAAAGCTTCAGCCATGCGAATTTAGTGAGTAGGGAATAGTGAGTAGTCAGTAGTGACGAGTTATTAAAGCCCAAGCCACACTTGCTATTCTCTACTCACTACTCCCTACTCCCTATTCCCGTGATTAAGCCGCTTCAGCCGCCAGGCGCTGCGCCTTCTCGACCGCCTCCTCGATGCCGCCGACCATATAGAAGGCGGCTTCCGGCAGGTGGTCGTAGTCGCCGGCGCAGAGGCCCTTGAAGCCCTTGATGGTGTCGGCGAGATCGACCAGTTTGCCCGGCGAGCCGGTGAACACTTCGGCGACGAAGAACGGCTGCGACAGGAAGCGCTCGATCTTGCGGGCGCGGGCGACCGTCTGCTTGTCCTCTTCCGACAGCTCGTCCATGCCAAGGATGGCGATGATGTCCTGCAGCGACTTGTAGCGCTGCAGGATCGACTGCACCTGGCGGGCGACCTGGTAGTGCTCCTCGCCGACGACCATCGGGTCGAGCATGCGCGAGGTCGAGTCCAGCGGATCGACGGCCGGGTAGATGCCCTTTTCCGAGATCGCGCGGTTGAGCACGGTCGTGGCGTCGAGGTGGGCGAAGGAGGTCGCCGGCGCCGGGTCGGTCAGGTCGTCGGCCGGAACGTAGATGGCCTGCACCGAGGTGATCGAGCCCTTGGTCGTCGTCGTGATGCGCTCCTGCAGCGCGCCCATGTCGGTGGCCAGCGTCGGCTGGTAGCCCACGGCGGAGGGGATGCGGCCGAGCAGCGCCGACACTTCCGAGCCCGCCTGCGTGAAGCGGAAGATGTTGTCGACGAAGAACAGCACGTCCTGGCCCTGGTCGCGGAAATACTCGGCGACCGTGAGGCCGGTCAGGCCGACGCGGGCGCGCGCGCCCGGCGGCTCGTTCATCTGACCGTAGACGAGCGCGGCCTTGGAGCCGGCGCCGCCGCCCTTCTTGTTGACGCCCGACTCGATGAACTCGTGATAGAGATCGTTGCCTTCGCGGGTACGCTCGCCGACGCCGGCGAACACCGAGAAGCCGCCGTGGGCCTTGGCGACGTTGTTGATCAGTTCCTGGATCAGCACGGTCTTGCCGACGCCGGCGCCGCCGAACAGGCCGATCTTGCCGCCGCGGGCGTAAGGCGCCAGCAGGTCGAGAACCTTGATGCCGGTGACCAGGATCTGCGCTTCGGTCGACTGGTCGACATAGGCCGGAGCCGGTTGGTGGATGGCGCGCTGCTCGATGCCGTCGACCGGGCCTTCCTCGTCGACCGGCTCGCCGATGACGTTGATGATGCGGCCGAGCAGACCCGGACCGACCGGCACCGAGATCGGCGCGCCGGTGTCGAAGACGTCCTGGCCGCGGACGAGACCCTCGGTCGAGTCCATGGCGATGCAGCGCACGGTGTTCTCGCCGAGATGCTGGGCGACCTCGAGCACAAGGCGGTTGCCGACGTTCTGAGTTTCCAGCGCATTGAGAATGGCCGGCAGGTGGTCTTCGAACTGCACGTCGACGACGGCGCCGATGACCTGGCGGACCTTGCCGGCGGCGCCGACCCGCTTCGCCGCAACGCTGGCCGCCTTGGCCGGAGCCGCTGCC
>NZ_JHQR01000196.1 GCF_014843825.1 Mesorhizobium silamurunense
CCCTGGCGCGGCGCACCGCAAGCAGGGCGCCGCAGCCAAGCGCATCCATCGAGGCCGGCGGCAACAGATCGCGCGCGAGCGCCGGGTCGGCGGTGATCGGCCAGTAGAAGCGGTAGGCGAGCGAGAAGCAGATGACGCCGATGGTGATCGCTTCGATGCGCCTGCGCGGCGCCAGAAGCACGATCAGCGGCCAGGCCAGATAGAACTGCTCCTCGATGCTGAGGCTCCAGAAATGGCAGAGCAGCCAAGGGTTCCAATCGTTGCGCAGCGCATACCAGAAATTCGAGAGATAGAGCGCATGCCAGGCGAGTGACGATCTGGACTGTTCCAGGTCGGTGAACCAGACCAGCGCCAGCACCGCGAAATAGGGCGGGAAGATGCGGATCATGCGCCTGGCATAGAAGGAACGCAGCGCCGGTCCGGCCTCGAATGAGGCGGCGTCGCGCGCCTCCAGCAAAAGCCGCGTGATCAGGAAGCCGGAGAGTACGAAGAACAGCCGAACGCCGAGATGGCCGAGGAAGGAGGTGCCGTTTGGCGCGAGGAAATGCGCGTAAAGCACCAGCGTCACGGCAACGGCCCGCAACGCGTCCAGCTGGATGTCGCGCGCGTTCGCCATCAGCGGCGTCCGCCAGGTCTGCCGCAAGATCCGGCGTTGGAGGCCCCAAGCCGGTCCGATCTGCCAGTCGACAAATCGCCGTCCGAAGCGAGAACGCCATCTTTGCAGGCCAACGGAATGCCCACCCGGATCAATTAACGTCATCCTCCACTGCGCATCCCCGCTCAACGATTGTAGCGGTTGATGTTGCAGCGCAACACAAAATCCTTACGGCTTTGAAATAAAGCTGTGATGTCCATGGGTGTTTGCCATAGTTGGATGCCGAGTTTAGTCGGACGTCTGTCCAATGGTCCTATATGTTTTTGGGTAGTTGGTCTGAATATTTGGAAGTATTTATCGTAAAGGATGTTGGCGAATTGGTTCGGCAACCATAGCGGGAACAATGGAGGTATCGAAGCAGGCACCTTTTTGTGCCTCAGGGTTCTTCGGCGGTTCCGCGAAAAAGCGTCTTGAGTTTCAAAGTCTTGTGCGATGCAGCAATCCTGCCGGCGGCGGTCGCCGCCTGTCCCACCATCCGCCGCCCGCTGCCTCACGACAATGTGGTCGCCAGGCCTTATCCCCGCATCCGACCATGCGGGCAGGGGGATGGAGTGACGTCGACGCCGATCGCAAAACCGGAGGCGCAGCTGGGCGCCTTACCCGTCGTCGGCCTGCTTGGCGCCATTCTTTCGGTGCAGGTGGGCGCCGCCTTCGCCAAGGGCCTGTTTCCGGTCCTCGGGGCGGAGGGCACGACGATGCTGAGACTCGTCATCGGCGCGCTGATGCTGGCGGCGGTGCTCAGGCCATGGAAAGTGCTGCCGACACGAAGGGGACTGCCCTGGCTTGCCGCCTATGGCGTCACCGTTTCGGTCATGAACCTGCTCTTCTATGCCGCGCTCGAGCGCATTCCGCTGGGTATCTGCGTGGCGCTCGAATTCACCGGCCCGCTTTTCGTCGCCACCCTTGGCTCCAGGCGCTTCCTCGACGTCGTCTGGGTGGTGCTGGCGGTCGCCGGCATCGTGCTGCTTTCCCCCTTCGCCGATGTCAGCCGCGGGCTCGATCCGGTGGGCGTGCTGCTTGCGCTCGCCGCCGGCGGCTGCTGGGGGCTCTATATCATCTTCGCGCAGAAGGCCGGCACCGAGCTTGGCGCCCGCACCTCGGCCTATGGCATGGCGATCGCCGCGCTGGTCGCGCTGCCTTTCGGCTTCACCGCCGCGGAACCTTATCTCACCGACCCGCATGTCATGGCGGCCGCGATCGTCATCGGGCTGTTCTCCAGCGCGCTGCCCTTCTGGCTGGAGATGATGGTTCTCGCCAGAATGCCGGCGAAAGTCTATGGCATGATCGTATGCCTGGAGCCCGCGGGCGGCGCGCTGACCGGTTTTTTCTTCCTGCACGAGAGCCTGAGCGTGTTGCAATGCGCCGGTATCGGCGCCGTGATCGCCGCTGCGTTCGGCGCGGCCGTGACGGCGAGGGCGCCGGTTCCGTCGCCTGGTTAAGGCTCAATGCATGTCGCCCAAAAGTGCGCAGCGGTTTTGGGAGAACGACATGCATCAAAACAAAGACTTAAAGCGCGATGCCTGAATCCATTTCAGCGCAACCCACGCAAGAAAAAAGCTGTGCGCGCAGCCGCGCCCGACCACATCTGGTGGTTGAGATAGGACTTAGGTCCGATATCGTTGCGAAAAAGGTCTGAGAAAACAAGACAAGGGTCGTGGGCCACTTCCCCACGACGCGCTGATTGGGGATGCTGAT
Organism: Mesorhizobium silamurunense; assembly: GCF_014843825.1. Taxonomy (GTDB): domain Bacteria; phylum Pseudomonadota; class Alphaproteobacteria; order Rhizobiales; family Rhizobiaceae; genus Mesorhizobium; species Mesorhizobium silamurunense. The sequence continues at coordinate 2,351 of NZ_JHQR01000196.1, forward strand.
GCTGCGACATTGCCGGTGGGGTAGTTCGGCCGAAGGGTCGGATGGCTGGCAAGGGGAGAATGGGATGCGCGTATCGCGCATGGGCTGCAGGCTTGGCTTGCGGGCGCTCACTGCGCTGGCGCTTGTTGTCGCGCCTTTTCATCTCTCCTTTGACGGTCCTGTCGTGGCCAAGGCCTATGCCGGCAAAGGCGGCAATGGCAACGGCAACGGCGGTGGGAACAGCGGCGGCGGAAATAGCGGGGGCGGAAATAGCGGCGGCGGAAACGGAAACAGTAACGGCGGCGGCAATAACGGGAACGGCAACTCGAGCGGCAACAACGGAAACGGCAACGGTATCGGAAACAGCGGCAACAGCAAGGGCGCAACGAACAGTGCCGCAAGTAGTAGCGCCGCCGATGTCGACGATCATGTGAACGCGGCGACCGGCGACAAGGTCGAGGTTAGTGGCAATAGCATCCAGGTCACGCACCGGAACGGAATGAAGGAGGCGGTCGAAGACGGCAGGTTCAGGATGGAGGACAAGTTTGGTCGCACCATCGTCGATCGTAAGGCCACAATCGCCGATCTCAATCGACTGAAGAGTCTATGAGAACAGAGTTTGTGAGAGCGAGGTTCTATCTGGGTTAGATCATTAAGGGACCAAAGGCCAGCGCTGCAAAATCAGGTTGCCACCTTTTGCTTCGTCTCTTCGGTCCTGATCGTCTTACGACAGAACTCCCGCTGCTCACCTTACCCCCGCCTTTTGGCGGGGGTACTTTTTTGGGCCCTTGGGACGGCTGCCGAGGTAAGGCGGGCTCTTGGCGCATGGCCCCCGCAGGCCGGGGAAACAGTCCACACGCAAATCAAAGGGTTACGGCACTTTCCGTGTCCAAGATGGCACGCGCCATAGCATGCCGCGGTTCGTTGAGTGTCCGCGTCGTTCTCGCGAGCCACAGTCATAATGAATTGCTAGCCAATTTCCAAGCGATTTGGTTAACGCAGCGGCAGTCGCGGCTCCGAGTTGTTTCTCCCTCCAAGCATATCGCCCAAAAGTGCGCAGCGGTTTTGGGAAGACGACATGCGCAAAAACAAGGACTAAAGCGCGTCGCCTGGATACGCTTCATCGCGACGCGCTTAAAGCATGTTTCCCGAAGTGGGAACCGGTTTCGGGACAAAGACATGCGTAAAATCAAAAACCTAAAGCGCCGGAGCGTATCTGAAAGATCGCGACGCGCTTTAGTTGCGACGATGGTCCCCAAGCGGCCGCAAAAAAGGTCCGATCGGGCATGGCATGGGTCGTGGGCCGCTTCCGTAGCCTTACCAAACCGTGAATCTTTTCTGGGATACCGGTTCCGCCTTGGCTCGGCTGAGAGCGGAACTTCGGCAGGGCCGAGGCGGAACCGGCATGAACCAAGGACAGCATGCGCGAACCCGCCTCCAAAAGGTTTGTCCGCCTTACGCTGCGCGCCGCGGCCGCGCTGGCGCTTGCTGTCGTGACTGTTCATTTCACCCCCGATAGCCTCGCCAAGCTCCTAGTGGCCACCGCTTATGCCGGCAATGGTCATGGTGGGGGTGGCGGCGGCAATGGCGGCAACAGCGGTGGCAATTCAGGCAACGGCAATGCCGGTGGCGGCAATGCCAATGCCGGTCCTGGAAACAACAGCGGCAAAGGCAACACCAACCCAGGCAAGTCCGCCAGCCATGTCAATGCGACGACCGGCGATACCGTAAAGATCGACGGCAACAAGATCACCGTCATCCACCGCAACGGCATGAAGGAAGAGATCGAGAACGGGCGCTTCGAGATGACGGATGCGCTAGGCCGCACCATAGTCGACCGCTGGGCGACCCAGGAGGATCTGGCCCGCCTGCTAGGCTTGTGAGGGTTGAGAGAAGCTACCCCCTTTTCCCGCACCCTCGCATGTCACCCCCGTCTTCCGGAGGCGGGGGTGATTACTTTGGGGATGGTGAATGGTGAATAGTGAATGGTGAGACGGCGGCGCCGTGACGTCAGCTTCTACTCACCAACCACCCACTATTCACTATTCACCATTCACTAATTCCTGTCTCTCGCCTCATGCATCAGCAGCGCGGCCTCGGTCCGGTTGCGCACGTTGAGTTTGGCGAGCACTCGGGTCATGTGGTGCTTGACCGTCTTTTCCTGCAGCGACAGGCGGGCGGCGACTTCCTTGTTGCTCAGGCCCTCGGCCACCAGCCTCAGGATCTCGGCTTCACGGCTGGTGAGCTGGCTGAGCGGGTCGGGCTTGCGGCTGGTGGGCTGCAAGAGGTCCGACAGCAGCCGCGCCGAGAGCGTCGGCGACACGTAGCTCTGGCCGTTGGCGACGTCGCGCAGGATCTCGGCCAGCGACTTGGAGCCGACGCCTTTCAGCACATAACCGCGCGCGCCCGCCTTCAGCGCCTGGGCAACGTCGGCATTGGTCTCGGACACGGTGAGCATGACGATCTTCTGCTCGGGCGCCGCCGAAAGGATGCCGGCCAGCGCATTGAGGCCGCCGCCCGGCATGCTGATGTCGAGCAGCAGCACGTCGGGCGCGCTGGCGCGGACTAGCCTTTCGGCGTCCTCGGCGCTGGCGCCTTCGCCCACAAGCTCGAAGCCGCCGATCTCGCCGAGGCTGCGCGCCACGCCCTCGCGAAACAGCGGATGGTCGTCGACAATAGCGATGCGGATGGGTGCGGTCACGGCTGCTCCTCGACAGACAATGTGATTACCAGTCTCGTTCCCCCAGGGCCCGAAAGCGTCTCGAATTGCCCGCCAATGCTTTCGATACGCTCCCTGAGGCCGGCGAGCCCGAGGCCTTCGCTCCGTGCGGGGTCGAAGCCCGGACCGGTGTCCTGCACCTCGACCAAAAGCTTGCCGCCCTTCATCGTGGCTCTCACCTGCTGGCCCTTGCCCCTGCCGTGCCGGTAGGCGTTGTTAAGCCCTTCCTGTACGAAACGATAGATGCTGATCTTCTCCGAGGTGCCGAGTTCGGGCAAGCGCTCCGGCAGCGTCAGCAACACTTTGGTGTCGGTGCGGCGCTCATGCTCGGCGACCGCCAGCCGCAATATGTCGGCGACCGCCTGCGTCTCGATCTGCGGCAGCACCAGGCCGTTACAGATGCCGCGTATCTCGCGCATCGCCTCGCCGAGCGTCTTATGGATGCCGGCGATCTCGGCTTCGCGCTGCGGTTTCGGCGTCGCGGGATCGACCAGCACCGGACTGTCCATCCTGAGCGCGGCAAGCGCCACCAATTGCGCCGGGCCGTCATGCAGGTCGGCGCCGATGCGCCGCAGGTAGCGCTCGTTGATGGCGGTGGCGCGGCGCGAGGCGCGCTGCACGCGCTGGCGCAGCGACGAGTTCTGTGCCAGCGCCGCTTGCAACTCGGTGACCTTGGCTTCCAGCGCGGCACGCTGTGTCTGGATGGTGCGGCTGCCGCGAAACACGATGCCCGACAACAGCGCCAGCGAGGCCGCCGTGGCGCCGGCCACTACTAGCCAGGTCCATCTCAACGCCGAGTTTAGCGTCTGCTGGAAATCGTCGGCGATCTCGTAGAATTCTGACACCGCCACCACTTGGCCCGACCAGGGCTCGCGCACGGGGTTGTAGATCTCGAACAGCGGCGCATTCACCGCTTTCTCTTCGCGGGTCTCAGGGTCGTCGGTGAGATCGTTGTATTCGGCCACGACATTGCCGGCGAAGGCCGAGATCAGATTGGGGTTGGGAGGAAAGGTCTTGCCGATCAGCGCCGAGTCGTCGGCGTAGAGCACGGTGCCGTCGCGCCTCCACAACTTGAACGACACCAGTGTCTTGCCGAGCGCGCCCTGGCCGAGTGTTTCGTCCAGCGCCCGCTTGACCGTGTCGTCGAGCTGACGGCTCTTGCGCAGGTCCGGCAGCAGCGGCGCAATGACGCTGTCGACATAGAGCGCTGTCGTGGTGGCCGAGTTGTGCATCACCCCTTGGCGGATCTGCGATGTCACCCAGAGGCCAACCACGAGCATCACCGCCAATAGTCCAATGCCGCCGGCAATCACAAACTGCCAGGCCAGCGACAGCCCGCTCCAGATTTGCACAAGTCGCTTCAAAGTCTCCCTGGGCATATGCGCGATTCACCCCACCACGAGCAAAGACTATAGGCCAGCCGCGGCGATTGCGACACCGACCTTGGTCCTGCGTCCAGGGAAGGGGTTAACGCCATCGCGGCTGCCGGATGCGAATGGCCATTGGAAGGCTCTAAAGCGCGTCGCGCTGAAACGGATTCAGGCGGCTTGCGATAGAGAAAAAGGCGGGGTTGGCCGCGCTGCTTCCGGCGGAACGCAAAGCGGGGCGACCGCGTTTTGTGTCGCTATGCCGAAGAGTTCTTTCCCTCACAACGCCGAGAGGCCGGGCCTTGCCTCGCTTGCCGAGGCGGAGCGCCAGGCGCGCGCGGAAAAGAACGCCAGGCTAAGGAACCTTCGCACGCATACGTCATGGCTGGTGCTCGATCCCGATGCGCATTTCCGCGACGAAATCGACTGCTCCGCGCTGTTTGGCGAAGCTCCCATGCGAAAGGTCACCCCCGGGTAGGGCGGCCCTCAGCCGTTATGCCGTCTGAAGCTGTCCGACTGAATCCGCGCGCGATATTGCGACCAGCCGCGCAGCGGCCAATGGCGCCATGAGCATGAAAACCGCGGTGATGCCGAGGAAGATCGACCAAGCCAGATCAATCCCGCTGTGATCATAGCAGACTGCCAATCCCATGACGCCTTACCTTTTTATTATACCCACCCCCGCTGCGCATCAGGTTGCCACGCATTGACCCAAGCATGATCCTCATTTGCAAGAAATACAAGAGATCGCTAATTTGCCTGCGCCGGGGCGCCGACAATTCGGTTAACTGCAACAGGCCTCGCCGCTCGCAGCCGGAGAACATGATGCGCCGGCCGCCTTCCGGTCTTCCAGCCGGCGGTCGCGCGGCTTGCAGCGCGCCGGCCGCGGCGACAGCTCGATCTCGACGGGGGGCAGGGGCGATTTTCCGATTGTCAGGATAAAACATATCGGCTATCCATCATTTCAATATTTCAAGGATTATTGAAACGTGGATGAGCGTCAAGCCCTGGTCGCCTTTGGCGCGCTGTCGCAGGAGACGCGGCTGAGGCTGCTTCGGTCGCTGGTCGTTGCCGGGCCTGACGGCATCGCCGCCGGTTCGCTTGCCGAACAGGTCGGGGTCTCGCCTTCCAATGTCAGCTTCCATCTCAAGGAACTGGAGCGCGCTGGCCTCGTGACCGCGCGGCGTGACGCGCGCTCGATCGTCTACAGCGCGGAATATGATGCACTTTCCGGCCTGATCCGCTTCCTGATGGAGGATTGCTGCTCGGGCCGTCCGGAAATCTGCGCGCCGGCGCTTGCCACGCCCTGCTGCCAGCCGGGCGAGGGGAGGCGGCAATGATCTCCTACGATCTGCCGCGCCGGGTTGTCGCCGAAGCACTGGGCACCGGCCTGCTGGTGGCAACGGTGGTCGGCTCCGGCATCATGGCCGACGCGCTGACGCATGACACGGCGCTGGCGTTGCTTGGCAACACGCTGGCGACCGGCGCCATGCTGGTGGTGCTGATCACCATCCTCGGGCAGATCTCCGGTGCGCATTTCAATCCGGCCGTCTCGCTCGTCTTCTGTTTGAACCGATCGCTGCCGGCCCGCGATCTGCCGGCCTATCTCGCCGCGCAGTTCGCCGGCGGCATCGCCGGCACCATCGGCGCGCACCTCATGTTCGGCCTGCCGGTTCTGGAGATCGCGACGAAGCTGCGCGCCGGACCGGCGCAATGGTTCTCGGAAGTTGTCGCGACATTCGGCCTTGTCGCCGTCATCCTCGCCGGCCTGCGCTTCGACCGACGGGCCGTGCCATGGCTGGTCGGCCTCTTCATCACAGCCGCCTACTGGTTCACGGCCTCCACCTCCTTCGCCAATCCGGCCGTCGCGGTGGCGCGTTCGCTCACCAACAGCTTTTCCGGCATCAGGCCGGTCGACCTGCCGGGCTTCATCGTAGCCGAACTGCTCGGCGCCCTGATCGCGCTGGCGCTGATGGGCTGGCTGCTACGGCCTGACATCATTCAGCAATCTGAGCCACTGAAAGCCCAACCATCCAAAGGCAAGTCATGACGGTCACGATCTACCACAACCCCGCTTGCGGCACCTCGCGCAACACGCTCGCCATGATCCGCGCCAGCGGTGAGGAGCCGGTGGTGATCGAATATCTGAAGACGCCGCCGAGCCGCGAGCGGCTGCTGGAATTGATTGCGGCGATGGGGATCACTCCGCGTGAGTTGTTGCGGGAGAAGGGAACGCCTTACGCCGAGCTTGGTCTCGCCGATCCGAAATGGAGCGACGACGAGCTGATCGATTTCATGCTCGCCCATCCGATCCTCATCAACCGGCCGATCGTCGAGACGCCGAAAGGGACAAAACTCTGCCGGCCTTCGGAGGCGGTGCTGCCGCTGCTCGACAATCCGGTGCGGGAGTTTATCAAGGAGGATGGCGAAAAGGTCGCCTACACGCCACGCTGAGGGGCGCGATACAGCAGGCTCACAACAAACCGCTGACATTCGCGTCCGGCGCGGGCATTGGCGCGCTTGGTGGCCTTACCGGATTGGACGGAGCCGAGTTCCGCTTGCCCCTGCTCATAGGTCTCTTCCGCTTCGGAGCGTTTGAAGCGGTAATCCTCAACAAGGCGACAAGCCTGGGAATCGTCTGGGGCCCTGCGCCGGTCTGGTTGCGCTCGTGCGCCGGTGATCGAAACGGCGAACCGCTTTAGGCGCAGTCCTTCAGTTCGACCACTTCGACACCGAGGCGGAAGGCCTGGCCGTCGGCATAGGAGCGGGCATATTGCTCGGCTTCGAAGGGGAAGGTCAGCGTGGTGCCGTAGGCGGTGACGCGCACCGTCCACTTCTGGCCCTTGACGAGTTCGACGCCGTGAAGCTTCGCCGTCACCATCTCATCCTCCTCCAGTCCGGCATGCCCGCAACGCTACCCTAACGTTACGGAAGTCATTTGAGTACAAATAATCCGACCGAATTGTGTCGCTGCCGTCTCGATTCCGACATTCGGCCCGGCGCTTCCGTGAAATGGATCACTTTCGGTCGGGCCTGTTGGCCGGCCTACCGCCGGTTTCGCGCCGCGGACGCTGCCCGGAGGCAACCCCGATGGCAAGCAAACCACGAAAGACGCCTCGCCACGACCCTGCTTCGATTTTTTGCTAGTCTGCGGTCTCACGTTTCGCGCCCGGTTTCGGGATGCTGCCAGCCGGATGCACGGGGCGAGCATCGATCGGCGGAACCCTGACCCGTTGGCAATTTTGACCTGGAACCGGCATGGTTCCAAAGGGTTTAGGATCATCTGCGCACAGGAGGTTGCCATGATCCGCAAGCTGAAGTCCGGCGAATACCGTCTCTATTCGCGCAAGGTGGATCCGAGGACCGGCAAGCGCCGGAATCTCGGCACCTTCAAGTCGCGCGAGGCTGCCGAGAAGCACGAACGCGAAGTGCAGTACTTCAAGCGGCATTAGTTTCTTCAGGCAGATCGACCGGATTGGCCCGTAGAGCCAACCCGCACGTTTGACGCGTCGCTCGTTGCTATATCCTACCCTGGGGGATAGGATAGCCCGCATGACGATACATAGCTCCCATCCCGACATCATCGCCCGGCTCAAGCGCGCGCATGGCCATCTGGCCGCTGTGCTCACCATGTTCGAGCAGGGGCGCTCCTGCCTCGATCTGGCGCAACAGCTTCATGCCGTCGAAAGCGCCGTCGGCAACGCCAAGCGCGAGCTGATCCACGACCACATGGAGCATTGCCTGGTCGAAGGCGGCGAGCCGACCAGGGACACGCTCAAGGAGCTGAAGCAGCTCACCAAATATCTGTGAGGCCACCATGTGGGCAAGAATTCTGGACTGGTTCGGGTTCGGGGCGCATGGACATACCTATGGCGGGCACAGCCATGATCATCACGGTCCGCACGGTCATACGCATGGCGTGATCGACGCCACGATCGCGACGACCGATCGCGGCATTTGGGCGATCAAATGGTCCTTCGTCATCCTGGCGGTCAGCGCTGCCTTGCAGGTTACCGTCGTCGCGATTTCGGGCAGCGTGGCGCTGCTCGCCGACACCATCCACAACATTGCCGACGCGACCACCGCCATACCTCTCTGGATCGCCTTCGCGATGGCGCGCCGCAAGCCGACCCGGACCTTTACCTACGGCCTCGGTCGGGTCGAGGACCTCGCCGGCATCGTCATCGTTCTCATCATCCTGGGGAGCGCGATTGTCGCCGGAAACGAGGCGATCGACCGCCTGCTCAATCCCCAGCCGGTGCGGTTCCTTGGCTGGCTTGCCGCTGCCGGCGTCATCGGCTTTCTTGGCAATGAGACGGTGGCGGTGTTCCGCATTCGCGTCGGCCGGCAGATCAACAGCGCCGCGCTGGTCGCCGACGGCTATCATGCCCGCACCGACGGGCTCACCAGCCTCGCCGTCGTCGTAGGCGCGATCGGCGTCTGGATCGGCTATCCGCTTGCGGATCCGATCATCGGCCTCATCATCACCGTCGCCATCTTTGGCATTGTGTGGCAGTCGGCGCGGTCGGTGTTGACCCGGATGTTGGACGGGGTGGAGCCCGGGTTGGTCGACGAGATCCATCATGCTGCCGAACATGTCGTAGGCATCGAGAAGGTGGTCGAGGCGAAGGCCCGCTGGCTCGGCCACAAGCTGCATGTCGACGTGGCGATTGCGGTCAATGACGGTCTGCTGCTCGCCGCGGCAAACAACATCGCCGCATCGCTGAAAGCCGAGCTCTTTGCCCACATTCCCGCGCTCGACGTCGCCACGGTCCGTTTCGCCGGGCCGCAGGCCGAAGGTGCCCACCATCACGCTCCCGATCCGTTCCTGGTGTCGGGCAAGCTCGCCAGCGGGCTCCTGGAGATCGTCGACACGCCGCAGGGCGAACGCATGCGGCTGCGCCTGTCGCGCCATGCCGAGGGGCTGCAGGCGCATGTCGCCATCGAGCGGCCTGGCGGTAGGGTCGAGCGCCTGCCGCTGTCGCCGGTCGGCGGCGATCATCACTATCTGCAGAGCCTCGTCGCCCCGGCCGAGCCGCATGAGTTCAGCGCCAGGCTGCAGCTCGCGGCCGGCACCAACAGCGAGAATCTGCTTTTCGCCATGATGGAGCCGGAAGGCCATCACCACGCGCATGCGTATTGAAGAAAGGGCGTCTGCTCGGTGGCCTGTTGCCGACGCCAACTTCGGGCTGCAAAGTCTGCGGAAATGGGCTCGCCTCCAGCCGACAGCGATTAGCAACCGCTAACGGATCGGAAAGGCCTCGCTGCTATGGTACAGCGTCGCGGTTGGGAAGCTGAGCCCGCCGAAGAGTTCCGGGACGAGTGCACCATGGCCACCTTTCCCCACGCAGAGCGCCGTCTTCATTCACGAGAATTCGTGCTGAAGCAGGCCACGATCGTCACCAGCGACGCCAGCATCCGGTGCTCCATCCGAAACCAGCACGAGCATGGCGCCGAACTGCGCGTCGGGCCGCAGGTGGAACTGCCGGACCGCTTCACGCTGATTGTTCCCGACGACGATGCCGTCTATCGCGCCGTGGTGCGCTGGCGGCGCAACGAGCGCGTCGGCGTGCAGATATTCAGCAACTCGATGAAGGGCTGACGGCCGAAACACGCCCACCTGCTGGGCCGATCGCATGGATCAGGTGCGCGGCATCGCCTTAGAGATAGCGGCGCACGCTCGCCTTGTAGGCGCGATAGGGCTCGCCGAACTTGCGCTCCAGATAGGCCTCTTCGCGCAGCACCACGCCGGAATGCAGGACGAGGAAGATCGGGACGAGAGCGAGCACGCCCCACCAGGTATCGAACACGAGCCCGATCCCGAGAAGCAGCCCCATCAGGCCGACATAGAGCGGGTTGCGGCTGAAGCCGAACGGGCCGCCGGTGACGATCGCCAGCGTCGGCTTCGTCGGGTCGATATTGGTGCCCCCGCGCTGCATCGTCATGCGGCCCCAGGCGATGATGGCGATCGCAAGGGCCGCAAGCGCGATGCCCAGCACCATGGTCAGCGGTCTGCCGCCGATCGCCAGCGGCCAGACATAGCGCAGCGCCAGAATAAGGATCAGCGCTACAAGGAACAGCAGCGGCGGGAACACCGCGACGCCGGGATTGTCTTTTTCGTCGTTCATGGCCATTTCCGCCGGTCGAGCCAGGCGCCATTGCCGTCTCCCGACTATGCATCCGCGCGGGCCGCGCGGCAATCGCCGCTTGGCGGGGCAGGCTTGGAGCGGGTCAGCCCCATCAAAGCTGAGCCGCTCCAAGTCAGCGGCACTTCTCCAGAAGTGGCCTTTCTCCGCCGCTTACTTGTCAACCGCCAGCGTCTCATTGAGCACGGCGGCCAGATGCAGTCCGCCGAGCGCGAGCTGCTCGACGGCGACCGGCGAGAATTTTTCGAAATAGGCCTGGTCGAGGATCACCTCGTGCGGGTTGTCCGACTTGATCGACGTGCCCTTGGGCAGGGCGCGATAGGCGTCCTCCGCTGCTGCGTGGCAGGCGGCCAGCCATTTCTCAGGCGTCTGGTCAGCCGCCGGCATCGGCGCGAGATTGGGGATGACCTCGGTCTCGAGGTCGAGCGCGACCTTGCCCCAATCATAGTATTTGAACAGGATCAGGCTCGAACCCCACACCGCATGGAAGGTGGTGAGGTCGCGGTAGGTGGAACCGTCCGGCTTCGGCCGCGAGACGTTGAAGGTGACCGTCAGCGTGTTGCCGCCCTGGTCGCCCTGGTTGTTGTCCATCCGCTCGACGCAGTGCAGCGGCTGCGACAGGTCGCCGACCAGATGGACAACGAAGGCGAGCGCCTTCCAGCGCTCCTCGTCGCTCTTCTTCGGATCGGCAAGGATTTTCTCCTGCGCCGGCAGCGCCTTCATCAGGCAGGTGCCGAAACTCGCATCGTCCTTGCAATCGCGTGCCGGGTCGTAAGCGGTGGCGCCGGCCGTCGTGTCGCCGGGCTTCGACGCCAGCGGAATGTCGACGAAATGCCAGTTCGACGTCTCCTTGTGGTTCTCGGCGCGATAGTCGTCGGCCCAACTCGCGACCGAGGCCAGAGAGACCGTCGCCGGCAGCTTCAGCTTGAGATGCGAACGCAAGAGCTGCTCGATCGCCCCATAGGCGTCTTTGCTCAGCCTGTGCTGCGCGATCTCGGCAATCACGGCATGGCCTTCCTGGCCCCAGGCCAGCGCCTGGCCACACATCGCCCCATCCATCGACATCGCCGCCGCCAAGGAAACCGCCGCCGCTTTCCAGGTCATCGCCTTGCCTCCCCAAGGTTTGGATCCTGGAAAGTACAATGCAGGCGCGTGTCACAAACAAGCGGCTTCCCATGCCGCTATCGTGCGGAGAGGCTGTTGTCTGGCGCTTCGCGGTTAAAGCATGTCTCCCGAAAGTGGGAACCGGTTACGGGATAAAGACATGCGTAAAATCGAAAACCTAAAGCACATGGAGCGAATCTGAAAGATCGCGACGCGCTTTAGGGCCTTGTCCGCGCCTGGATGCTCTGCGCCGCCTGCTCGATCGCGGCCCGGTCGTTGCCCAGCCGATCGAGCAGTTCCTGCGCCTGCCCGCTGCTGATCCCGGTGCGCTCAGCCAGCGCCTCGACCGTCAGCACATCAGCGCTGCCGGACCCTCGCGTTTCAGGCAGCGCGTCGTCCGCCGTCAGCGGCAGGGCCGCTTCGCGATCGATTTCCATCTCGGCCTGATGCCAGTGCCGCTCATGGTCGCCATCGAGGCTGCCCTCGCGCTGCCAGATCTCGTAGGCGCGCTGTCTGATCTTCTCGATCCGATCGTCGTCCATTGCTGTTTCCTCCGTGCGTGGTGATCAACGCAGGGCAGGGCGGAACGATCCGTGGCGGTGCAAAGATGACCGGTCGCCTGCGTCGTCGCTACGACAAAATCGCGTCAGCCTGACGTCGAGCTGTCGCGCTCAGGCACTAGGACGAGCTTTCCGGGGTACGCTTTCGAGAGGAAGTCCTGCTGGGCTTTGACGATCTCCCGCAGCGGGTAGACCCGCGAGACAAGTGGCCTGAACTCGTTCCGCCCGATGTATCCGACGAGGTTCTCAAAAACCTCGTCTTCCTGGAAAGTGCAGCCGTAAAGGGTGAGGTCGTTGAGATAGATCGTACGCAGGTCGATTTCGGAGATCGGGCCTCCGATGGCGCCCGCCACCACATATCGGCCGCCGCGCCGCAGCGTATCGAGCAATTGCGGGAGCCGAGGTCCGCCGACGACGTCGATGACAACGTCGACCGATCCCGCGCCGAGAGTTTCTCTCAGGTCGGCGTCCCGATCGATCGTCCGATCCGCTCCTTGCGCCAGCACCGCCGCCGCCTTGGACGCCGAACAGGCCGCAATGACCGTCGCGCCACGGCGCCTGGCCAGTTGAACCGCCGCCAATCCGACGCCGCCCGAAGCACCGGTGACCAGCACGCGCTCGGTCCCCACGCGTGCCCTGTGCAGCATGTTCTCCGCCGTCGAATAGGCGCATGGCACAGCGGCCAGTTCCTCGTCCTTCCAGTCGCAGCGCACGGTGTAGGTTTCCCGCGCGGGAGCCACCACGAACTGCGCGAAGCCGCCTTCGCACTCGCTGCCGAGCGTCCAGCATCCGTAGGGGCGATAGCCGACATAGGTGCGCAGCATGTTGCGCACCAGGACGCGTTCTCCGATGCGTTCGGCCGTGCCGCCATTGCCGACGGCGACGACGCGGCCGCATACATCCGCGCCCTGGACGCGCGGGAACTCGAGAGCCGTGCCGGACCAGCCCGCATCCGCGTCGTCGACGGCGGCAAAGCCTCCCGCGCCGCCGCTGGCGGTTTCGGACGTCACCGTTTTTGAATACCAGCCGATGCGCGTGTTGATGTCGGTGTTGTTGATCCCGGCCGCGGCGACCTCGATCAGCAGTTCACCCTCGCCAGGCTTCGGCACCGGCACTTCGCGGTAGACGAGTTTGTCGAAACCGCCATGTCCGGTCAGGAGAACGGCTTTCATCGTCTCCGGTATCAAGCTTCCCATCTCCCGTGCTCGATGGTCTGATTACATCCGCGCCCTGGCCGAGGTCGGGTCGTAAGGCGAATCCGCGATCACCTCGGCGACCTTCCATTCCCCCAGGATCGCGACGTCCAGCTTCGTGCCGGGCTTGCTGAGACGCTCCGGCAAGAGCGCCAGCGCCACGTCATGCCCGAGCGCGTAGCCATAGCCGCCCGACGTGATGCGCCCGACCAGCGCGCCGTCGATGTAGAGGCCCTCGGAAGCGAGCGTGCTCGCGCCGTCGGTTTCAATTCTGAGCGTGACCGACCGGCGCTGGTCGCCCCTTGCCTTGTATTTCAGCACCGCGTCGCGCCCGACAAAATCGCCCTTGTCGAGGCGGATGAAACGCTCGAGCCCGCTCTCCAGCGCGTTGAGCTCAGGATTCATGTCGCGATACATGGCGCGATAGGATTTTTCGAGCCTGAGCGACTCCAGCGCATGCAGCCCGACGAGCCGCATGCCGTGCTTCTCGCCCTCCTTCAGGATCGCGTCCAGCAGCTGCCGCTGGTAGTGTAGCGGATGATAGAGCTCCCAGCCGAGCTCGCCTTCATAGTTGACGCGCAGCAGCCTGACGTCGCTGGCCAGAGCGACGCTGCCGGTCTTCACGCTGAACCATGGGAAGCTTTCGTTCGAAAGTTCGACCTCCGACAGCGGTTGCAGCACCTCGCGCGCCTTGGGGCCAACGACCGTGAAGCAGCCGCGGTCGTTGGTGACGTTCCTCAGGCTGACATTGCCGTCGGCGGGAAGCAGTCTTGAGAGATCGTCGAAATTCCAGCGCTCCGCGCGCGGCGTCGAGATAAGGTAGAAGAGATCGTCCTTGAGGCGAGCGATCATGTATTCCGCCTGCACGCCGCCTCCCACCGTGAGGTGATGCGCGAGCGTCACCCGGCCGGCCGCTGGCAGCCGGTTGGCGAGGATGTTGTCGAGCCAGGCGGCAGCGTTCGGCCCCGAAACCTCGAACTTGGTCATCGGGGTCATCTCGACCAGGCCGACGGCGTTGCGCACCGCCTGGACTTCCTCGGCGACGAAATTCCCCTTGGGCGTCCAGCGCCAGCTATACTGGTCCTTGGCCTCGACGCCCTTCGGCGCGAACCAGTTGGGCATTTCCCAGCCGTTGAGCACGCCCCAGACCGCGCCGAGCTCGGTCAGCCTCGCATAGGAGGGCGCGGTCTTCTGCGGCCGGGCGGCGGGCATGTCCTGTCCGGGATATTTTTGTTCCGCATGCGTGCCCCAGGCCTCGCGGACCTTTTCGCGCGTCCAGGCCTTGTTGGCATAGTCGCCGAAGCGGCGCGGGTCGAGATCGGACGTGTCGAGGCTGTTGCCGCCCTCGACGATCCGCTCCGACAGATAGTAGCCGATCGTGCCGCCCCACAGGATACCGCCCGGCACGCCCTCGGCCAGCCACACATTGGGCAGGCCCCAGGCCGGCCCCATCAAGGGCAGCTCGTCCGCGGTCATCTGGAACGGGCCGCGGACATTGGCCTTGATGCCCACTCGTCCCAGCTCCGGAACCAGCTGCAGTGCCTGCTCCCAGTTCCACGACACCGCCTCGAAATCCTCCTCGACAAGATCGGCGCCGAACCAGGCGGGGACGCCGTCCTCCGCGAATAGCTTGAGGTGCTCGGTGCGCTCATAAGGCCCGAACATCAGGCCGTCGCCTTCTTCGCGCAGATACCCCTCAAAACCCTCGTCGCGCAGGATCGGCATTTCGGGACGTCCCTGCCGCTTGCGCTCCACGACCTCCGGCACGGCTTCGGTGATCCAGTACTGGTGCAGGATCGGGATCGCCGGGATGTCGAGGCCGAGCAACGCGCCGGTTTGGCGCGCATAGTTGCCGGTGGCGCAGATCACGTGCTCGCAGGTTATGTCGCCCTTGTTCGTCTGCACGAGCCATTCGCCACCGGGCGTCCGCTTGAACCCGGTGACTTCGGTGTTGAGATAGACCTTGCTGCCCAGATCCCGCGCGCCTTTGGCCATGGCATGGGTCACGTCGGCCGGCGCGATATGGCCGTCGTCCGGATGATAGAGCGCGCCGAGCATATGGTCGTTGTCGAGAAGCGGGCAGAGCTCCCTGGCCTCCGCCGGCGTCAGCAATTGCGCCCGCATGCCCTGGACGTCGGCGACGCTCATATAGCTCTTGAACTCGTCGAGCCGATCCCTGGAATTGGCGATGCGCAACTGGCCGCATTTGTGCCAGCCGACCGGCTGCCCGGTCTCGGCCTCGAGCCCTTCATAGATCTCGATGGTCTTCTTGATCATCCGCCCGACATTGATGTTGCGGGCATAGGACGGGACGAGGCCTGCCGCATGCCAGGTCGAGCCGGCCGTCAATTGGGTGCGCTCGAGCAGCGCCACGTCGGTCCAGCCGCGCTTGGCCAAGCCATACAAGATGCCGGCGCCGACGCAGCCTCCGCCGACGATCACCACTCTCGCATGTGTCTGCATCAAATCACCAAATCCGGACCGTTTTCAAAGAGCGCCGCCGAAGCTACAGGCGACGGAAGGACATGTAACGTTCTGAAAAACTAGGGGTGACGATAAGCTGGGCTTATGCAGCGGTCCGCTTGGGCGGAGTGGCAAACTGGCGGCATTTCACTGCGCTTGCCCGTCCTGCGCGGTCTCGTCCTTGAAGTCGACTTTCGTGCCCGGCTTGACCATGGCGGCGAGGTCTTCGGCGTCCCAGTTGGTCAAGCGGATGCAGCCATGCGAGAAGGTCGTGCCGATCTTGCCGGGATCGGGCGTGCCGTGGATGCCGTAGCTTTCGATCGAGAGGTCAATCCAGACCGATCCGACCGGATTGTTCGGCCCCTTGGCAATGGTGAACGGCCGTTTGGTCCTGATCCCCTTGAAGGCGAATTTCGGATCGTAGTGATAGGTCGGGTTGTGGACCACGCGCCTGACCTCCGCCGCGCCGCTCGGCGCCGGCTTTTCCTCGCTGCCGATCGAGGCTGGGTAGACCGCGAGCGGCTTGCCCGAAGGATCGAGCACGCGCACCTGGCGGGACGCTTTGTCGACCTCGACGCTGGCGACTGCTGCGGGAGGATCGCCTCGGCCGACATCAGACACCACCAGCGTTGTGTCGGCCTTCCTCAAACCGGTTTTGGGATTGAGCATTCTCAGCACTTGTTCGCTGAGGTGGAAACGCTCGGCTAGCTTCTCCCGCGCGTTGCGGTAGCCGAGCCGCTTCAAATGCGCCATTCGTTCCATGCGCGCAGGGATACGCCTGGTGAAGGGCCCGCGCACATCCTTGGCCGTGACCTCGTAATTTGTCAGCACCGGGCCGGCGAAGGTTGCCGCGAGCTTGTTCCAGGTCTCGCGCGTGAGCTTGCCGTCGGACGGCAGCCCGTTCGCCGCCTGGAAGGCCGCGACGGCCTTGGCGAAATTGTCGGAAAGGCGGCCGTCGATCAGGCCGGGCGAGAAGCGGGCGCGATCGAGAAGAATCTGCGCCTTGAGCAGCATCGGATCGACGCCCTTCGGCTCGCCCTCGCTGAACTGCGCCTGATTGACCGCGTCGAACTCCAGCTTGGCAGCCTGCGCCCCGCTGCATGCGAGCGTGAGGGCCACCGCGACGACGAGAAGGAGCCTTACCATCGACGTCACTCCGGAACTTCGACAGGACCTGTCTCTATGACGCGGCGCGGCCGATCTGGTTCCTGTCACGAGAGTCGTGCGAAGATCACCGCGAATGTGCACTCTTGGGCATATGAGTTTGAATTTTAAGCCGGAACCAGTTCCCAAGAACGCGAATTGCTGGCATGATTGTATAAGGGCCTATGCATTTTTCTGATTCCATGGCCCCTCGTCCTGGTGACCGGCGGCTCCCCAACGCCCCCCGCCCATGCCGTCGGTTGCCCCATTTGAGGGCCCAAAGCCCCGCAGAGCCAGCCGAAAGGCAGCTGGCCCGCCAGATGAACGAGGCGGCGTCAGTCGCCGCCTCAGTCACATCAAGCATGCTTCGGCCGGGCTTTTCCTGTTGCGGGAGGAATTGCTCCATCCTCGATAAGGATGTCCTTCTTGCGAGCAAAGGCAACGAAGACACCTCTCGCTGTCTCTGCGTCGATATCCCCTGCCAGCGCGGCCTTGCAAGCACGGATTGCCGCCTTCTGCTCGGGGCTGTTGCCACACCAGTCGACGACAAATTGATAGGCGTCTGCGACAGTATTCAACTGACGCGGGAATCCCAGTCCGACCCAGACGCGGATGGGCTTTTCGAACGGTTCGGCAAGCATCGCGACTGCTCCGTTCTGCGACGCTCTACGCAACCACTCCGCCGCCGCGACCGCCGCCTTTGCCGGTCATCCAAGGCAAGGCGACGTTCACTTCCTCGTGGATTTTGACGGACTTTGCGAAACCGCAAAACGCATCTCTAGCGGCCGTCAGCGGATAACTGCTGTCGAATGCTCGCTGGCAGGCACGCAGGGCGGTCTCGTAGATGGTGCCGCGTCTGTTCCTGGGCCATTCGTAGAGAAATTCCAGGGCGTCTTCGAGGCACGCGATTTCCTGGATAAGGCCGTTGCCGCTCTTCACGAAAACAGGGCTGTCAAACATCCGATCGTTCATAAGATCCTCCAAGTCGAACGAACAATTTGAGTTTGGGATAGGCAGGGGCTCACAGCGGTCCGCGCCTGGCTGCGATATGGGTTTATGGGTTTTGGCCGTCAAGATCAGGGCGTGCGGGAATGTCCCGGCGCAATAGGGAACTTTCTGCTGCCTTTGCAGTTCGGTGCGTAGCGAAACGGCAAACTCCCTCTGCTCTGAATGAGGGCCATGGTCCGCGAGCGAGTCATTCGTCTCGCTCAATTGCAGAAGCCCGCCCGCAGTCCTCCCCGGGCGGGCTTTGGCTGGGTGCACTTTCAGGAAAAGCGTGAAACGGTTTCCGTGCGGAATTGCCGACAGACCCAAGTCTTCCTCACTCCGGCCGGTCGATCAGCGGCGCCTTTCGCGCGGGAGGCTTATGGGCGGTCACCAGCCTGACCTTATCGATGTCCACTGTGACCGGCACGCCGAGCTTCACCGTCACTCGGTCCCCATTGACGCAGGTTACATCTCCGACAAGCTCGATCGGCTGGCCTCTCTTCACGGTTGACGTGCGGTCGACGATCGAATGCGGCTGGCCGTAGGATGGGATCGACACGCTGACACGGTCCTCCGTCACCCGCCGCCGAACAGTTGCTGTAATGGCGACCTCGTCGCCGACCTTGATGCCTGTGGCCATGAAGGAAGGGTGGCGCGGCCGTCTGCTTTGTCAAGCGGTTGCTAATGTATCGCCGCGAAGCTTTTCAGCGCGCGTTTTGGAATGGGGTCGAGAAAGCCGAATCCGGCTCGAACAGGCTACAGCTTGCGCAACAGCGCCTTCGCTTCGCGAACGAGCGAACCCCAGTTCAGGCCCAGGAAAGAAATGAGTTCCAAAGCCTGCGCTTCGGTAATGCCGATCTCCTGAACAAGCCGTTGGACGACGGATTCCTGTGATTGATTTTCAGATTTGTGCGCCATGGCGAGTCCCCTATGGCGGCGCAACGTTCAAGTCAGGGGTTTGTTCCCGTCAATTCACGGACCCCGGCGTGGCCTTGCGGGCGGCGGCTCGTCATTTGCTGGAAGCGAGCTTCTGGATACGTCCCTTGTCCAGACGGAATACTCCGTCAGTGCCGCCCTGGCGCTCGAAGTCAGTCTGGAGTTCATCCCACGTACCCAGATATTCGCCGCACTCGGCGCAATGGATTCGGGTGGCGGGCTGAGCATCGGCCGGAATCTGCAACCGGATCACACCGCAAAACGGGCATTCCAATTTGTGGTTCAGATACGCACCGACGATCATTGCCCACCATCGCGCAACCGGCATGTCCGCGCAAGCTGCGGATTTTCGGCAGCTTCAGCCCGGCTCGATCTCCGAAAACAGCCAATCCCGAAACGCCTTGACCTTGCGCTGGCGGATCGCTTCCGGCGGGTAGACGAGGTGGAAGCTGGAGACGGCTTTCAGCGCGTGGTCGAATGGCCGGACCAGCCTGCCAGTGGCGAGGTCGGCCGAAACGAGCATGGTGCGGCCGAGCACCACGCCTTCGCCCTGAACGGCGGATTCCACCGCGAAGGTGGCGGAATCGAAGGTGAGCCCGCTGTTCGGGTCGACGCCTTCGACGCCGGCGCTGGCCAGCCAGGCCGCCCAGTCGATCCGGTAGCCGTCGCGGATCAGCGTGTGATGCTTGAGGTCCGCGGGCTTCCTGAGAGGATGCGGCCCCTCCAAGAGCTTCGGGCTGCAGACGGGAAACACCTCCTCGCCGGTAAGGAATTCCGACGTCAGCCCGGGATAGTGCCCGCCGCCATAGCGGATGGCGACATCGATGCCGTCGCCACGGAAATTGGTGAGCTTGCCGGTGGTCGAGACGCGCACGTCGATGTCGCCATGCGCGCGATGGAAGCGGTAGAGCCGGGGCACCAGCCATTTTCCGGCAAAACCGTCGGAGGTGCTGACATTCAAGGTCGAGCCCGAAAGACGCGACGTCGCCGTCCGGGTGGCCAAGGCAAGCTGGTCGAGCATTTCGCGCACGGCCAGCGCGTAAGGCTCGCCGACTGGGGTGAGCCGCACCGAACGCGTCGCGCGCTCGAAGAGCTGCACGCCGAGCTGGTCCTCGAGATGTTTTACCGCCCGGCTGATGGCGCCATGCGTGACGTTGAGCTCGTCCGCCGCCCTGGAGAAATTCAGATGCCGGGCGGCGGCCTCGAAGGCCGGCAATGCATTCAGTGGCGGCAGTCCGCGGGCCATGGCGAAATCTATTTGTGAGCGTTAGTAACAAATACTTGCCAAATTTTGGTTTGTCTACCGGGCATTTTCCAGTCAAAAATCCTCACAGCACTTGTGATCAAAGCTCACCCCAACGATCAAACCTGCGAGGACAACATGGCTACCGTTCATCCCTTCCTGTGGTTCAACCTCAATGCCGAAGGGGCGCGCGACTTCTATCTGTCGGTCTTCAGGAACGGCCGGGCGCTCGGGTCGATCGAGTTCACGGATTTCGTCGGCGGCACCAACAAGACCGTGCCGCACGCGATCTTCGACTTCGAGCTCGAAGGCCAGCGCTTCACCGCGCTTAACGCCGGCTCGATGCCGTCCTTCAACGAGAGGATCTCGCTCTATATCGAGACGAAGGACCAGGCCGAGACCGACTACTACTGGAACGCGCTGACTGCGGGCGGCGGCTCGGAAAAACCCTGCGGCTGGCTGCAGGACAAGTTCGGCGTCTATTGGCAGATCATCCCGGAACCGGCGCTGCGCTTGATGAACGATCCGGACCGCGAGAAGGCCGACCGGGCGCGGCAGGCGATGTACTCGATGAGCAAGATCATCCTCGCCGATATCGAGGCGGCCCACGCCGGCCGCGCGTAATTCTCAACCCCATAGCTGAAAAGACGGAGGAACCCCATGGCTGCGCTCACGGGAAGCAGGATCATTGTCGTCGGAGGCAGCTCCGGCATCGGTTTCGGCGTGGCGGCGGCCGCGCTGGAAAGCGGCGCGGAGGTGGCAATCGTCGGCCGCTCGGCGGAGAAGCTCAAGGCCGCCGAAAAAAGGCTCGCCGGGGCAGGGCGGGTGACGGCGATTGCCGCTGACATGGCGAACGAGGCGGATGTCGCCCGCCTGTTCGGCGCGGTGGGCGCCTTCGATCATCTGGTCGCGACGGCCGGCACGCCGCCCCCCAACTTCCCGATTGGCAAGACGGACATGGCGTTCGTACGCCAGTTCGTCGACGGCAAGCTGATCGGCGCGGTGATGCTGGCCAAGCATGCCGTGCGTACGCTGAGGAAAGGAGGCTCCATGACCTTCACCTCCGGCATCAACAAGGACCGGCCGCCGGTCCCCGGCGGCTCGGTCGTCTCGGCGGTAGCCGGCTCCTTCACCTATTTCGCCCGTGCGCTGGCGCTGGAGCTTGCCCCGACGCGGGTCAACATCGTCTCGCCTGGCTGGGTCGACACCGAGATGTGGGACGAGATCGTCGGCGAGGCCAAGGCCGGCTACTTCGACCAGATGGGCGAGCGTATTCCGGCGGGAAAGGTCGCGACGCCGGCCGACGTGGCGCCGGCCTATCTCTATCTGATGCAGAACGAGTTCATGACGGGGGAGACGATCCACATCGATGGCGGGCAGAGGCTGATGTGACCTTTGCGGGAAACGGCGCGATCTCCGAAAGCGCGAAATCGGCCGGATGGGTCACACGTCAGACAGGCTTGCGGCGTCTGCGACTTGTTCCCGCCATTTCTTCACCAAGTCCCGGCGTCGACCGGGATAACGTTCTTCGATCAACTGAACTCGTTCAATACGATCAGCCCGGAACGTCCGGAAATCCGCCCGAAGCTCGCACCAGCCGGCCACGAACCGCTTCGACTCGATGAAGCCCAGCATGATTGGCCAGATGACGCGCAGGGTCTCGTTGCCCTGCGGATCCCGATAGACGATCTGAAGCTTGATCTGCTCGCGCATGGCTTGACGAAGCAGCCCCGGATCCACGGCTGGCGTCTCTGGCCGGTTGCGCCCGACGTGAAAAGGCGTTGTCTGTCAGGAGGTGCCGCAATTCCGTCGGCAGCACCGCACCAATCTTGGCGATTGCGTTCTGGGCTGCGAAGGCAAGGCCGTCGTCCGTCTGGCGCCCGACCCATTGCGCGCCGAGCGCGAGCGCATGGAGTTCGTCCTGCGAGAACATGAGCGGCGGCAGCAGAAAGCCAGGCTTCAGCACGTATCCGAAGCCTGGCTCCCCCTCGATATCGGCGCCCATTGCCTGGAGGGTGCCGATATCGCGGTAGATGGTGCGTAAGGAAACGCCGGCCTCGCGCGCGAGTTCGGTGCCCGGCACGGGACCATTGTGCCGGCGCAGCATCTGCATCAGATCGAAAAGCCGATTGCTCTTAGACATGAGACAATCTTACAAGCCAATGACAGATTTTGGCAGGGGGTTGCTCAAGACATCGACACGAGCGCTTTTCCGTTGAGCTTGCGCCCCTGCTCCAGGGCAGCGACCAGCGCGATCGCATCTTCGAGCGGAACGATCTCGGCGACCGGAAGCCGGAGCTTTCCGTCGGCAGCCGCGTGGGCAAGCCCTTCCATGATGTCGGCCCGCGCGGTGCAGACGATCGGCTTGAGCCTGCGGTCGAACATCGCGCGGATGAACTTGCCCGGTGTCGGATTGATGTCGAGATACACGCCACCCTTGCGGAGCAGACCGAGCCCGACTGCAACTGTCATCGTGGCGGCTGTGTCGTACACGACGTCGAACCGATCGCTGATCTGCGAGAGATCGGTCGTGCGATAGTCATAGATGCGGCTGACACCCATCTCCTCAGCGCGTTGCCTCTGCTGCAGGCTGCAGCTTCCCGAGACCTTGGCCCCGAGCATCCGCGCGATCTGGACGGCGGATTCACCGACAGCACCGGTGCAGCCGTTGATGAAGACCTGAGCGCCCGCCTTGAGATTGGCTTTGCCGACAAGGCCGTTCCAAGCCGTTATCCCAGGCGTGCCGAGGCACGCGGCCTTCTCGAAGGACACGGAGGCAGGCTTTTTGGCGAGAAAGGTCTCTAGTGCGATCGCACCCTCACCAATTGCGCCACCCTCCTTGATCTGGACGGATCCGAACACGGCGTCGCCCACCTTGAAGCGGGTGACGCCCGGGCCGATCGCAATCACGATGCCGGAGATGTCGCTGCCAAGGGCGCGCGGGAGTTTCTTCCCGGTCACCATCTTCAGGTGACCGGCGCGAATCTTCCAGTCGATCGGGTTGATGGCGGCGAAGCTGACCTTCACCGCAACCTCGCTCTTGCCCGGCGTGCGAAGCTCGAAGTCCTCGAGCCGCATCACTTCCGGGCCGCCATACTGATGGTATTGGATCCGTTTCATCGCACGCCGCTCCCCTTGAGTGTGGCGGTTGCGACATCGCTGGCACCAGCCGGGCGCAGCAAGGCGTCAGCGACGAGCCGCCCGTAGCGGCCCGTCGTAGCATTGTTGGTAATCATGAGAGTACTTTCTGTAGGATTGTGCGCGTCAGTGCGGCTGAGCCGTTTTCACTGTGCGCCGAACACGCTCTTGTCGAAGAGCGCCTTGATCGCTGTGATCTTCCCGTTCTCGACCGTGAAGTACTTCGCCGAGAGGACGCTGGGGAGGGGATGGGTGTGGGTGTAATACATGAGGAGTGCCGTGGTCTCGTCGCCGAACGCGGCCACCATCGTTGCCCCTTTGAGCATGCCGGCGAAATCCGATTCGGACCTATGCAGAGCGGCGCCGCCTTCGATGAGGCCGAACGGCGTTTCAGACACAACGTCGTCCGCCACGACTTTCATGACTGTCGCATGATCGTTGGGTCTTCCAGGCGTCGTGGTAGGCCAAAGCGACCTGGAGTGCGAGGCTGGGGTCACTGCTCATTTTACTTGTCCTTTGTTGGTTGGTTTGGATGAGCATAGATAGCGCATGGCAGTGACAGATTTTGTCAGCATGATGCGCAACCCGATCAGGAGCACCGAAGAAATCGTCTGGTCCGGCTGGGTGGACACGGGACGAGATCGTCGGCGAGGCTACGCCAGCCGATGTGGCGCCTATCTCTATCTGATGCAGAACGAGTTTATGACGGGGGAGACGATCCACATCGATGGCGGGCAGAGGCTGATCTGAGTGGCGAAGGCGGAAGACCTGGTGTCCTGGTCTCACCAGGGCCGAACATCGCTCGCTAGGGCTTTGCCGGGCATTCGCGGACCAATGGCATTTTCAGCGGAACGCTAATATACATGATGCTCGAATGAGCAGCGCCTCTGCATAGGAGGAATGCCGTGCGAAGGGTCATCTTCATAGCCATGTGCGTTGCCGCCGCAACAGGCGCCAACGCCCATGACTGGTATGAAAACAAGGTTGATCCGGTGACGAAATTCAAGTGTTGCGGCGGTCATGATTGCCGCGCCATACCTCAGTCGTCGGTGCGGTCCAAGGGTGACGGTGGCTATACTTATTTGCCCGATGATTTCAACATCCCGCGAGACCGGGTGCAGGAATCGCCAGACGACCAATACCATATCTGCGAGAATAATTACGTCATAACCAATCAGCCCTATTTGCGTTGCTTCTTCGCGCCGCGGTTGAAGGTCTCTCTATTTCTCCCAACGCCAAGGTAATACAGCCCGTCTCTGCCAGGTCCGACACCAGGATGAGCGCAGCTGTGATAAACCCGGTCGCGCCGCGGCAAGACCAGTGCTCTAACCTGCTCCTGCATGGTTCATCAGTTGGCTGTCTGGCGTTCCATTTCCATTTCGGCCGTCAGGCTTTCGATGTCGCGAAAAATCGAAGCGACCGCCAGTGTGCGTCCCTTGCGCTTGAAACGCAGGAGGCAATCCTTGGCGGCGATGTCGCCTTCCACCGCTATCTCGTCCCATGGCTCCGCATGTCCGACGTAATTGATCGGGACGTCATAGTGCTGGCTCCAGAAGAACGGGACGGCAGTGTACTTCTCGCGGTGCCCGAGCATGTTCAGTGCTGCCGTTTGCCCCTGCCTTTCCGCGACCACCCAGTGCTCGACCCTGATGTTTTCGCCAGTGTGGGGATCGGGCCACCGCGCAATGTCGCCGGCCGCGAAAATGCCCGGCACGCTCGTCTCCAGAAAGGAGTCCACGATGATGCCGCGGTCGAGGCTGAGCCCAGCCTTTTCGGCGAGCCCGAGCCGCGGCCGCACGCCGATGCCGGCGACGGTGACATCCGCGGCCAAAGCAAGGCCGCTGCTCAGTTGCACGTTCGTGCCGTCGATGCCGGTCGCGGTGTCCTTGAGATGGAACACGACGCCATTCTGCTCGTGGAGGCTGCGGATGAAGTCGCCCATTTGCGGCCCGAGGACCCGTTCCATGGGGCGTTCGTCGGGAGCGACGACATGAACTTCGATGTTCCGCGCGCGCAGGGACGCGGCAACCTCGAGACCGATGAAACTGGCGCCCAGCACGACGGCGCTGCGGGCAGTCTTGGCTTGGTCGATGATCGTGCTGCAGTCGGCGAACGAGCGCAGCGTATGAACGTGTGGCTGATCGGCGCCGGGGATGGTCAGGCGGACCGGTTCGGCTCCCGTTGCAAGCAGCAATCGGTCGTAAGCAGTCCGGTTTCCATCCGCGAGTACGACCTCGCCGGACCGGACATCGATGTCGGCGACGTTGGTTTTGAGACGCAGATCGATGTCGTTCTTTGCATAAAAGCTTGCCCCACGCAGCGGAACCCAATCCGACGGCGCCTTGCCGGCGAGGTAGTCCTTGGAAAGGTTGGGACGATCGACGGGCGGCGCCTCGTCGTCGCTGAGCATGAGGATGCTGCCCTGATGGCCTTCGCGACGTAGTCTTTCGGCGGCTGCGAAACCAGCCGCGCCGCCGCCGACGATCACGACTTTACCGGCAAACTGACCAGTGCCTCCGCTGGCGGGCTTGTGAGCCATCCGTTTGCGCTTCTCGCCCACGAATATCCGATCATCCCGCTGGTCCACCGACCAGCAGGCGAGTGGATTGAAGGCGGGCGCGCGCACGGCTTCGCCAGTGCGCAAATCAAAGCATGCATGGTGCCACGGACATCGAACGGTATCCTCCACGACAAGACCGTCAACCAGCGGCCCGCCGTAATGCGTGCACGTCGCCCCGATTGCGAAGACCTCTGTCCCGCGGCGCACCAACAGCACCTGTTCATCGCCACAGTGACCGACCAGCTTTCCGCCATCGGGAAGGTCGGATAGCGCGATGCCTTGGGTCAAATCCGGTCCGTTCGATTTAGATTGGTCTTGAGCCATCTTCTTCTCCCTGCGCTATTCGATTGGAGCCTGCCCCATGCCAGACTGACTCCCGGCTATGTTTTGGGCAATCACACGATCGCTTGGCCTGCCTTACTCCAATCGGTGAAGAAAGGTTCGAGGCCATGTCGCGACATCGGCGCGCCCATCCTTTCCTCCGGCCGTAGAGGCCGACGGATGATTTGATGAAGTTTCCTCAGATCGGTTTCCAACGGACCGATAAATTTTCGCAGTTCTGACCGCACCGTCGGATCGGGTCTGGGATCTCTGCTTGTGCAAACCTGCCGGCTTGCGCTATGCGGATGCGCCTTTCGAGCGATCGACGGCGTCCTATCCTATCAGATCGAAGCGGCGGGGCGGGGTCAGGACGGTCCATTCGGCCGGACCTGTGGGCAGCCTCAACTCCGATGACGGAGAGTCCGCGGACGTCGCGCCTGCCTATCTCTGCCTGATGCGCCGTAAGCTGCTGAAATCCTTAACGTGATTTTCATCCCGCTCATTTAGCCATTTGGCATTATGGGACATCTCAAGCAGCCTGGCCCTGGACCCAGCCCACAGGGCGAAAGCGAATCCGTGGAAGCCGGTATCCTCAGGGATCAGTTCGCTGACCTGAGGACGGGGCTCTTCATTTCGATGCCCATCGGCACGGTGCTCTCGGCCCTGATCCTGGCCGTGCAGATGCTCTCGGGCGGCGGCCTTGCGGCGGTGCTGTGGTTTGCGGCGGTCAGCATCATAAATGGCGCCCGCATAGGACTGGCGCTTGCCCAGCCGGACATTCCCGATAGTGGGCCCGATAGTGGGCGGAAGCCGGTCGATGTCCGACTTTCCCTCTACGGGCTGTTGGCTCTGGCATCCGGCATCGCGTGGTCTTTTTTGGCCGTGCTGTCGGATGGGTACACCACGCCCCAGGCGCCGCTTTATCTGGTCGTTCTTGCGGGCCTGTCGGCCGGTTCGGTCACCTACGGAGCGTCATACGCACCGGCTTCAATCAACTTCATGACGCTGCCGCTGCTGATCACTGCCGGATGCGTGTTGGCGAAAGGCAATATCGAGAATTACGTCCTCGGTTTCACGGTCCTGCTTTTTCTCGGAGGAATGATCAGGAGCTCGCTTCTCGGACAGGCCCGCTTCAAAGAGACGAGCCGCCTCAAATACGAGGCGAGGGCGTTCGCCGCCCAGATGGAACGGAATTCCAGGCGGGATCCGCTGACGAATTTGCTCAACAGATACGGGCTTGAGCAGGCCATCTCCCGGCTCGGGCGTTCCGACGGCCCGTTCGTGGCCATGCTGATCGACCTGGACGGCTTCAAATCCGTCAACGACACCTATGGTCACAACATCGGCGACGACCTGCTGGTCAGGGTCGCGCGCCGGATAGAGAACCATGCCCCGCCGGGGGCAACAATTGCGCGCATCGGCGGCGACGAGTTCGTGCTGCTGTTTCCCGCCCCGAGGTCCCTGCATTCGACGGAAGAGCTTGCATCCTTGATCATCGCGGCCATCGCGGATCCTGATCCGGCGCTGAATTCGGTGCGTGTCGGCGCGTCGATCGGCATCTACGCGTCGGAGAAACCACAACTAACGGAGATGCTGCTGCGCGCGGACTTCGCGCTTTATGCGGCCAAGCATAGCGGCAGGAACGAATACTGTCTCTTCGATGCCGAACTCGAGCACGGGCTCGAACGCAAGCATTGCATCGAGCGCGACCTGCGCGCGGCCATCGAGAGAGGCGCTCTTTGCTCATGGTTCCAGCCGATCGTGCGGCTGGACACCCATGCGGTCGTCGGCTTCGAAGCGCTGCTGCGGTGGCAGCACCCGGTCCATGGGGCTATTCCGCCGCCGGAGATCGTCACAGCGGCGCGTGAAACCGGTCTGCTTTCCTTGCTGACGGAGACCGTATTTCTCAACTGCTGTTCCATGATCGAAGGGCTCGCGAGGAAGGGCCGCCAGGATGTGCGCGTGGCGATGAATCTCTCGCCCCGCGAGCTCGAGGCAGGCAATGTCGACGACATGATCCTCGACGGCCTCAGGGCAAACAACGTTCCCGCGGCCATGCTCGAGATAGAGATCACGGAAGAGGCGCCCGTGGATCGCGACAGGGTTGACGAAAAACTGGAACGCCTGGCGGACGCGGGCATATCGATCGTGCTGGATGATTTCGGCACCGGCTTCTCGACCCTGGTTTCGCTGAAAGACAGCCGGATCCGCAAGATCAAGATCGACAAGGACTTCGTTCGCGATCTGGCCAAGTCCGTGGAAGATCAGGCGCTCGTCAAGGCGGTCATCGATCTCGGACGGACATTGGGAATAGAAGTGATGGCCGAGGGGGTCGAAACGGACGCCGATCGCCTGATCCTGCGCTCGCTCGATTGCATGATCGCCCAGGGATTTCTCTTCTCGGCAGCGCTACCCATGCATGATGCGCTTACCTTCGAACCAGGGCATTTGGACAGTCCTGCCGCCGCCTCCTTCGATCCTGCGGGGCTCCCGTCGCGCCGAACCGGCAGCGCTGCCTGAGCGGCGGGCGGTTGCGACGGCTCGACGGCCATACGACCGAAGCCGCTCAGCCCCGACAGCTGTCGCCCGCTCGGATATCAGACCGGCAAGCCGTTCTGCTTTCGCAGACTTTTGTCGAAAGCGGATTCGGGAACGAAACGGCGCAGAAGACTGATCTGGCGAGCCATTTTCCCCGCTGCATAGCGCCTCCTTGGATCTGGGGCGGTCGCTGCTTGCAAGACCGTCTTGGCTACGACCTCGGGAGCATCGCCTGTTTCGATCGCTTTGCGCAGGATCACATCCATATCGGCACGCGCAGTGCCATAGATATCAAGCAATTGATCGGGCCTGGCGAGATTTTCTTCAAATGACGTGCGCGTATAGGCGGGCTCGACCAACACCACGCGAATTCCGAACGAGCGCAGTTCATGGTCAAGCGATTCGGAATAGCCTTCGATGGCATGTTTGGTCGACGAATAGAGAGCGGAGTAGGGAGCCGGGATCAGCCCCAACACGGAACTCAAATTCACGATTCTACCGTTCCGTTGGCGTCGCATCGCCGGCAGGACGGCGTTGGTCATTCGGATAACGCCAAAGACATTCACGTCGAAAAGCGCCTGGGCCTGCGCAGTCGATGATTCTTCCGCGCCGCCGAGCAGCCCAATGCCGGCATTGTTGACGAGCAGGTCTATGCGCCCGGTTTCGGTCAGCACTTCCTCGACCAGATTCGATACGGATGCGTCATCGGTCACGTTGCAGCTCAGCATGGTAACGCCGTCGGATCTCCCGACGACCGCGCGACGGCTGGTTCCGAAGACACGAAAGCCCGCATTCTGCAGGGTGTTGGCTGTCGCGTGCCCGATGCCGGAGGATGCCCCCGTCACGAGGGCGACGCCAGGACTGGGCTTATCCATGGAGATCACTTTCTTTGGGTCGAATGTGAGTTGGGCGAAGCAGGAAAGGTCGCAGCAAAAGCGTCAATCATGAGCGGCTCCAGCGTTCGCGCCGTGTTCAGTCCAGCGCCGGAATAGAGCGCTGGCATTGACGCCTCCGAAACCGAAACCGTTGCAGATCGCGTAATCCATCTCCATTGCCCGGGCCCGGTTCGCGACGAAGTCGATCCCTTCACCGGCCGGATCGGGAGCGCTCAAATTGAGAGTGGGCGGTGCCACCTGGTCCCGGAGCGCCAGGATAGTGAAGATCGCGGCAAGCCCGCCGGCGGCCCCGAGCAGGTGTCCGGTCGCCGACTTCGTTCCGCTGACGGCTATGGAGAAATCGGTGCCGAAGACGCTTTTGATCGCTTCGATTTCTCCCAGGTCACCCACCGGCGTGGAGGTCGCATGCGCATTGAGATGGCGAATCTCGCGCGGGGAAATACCGGTTTGGGCAATCGCGATCTCCATCGCGCGACGCGCGCCATCGCCGTCCTCCGGACCGGAAGTGACGTGATAGGCATCCGCCGTCGTGCCGTAGCCGACGACCTCGGCGAGCGGTTTCGCACCGCGCGCAAGCGCATGGCTCAATTCTTCAATGACCAGGATGCCAGCGCCTTCGCCCATGACGAAACCGTCGCGCGACATGTCGAACGGGCGAGAAGCCTGATCAGGGCGGTGATTGAAGGAGGTTGAAAGAGAGCGTGCCGCCGCAAAACCGCCCAGGCTGACGACATTCATGCATGCTTCAGTTCCACCGCACACCGCGATGTCGGCCTCATTGGCGCGGATAATACGAGCCGCATCGCCGATCGCCTGAATACCGGCGGCGCACGCCGTCACCGGCGCGCCGATGTGGCCTTTGAAGCAGTAGCGGATCGAGATGTGGCCCGCCGCGAGGTTCACAAGGAAAGACGGCACCGTGAACGGCGAAAGACGCCGAACGCCGCGCTGGTCAACTGTCCGTACCGCCTCGGTTATGGCGGGGAATCCTCCGACGCCTGAAGCAATGATCGTCGCGGTGCGAACCCGGTCGCTTTCCGAGGCCGGCTTCCATCTCGCCTGAGCAAGCGCCTCCTCTGCCGCCGCCAGCGCGAAGAGAATGAAGCGGTCTATCCTACGCTGATCCTTCGGGGCCACGAAGGCAGTCGCATCGAGGCCGGCTTCGGGGTCTTCCTCGAGGGAGGGAACCACGCCGCCGATCTTGGCCGGCAAATCTCCCACGACGTCGTCCGCAAGCCTTTGGATACCCGAGCGGCCGGCCAGGAGACGCGACCAAGAAGTCTCGACATCGGCGGCAAGCGGCGTGACCGCGCCCATGCCCGTGACAACAATCCTTCTCATCCATGCTCCTATCGATCCGAGACGCCAGCCCGGCGCCGTTCATGCGGTGACGACGTCGCGAACCTGTTCGGTCGCCGTATCCAGGAAGGCCTGAGCGAGGTCGGGGTCGTTGACCACGCGCGATAACATCAGCGCACCGACCATCGTCGAGAGAATGGCCATGGCCTTGCTATTGGGCTCCTCGCCGTCGGTCGCGGCAATCAAACGGCCGATGATTTCGAGATACTCCTTGATGCCGGCTTCGAACGACGCTTTCACGTCGGTCCCTTGTCTAGCGGCATCCGAGCCGAGCGCCGCGACCGGGCAGCCGTCCATCCTTTCTTCGCGATGATCCATGCTGAGGTAGAACGCGGTCACCGCCCCAAGCGGATCGCCAGGATTCGCTGCGGTCGCAGCCGCCCATCGGTGGGCAGCGCTCTCCATCGCCCGCCTGGATGCCTGTGCAGCCAAGTCCTCCTTTGACGCGAACTGCTTGTAAAAGGCGCCTTGGGTCAGCCCGGCACCCTTCATCAGATCCTTGAGGCCTATGCCGTCAAAGCCATGTTCCCGGAAAAGGCGGCTGGCCACGTCGATCACCGTTTGCCGGTTCTTCTCAGCCTGAATGCGGCTCACGCGCATCGTCGACCTCCATATTTAGATTTCGTATAACATCTATACACCAATATAGAGATCGAACGCAATCTATCAAGAGAGGATGCGGGACGATCACGGAAGCCGGGCGCGTCACCTGGCCACGCTGTTTCTGGCGACCCCGTTGTTTGCTGGAGGAAAGGGCATGGTGAGGTCACACGCGAGACCCCTGATCTGCGAATTTTCCTGGCGGGGCCAGAGAGCGGCTTCGAGTGTCGGTGCTGTAGCGAACCGGCAACTGCCCTCTGAGCCGATTTCAGTGGCGAAATAGACGGCTCGCCCGTTGATCGGTGCGGCGGCTTGCCGCGGACTGAATGCCTCTCTCTTTTTAGATTGCATCCGACATCTATATAATATAGAGTTCGATCGCAATCTAACAAGAGGAGATACGAAGTTCCGCAGGGCCCTGGGCGCATCGCTTCTGGCCGCGCTGTTTATGGCGGCGCCGGCCGTCGCCGAAGAGGCAACCATCGGACGCCCCATCGAAGCCGGCAGCCTGCACAAGGGACGTCTCGACATGGTGGTCTATTACGTCCCAGTCGACGGCGACCTCCTGGAGGTCACCGCTACCTTCGCGCCAAAGGACGGAGGCGATCCGCATCGGGTCGTCATGGGCCTCGCCGACCGCGACTCCGTGGCCTTCTCTATGCCCGGCTACCAAGACTTGCTCTACACGTTCTCGAGGTCTGGTGATGAGGTCACGGTCTCGACTGGGACCGACATGCATCAGCGCGTCGACGCACGAACGCGCTGACTCGCCGGCGCAGATCGCAGCCTGCCGCGGCAGGTCTGCGCGCAAGGCCACTGGAGGACCTCGTCGAAGGCCAGCTCCGATCTGTTCCCAGCCTCAGCTCCGATGCCGCAGCGCCTCGACGATCACCGCCATCGCCGGCGAAAGCTGCCGACGGCTTGGATAGTAGAGGTGATAGCCCGGGAAGGGCAGGCTCCAGTCGTCGAGCACGAGCGTCAGCCGCCCCTCCGCGATGTGGTGGCTGACGAGGTTTTCCGGGACGTAGCAGATGCCGTAACCGCTTAGCGCCGCATCGACCATGGGAATCGTCGAGTTGAAGGTCAGCTGGCCATCCACGCGCACCCTAAGCTCGCGGCCCTTTTTCTCGAACTCCCAGGCATAGAGCCCGCCGAACGTCGCCTGCCGCAGGCTGATGCAATCGTGCCCGACCAGGTCCTGCGGCGTCCTCGGCACCGGGCGGCGCGAGAAATAGTCGGGCGAGGCGGCGGCCACCAGCCGCCAGTCCGGACCGATCCGCACCGCGATCATGTCCTTGTCGACGCTCTCGCCGAGCCGCACGCCGGCGTCGAAGCGCTCCTCCACGATGTTGCGCATACCGTTGTCGCTGTAGAGCTCGACGCGGAGATCCGGATAGTTGCCGAGCACCGGCTTAAGCTCCGGCCAGACGACCGTCTGCAGCGCGTGGTCGGACAGCGTGAGGCGAACCGTGCCCGAGGGCTTGTCGCGAAAGGCGACCAGACTGGCGAGGTCGGCTTCGATCTCCTCGAAGCGCGGCGCGAGCGACTGGAAAAGCCGCTCGCCCGCCTCGGTGGGCGCCACGCTGCGCGTCGTGCGCGTGAGCAGGCGAACGCCGAGCCGCGCCTCCAGCTCCTTGATGGTGTGGCTGAGCGTCGACTGCGAGGTGCCGAGCTCTGCCGCCGCCTTGGTGAAGCTGCGCTCGCGGGCGACCGCAAGGAACCACAGCAGATCCTTCATGTCGTCGCGCTGCATCGGGAGTCCTCTTGATCATTCATATCACACAACGATAAGTCCATGCGGATTATTCGATCTAATCGAATGGGCTCCCCTGCGATATCTTCCCGGCATGTCTTGATATTCCGTCTTGGCGGCCGTGGTTCCGCCCTGCCGCTCTTCAAGGATGCCCATTCATGGAAACGACCTACGACACAAGGCTTGTCGAAGACCGCGCCGCATGGGGCGCGGTGCTCTCGATGGCGCTGTGCGTTGCCGTGCTCATCGCATCGGAATTCATGCCGGTCAGCCTACTGTCGCCGATCGCGGCCGACCTTGGCATCACCGACGGCCGCGCAGGTCAGGCCATCTCGATTTCGGGCATTTTCGCCGTGCTGACCAGCCTGCTGGTCGTCGGCCTCACGCGCCAGGTCGACCGCAGGCTGGTCGTCACCGGCTTCACCGTCCTCCTCATCGCGTCCGGGCTCGCCGTCACCTTCGCCCCGAACTACGCGTTCCTCATGGTCGGCAGGGCTCTGCTCGGCGTCGCGATCGGCGGCTTCTGGTCGATGTCGACCGCGATCGTCATGCGCCTCGTGCCGCAGGACATGGTGCCGAGGGGCCTCGCCATGCTGAACGCCGGCAACGCTATCGCGGCCACCATCGCCGCGCCGCTGGGCAGCTTCCTCGGGGCCTATGTCGGCTGGCGCGGCGCCTTCTTCCTCGTGGTGCCGCTAGGGGTTCTGGCGCTGGTCTGGCAGTGGATCAGCCTGCCAGCGCTGCCCCCGCGCCGAAGGAAGCGTCCGGGCAATCCACTGGCGCTGCTCGGCCGTCCTCCCGTGGCGATCGGCATGGCGTCGATCATGATGCTGTTCATGGGCCAGTTCGCGCTCTTCACCTATCTGCGTCCGTTCCTCGAGATCGTCACCCGGCTCGACATCGCGGCGCTCTCGGCGATCCTGCTCGCGATGGGATTGGCGGGCGTGATCGGCACCTGGTGCATCGGCCGGCTACTGCGTTTCCGCCTGTTCAGCGTCCTTATCGTCATTCCGCTGGTCATGGCCGCGCTGGCCGTCGGGCTGATCTTTCTCGGAACGCAGCCGGTCCCGGTATCGCTGCTGCTTTTCGCCTGGGGCTTCTTCGGCACGGCCGCACCCGTCGGCTGGGGCACGTGGCTCAGCCGCACGCTGCCGGAGGATGCGGAGGCCGGCGGCGGGCTGCAGGTGGCCGTCATCCAGCTTGCCATTACCGGCGGCGCCGCCATTGGCGGCACGCTCGTCGACACGGTCGGCTGGTGGGGCGCATTCGCCTTTGGCGCTGCGCTTCTCTGTGGATCGGCGCTCACCGCGTTGGCCGCATGGCGTATGGCCGGGAGGTCCGTGTCATGACGTTCGACCGCTCGAAGCTCAGCCGCCGGACATTGCTCGGCGCCGCGCTCGCGACAGCGATCCTGCCGCGGGCCGCCCGCAGCCAGCAGGGCAGGGACCCAGCCAGCCAGGAGCCCACCGGCATGAGGATCAGGATGTTTTTCAACGGCCGGACCATGACGGCCACGCTCTATGACAACCCGTCGGCGCGGGATTTCTTTTCCATGCTGCCGCTCCATCTCACGATCGACGACTATGCGCACAATGAGAAGATCGCCTACCTGCCGCGCAAGCTGACCGAGGAGGGCAGCGGTCCGTTCGGCAACGAGCGGCCCTACGACCTCTGCTACTTTGTGCCCTGGGGCAATCTGGCCATGTTCTACGCCGACTATCGCCACCCCGGGCTGATCAGGCTCGGCCGCTTCGACGAGGGCGAAGAGGCGCTGCACACACGCGGCGAGTTCCCGCTTCGCATCGAGCGCATTTGAGGGCACAAAGGAGATCGCTATGGACATTCTTCGCGCAGGCACGCGGCCGTCCGGCAAAGGCCCATCAGACTGGTTCACCGGCACGGTGCGGATCGACCCGCTCTTCAACCCCTTCGACGCCGAGCGGGTGCAGGGCGCGCAGGTGACCTTCGAGCCTGGCGCCCGCACCGCCTGGCACACGCATCCGCTCGGGCAGACGCTGATCGTCATCTCCGGCCGCGGCCGCGTGCAGCGCTCTGGCGGCCCGGTCGAGGAGATACGGCCGGGCGACGTCGTCTGGTTCGCCCCCGGCGAAAAGCACTGGCACGGTGCGTCACCCGAGACTGCCATGACCCACATTGCCCTCCAGGAGGTCAAGGACGGCAAGGTCGTGGACTGGCTGGAACATGTCAGCAACGCCGACTACGGCGCCTGACCCAGATGGAACGAAAGGAAAACCAAAATGCTAGCAACCGTTCTGCACAAGCCGGGCGATATCCGTTGCGAGGAAATCGAAGACCCAAAAATCCTTCGCCCGACGGATGCCATCATCAAACTCTCGGCGAGTTGCATCTGCGGCTCGGATCTGTGGCCCTATCGCGGACTGCAGCCGGTCGACAGCCCGATGCATATGGGCCACGAATATTGCGGCATCGTCGTCGAGGTCGGCGCAGAGGTGCGCACGGTGCGTCCCGGCCAGTTCGTCGTCGGCTCCTTCTGCCTCTCCGACAACACCTGCCCGCATTGCCGCTTCGGCTTCCAGTCCTCCTGCGTGCAGCGCGAGTTCATGTCGGGCGCGCAGGCGCCCTATGCCCGCGTGCCGCTGGCGGACGGCACCCTGGTCGCCACCGCCGAGGTGCCGCCGGCGGAATTGGTGCCCGACCTCCTGGCCGTCTCGGACGTGCTCGGAACCGGCTGGTATGCGGCGGACGCTGCCGAGGTTCGCGAGGGATCGACTGTGGTCGTCGTCGGCGACGGCGCGGTCGGCCTGATGGGTGTGCTGGCGGCCCGGGAAATGGGCGCGGAGCGCATCATCGCCATGAGCCGGCACGAGAGCCGCCAGAAACTCGCGCGCGAATTCGGTGCGACCGACATCGTGGCCGAACGCGGCGAGGAAGGCATTGCCCGCATCAAGGAGCTCACCAAGGGCGTCGGCGCGGATTCGGTGCTGGAATGCGTCGGCACGGCGGAATCCTTCGACCAGGCGCTGGCCTGCTCGCGGCCCGGCGGCACCATCGGCTATGTCGGCGTGCCGCATGGCGTGAGCTTCGACGGCCAGCGCCTGTTCTTCGGCCAGAAGCGCATGCTGGGCGGCCCGGCGCCGGTGCGCCGCTTCCTGCCCGATCTGATGGATCGTGTGCTGCAGGGCACGATCAAGCCGGGCAAGGTCTTCGACCTCCAGCTGCCGCTGGCGGAGGTCGCCGAAGGCTACCGCGCCATGGGCGAGCGACGCGCCATTAAGGTCATGCTTTCGGTGTGAGCGAAAATTGGGAGGGCGCTCTGTCCGCACTCGCAAGTCAGGAAAGGAAAAACGACATATGACGATGAGGTTGAAGATCGCCGCCCTTGCGCTTGCGCTTTCGGCCGCCACGCCGGCGTTTTCCGGGGAGTCCCCGATCGTCGGTGCATTCGCGCATGACGTCGCTCGAGGTCGGCGCCGAGGGAAACCTCAAGCCCGTGCCATATTCCGGCCAGGTCATTTTCACTGAGGCCGGCACTCTGTCGGTGCAGGCGCAGAACCCCGACGCCAAGGCGCCGGACACGCCTTACACCGCGAACGGCTACGAGGCCTATTATGGGCCAGTCGCCATCAACGACCAGGACAAGACCTTCGTCATCACCGTCGAGTCTTCTCTGGTCCGCAACCTTGTCGGGCAGAGCATGAAGCGCAAATTCGAAGTCTCGGACAACAAACTGGTCCTCACGCCGGACAATCCGGCCGAAGGCTGGCGCGTGACCTACGAGCGCTACTGATCTGAACAGCCCGGCTGCGAAGGTTTTATCGGTGGCCACAATGGCGCGGACATCGGACCGAAATGGCGCAATGGCGGAACTGTTGCCGATCATGGCGGCTGTCTTCGCTGGCTTCCTGCTGATCGGCCTGGCGCTGCCCGTCCTGCCGCTGCATCTTCACCGGGGGCTCGGCTTCGGCCCCTTCGCCGTCGGACTGGTGACGGGTAGCCAGTTCGTCGCCTCGCTGCTGTCGCGCATCGGCGCCGGAAATTATGCCGATAGGCGCGGCGGCAAGCGGGCCGTCGTCGTCGGCCTCATCGCCGCCGCCCTGGCGGGGTTCATTTATCTCGGCTCGCTGGCATTGCTGGGCCGGCCGCTAGCGTCCGCGGCGGCGCTCTTCGTCCGTCGGGCGGTGCTGGGCGCGGCCGAGAGCTTCATCATCACCGGCGGCGCGGCCTGGGGCCTTGCGCTTGCGGGCGGACAGAACTCCGGAAAGGTGATCGCCTGGGTGGGCACCGCAATGTTCGCCGCACTCGCGCTCGGCGCCCCGATCGGATCCGCGCTTTACGCGGCCGGCGGCTTCGCCGCGATCGCTCTCGCCACGATCGTCCTGCCCCTTGCAACGCTGCTTGCCGCCCTGCCGATGCGCGGCATCAGGTTGGCCGGCAGCGCCGCCCGGCAATCATGGACGAGCGTGGCGCAAGCGGTCTGGCTTCCTGGCGTCGGAGCAGCTTTCAGCAGCCTCGGCTATGGCGCGATCCTGTCCTTCGGGGCGCTGCTCTTTGCCGAACGCGGCTGGCAGCCGGTCTGGCTTCCCTTCACCGCCTATGCCGCTTCGCTGATCGCGGCAAGGCTGTGCTTCGGCCACCTGCCTGACAGGTTTGGGGGCGCGCGCGTCGCCGCGATCTTCGTGGCGGTCGAGGCGGCGGGCCTCGTGCTGATCTGGCTTGCGCCCGGGCCTGTTCTCGCCGCCATCGGAGCGGGCCTGACCGGCCTCGGCTACTCGCTGGTCTATCCCGGTCTCGGGGCCGAGGCCGTAAGCCATCTTCCGCCAGGCAGCCGCGGCCTTGCCATGGGACTCTACACTGCCTTCCTCGACGTGGCGCTCGGCTTCGGCAGTCCGGCGCTCGGGCTCATCGCCGCGTCGGCCGGGCTGCAGTTCGTCTTCTTCGCCGTCGCGGCGGCAGCGCTTCCCGATTTCTCCATCGCGCTCGTGCTCCGCGCCAAGGCGCGCGCGACAAGTCCGGGAACAAAGCGCGCCGCCGCTGGTTGAGACCGGTCGGCACCGGCTGGCTGGAGCGGGTTCGAGCGAAGAAGCGGAAAGGTCACGGCATGCCAGGACACGCGAAGCTGACCGAGCTTGTCGAGCGGCGGGAACCGCTCACCTTCCGCTTCGCGGATGACGGCCTTGTGCCCAACAATCCCCGCTGGCCGATGCTCGTCTATCCTGGCGCCGTGAGGCTGCCGAACGGTGTCGATCTGGCTTCCGTGTTCGAGGATCTCTTCAGCACGAATGGCTGGGGCGACGGCTGGCGCAACGGCATCTACGATTACGTTCACTACCATTCGCGCATCCACGAAGTGCTGGGCATCGCGCGAGGCACGGCCGAAGTACGCTTCGGCGGCGACAAGGGTGAGGTGCTGACCGTCAAGGCCGGCGACGTTGCCATCCTGCCGGCCGGCACCGGCCACCAGCGCCTGTCCTCGTCATCCGATTTGCTCGTCGTCGGCGCCTATCCGCCCTTCGGCACCTATGATCTGTGCACGCGCGCCGAACAGCACGCCGAGGCGCTGCGCACGATCCCGAAGGTCGGCCGCCCGGAGAAGGACCCGGTCTACGGCAGCGAAGGCCCGCTGCTGACCGCATGGGACGAAGACTGACGGAAATGGCACGGATTGTCGCCATCGAGCATCTGACCCTCGAAGGTGTGTACCAGGCGCCCGCACGTCCCGATGAGGACACCCGCAATGGCTTCGGGCATGGCGGCTGGTCCATTCCCGGGAGCGACCGGAAGATGCAGGAGATCATCGGCCGCTGCATGAGCGCAGGATGGTCGCTGCTAGCAGGCAGAACCACCTACGAAGACCTCTATGAAGGCCTGGTTCGTCAGGCAGCCCACCAGTCCGATGACGCGGGCGCTCACTGGCGTGCGGAAATTCGTCGCTTCCCACGATCCTGGCTACGAGCCGCGCTGGGAGAATTCGACGCTGCTCGCCGGCGAGGCCGGGCAGACGGTCGGCGAGCTCAAGGCAAGCCATGGGAGGCCGTTGATCGTTTTCGGCAGCGGCAGGCTGGTGGGTTGGCTGATGCAGGACCGGTTGATCGATGAACTCGTGCTGATGATCCATCCGTTGGTCCTAGGCGAAGGATTCCGTTTTTTCGATGCCGCGCCGGCCTTGGCGAAGCTCGAATTGTCGAACCAGGTCGCGACCGATACCGGCGTCGCGATCCTCACCTATTCCTGCGCGTCAGCGCGCGGGTCGTGACGCTTAGGGATATTTCGTCGGCTTGATGGCCTCTGGCGCGCCCTCCAGTTCCTTTGGCAGCGGCAGGCTTGAGCACTGCAAGTGCACCTGGCGGGCGAACAGCTTGCGTTGCTGCTGCTCGTGCTCCTTGATGGACGCCACCAGCCCCATGCTGTACGGGCCGAGCAGGACGCCAAAACCCCAGCCGGGGTGCTCCTTTTCGCGCGCGTCGTAGTCCGAAGCCGCCATGCGGGCCTGCTGGCAACCCGGCGACGCCCATTTAGGGTCCTGCTGCGAAAGCTTCGTTCCGTAGTCGACCGGAGAGGTCACACATCCAGCCAGCGTCGCGGCCAGCGCGACGATCATTGCGATTCTCATCCACAAGCCTTTCCTAATGTTCGGGGGAGAAAACACAGAACGCTTCTTCGGGCAAGGAGACGGCTGGACCGGCATCCGCCAACTATTTCCCGACTGGCCATCGTCATTCATCCGCAACAGGCGTATCGTCACGCGTCAGCAGCTTCTGCAATGGGCGATGCCGACAGAGGGCGGCCAGGGTGCCCTAGCCCCAACAAGAAGGAGGACGCCATGTCTTCCGCCTACCCGACAACCGAGCAAATAACGGCGATCGAGAAAATTCTCGCCGAGGTTCGCCCAACTTTGATCCACGGCAGCCGCCGCCGAACGGCTGCCGCACGCTTTCTTGCCGAACGCTTCGATGGAGATTCGGAAACGCATTTGCGCGCGATCCTGAGCGCATACGTAAAACGCTTGGACTCGTACCAGGACGCACTCGCTCAATGGAAAAATGAGGGTGGCGCCGTCGGAACAGAACCGCGAACCGAAGCGCGGCGCTGGATCGACAA
Organism: Mesorhizobium silamurunense; assembly: GCF_014843825.1. Taxonomy (GTDB): domain Bacteria; phylum Pseudomonadota; class Alphaproteobacteria; order Rhizobiales; family Rhizobiaceae; genus Mesorhizobium; species Mesorhizobium silamurunense. The sequence continues at coordinate 42,436 of NZ_JHQR01000196.1, forward strand.
CGACACGAGCGGAATGCGACGGCGCGACCGCGAGACGGTAGCGCGCCATCTGTTGATCTGAGCGGCAAATCCGTGGAGACCGACAGATCGCTCGAGGACGACGAGATAGGCGTCGTTTGCACGGACTGCGCCTATGAGTCGCGCAAGAGCGTCGGCTGGCTGCGCGCGCACACGCAGGTGGAATGCCCGGGCTGCGGAGCCATTATCGATGTCGAGAGCAGAAACTTCCGCAAGATCCCCGCCAACGGAGTGCCGGCCTCAGAGGCTGAAGACTAAAGCAGTTCCAGAAAAAGCGTGAAACGGCGCCCGAGACACTTCTCTATTCGGCATGTTGAGGTCAAGCGCTATCGAGCCTTTCCGTGTCTCCGGCGTTTTGACGTCTTTCGCAGGGCCTTGCTTC
>NZ_JHQR01000198.1 GCF_014843825.1 Mesorhizobium silamurunense
CGACGCGCTGGCGCTGGCCGCCGGAGAGCTGGCCGGGGCGGCGGGCGCCATAGCCCGACAGCCGCACCAGCGAGAGCGCCTCTTCCGAAGCCTTCAGCCGCTCAGCCTTGCCGACGCCCTTGACCATCAGGCCGTAGGCGACATTGTCGAGCACATTCAGATGCGGGAACAGCGCGTAGTCCTGGAACACGGTGTTGACGTTGCGGCGGTAGGGCGGGACGCCCTCGGCACGCTCGCCGAAGATGGAGATCGAGCCTGCCGTCGGCTGCTCGAAGCCGGCGATCAGCCTGAGGCAGGTCGTCTTGCCGGAGCCAGACGGGCCGAGCATGGCGAAGAACTCGCCCGGCGCGATCTCGAGATCGACCGCGTCGACGGCGCGCACGCTGCCGAAATGGCGCGAGACTTGTTTGAAGGAAACGGCGGAGGTCATGGGCCCTGTCAGTCAGTTGCTGGTTGGTCTTTTGACGTCGCCTGCACCGCTTCGGATAGTAAAGCGGCTCGCTAGCTCGCGCGGCACCCTACCTCCCCCTTGTGGGGAGGTCGCGGCGCAGCCGCGGGTAGGGGTCTGATTGGCACGAAAACTGCCGCACTAACCCCACCCCGACGCTACGCGTCGACCCTCCCCACAAGGGGGAGGGTAAGGAAGATCACCGCCCGCCGATGACGCCGATATAGTCCGACACCCAGCGATAATAGGGCACGCACTGGTCGTTCTGGCTGGCGCATTTCGAGACCGGCGTCTTCCAGAACTTGATCTTGTCGAAATTGTCGTAGCCGTTGGTCTTGCAGCCCTCGTCGCCGAGCAGCTCATTGGCCTTGCAGGCGGCGGGCACCACCGGCAGCGAGCCGAACCAGGACGAGACGTTGCCTTGGACCTTGGGCGAGAGCGAGTGCTCGAGCCACATATAGGCGCAGTTCGGATGGGCGGCGTCCGCTTCCATCATGGTGGTGTCGGCCCAGCCGGTGACGCCCTCTTCCGGCACGGTCGAGGCGACCGGCTTCTTGGCGGCGACCAGCGTGTTCACCTGATAGGGCCACGAGCCGGAGGCTACCACGCCTTCGTTCTGGAAGTCGTCCACCTGGATCGCGGCATCGTGCCAGTAGCGGCCGACCAGCGTGCGCTGCGTGCGCAGCAGGTCGAGCGCCGCCTTGTACTGGTCTTCGTTGAGTTCGTACGGGTCCTTGATGCCCAGTTCCGGCTTGTGGAACATCAGATAGTTGGCGGCGTCCGCAATGTGGATCGGGCCGTCATAGGCCTGCACCCGGCCCTTGTTCGACTTGCCGTCGGGCAGCTTCATCTCCTCGAAGACGACGTTCCAGCTCTTGGGCGCTTCCTTGAAGACATCGGTGTTGTACATCAGGATGTTCGGGCCCCACTGGTAGGGAACGCCGTAATGCACCTTGTCGACGGTGAACCAGGGCGCCTCCTTCAGGCGGTCGTCGACCGTCTTCCAGCTCTTGATGAGGTCCGTGTTGATCGGCTGCACGCGCTTGCCGGCGACGAGGCGCAGCGAAGCATCACCCGAAGCCGTCACCAGGTCGAAGCCGCCCTCGTTCATCAGCGAGACCATCTCGTCCGACGTGTTGGCGGTCTTGACGTTGACCTTGCAGCCGGTCTCCTTCTCGAAAGCGGACACCCAGTCATAGTTCTTGTCGGTCTCGCCGCGCTCGATATAGCCCGGCCAGGCAACGATATTGAGCTCGCCCTCGCCCTTGCCGAGCTCCTTGACCTGGGCGATCGCCTGACCCGAGAAGGTCAGCGCAACCGTCAACGCCGTGCATGACTTCAGGAATGCATTCATCATCGATCTCCCATTTTGGCGCATGACCCCGAAACCGGTCCGGTTTTCGGAAAGGATCATGCGCAAACCTGAACGCCAGAGCTCTAACTGCCCTGACAGCCGCGTTCCCGAGCGGCTTTGTTTCCTGGGCGAAAGGTGCTGTGAAAAATCCGGTTTCGCAAATTCATTTATCAGAAAGGCGATATCGGATTTTCCGATAGATAATTCAGAGCCGCTGCCGGAACATGCGCTGCGACTGGGCAAGGCCGATGAAGTCGCGCGCGGCCTGCGGCAGACCGGAACCGCGGCGCCAGACCATGCCGACCTGGACCACCGGAAGCGAACCGGAGATATCGCGGGATTCGATGCGGTCGCCTTCCAGCGACCAGGGGCGGTAGACGAGATCGGGCAGGAGCGCCACGCCGGCCCCCGTGGCGACAAGGCTGCGCACCGCCTCGACGGAGCGGGTGCGGAAGGCGACATGGGGTCTCGCGCCAATCGCCGACAGCAGCTTGCCGGTGTTTTCCTCGATCTCGTCGACGGTGAGCATGATCAGCGGCTCGGACGCAATGTCGCCGATACTGATGATATCGGCGCTGGCGAGCTTATGGCTGAGCGGCAGCCAAAGCCGATAGGCCGAGACCTCGAGGATTTCGGACTGCAGCGCGGTGCGGTCGCGCAAATTCGAGGTGACCATGACGGCGATGTCGAGCTTGCCGCCGACCAGAAGGTGTTCGAGATAGTCGCCATTGTCCTCGATGGCTGAGACTTCGACGCTCGGATAGGCGCGGCGGTAGCGCGCCAGCAGGTCGGAGAGCACATAGCCGGCAACCAGCGAGGTGACGCCGAGCTGGAGCCGCCCGCCCGCCGTCAGTTGATCGCCGAGGAAGGCGCGACGCGCGTCGGAAACATCGGCCAGGATCTTTGTCGCGTGGCGCAGGAACTGGTGACCCTTGTGGGTGATGTTCAGGCCGCGCGGATGACGCTCGAACAGTTCGACGCCGAGATCGCTCTCCAGCTCCTTGATCGCCTCGGTGACCGAGGATTGCGAGATCGAAAGGTTCTGCGCGGCGCCGGAGACCGTGCCCTGCTCGGCGACGGCGACGAAGAACTGGAGTTGGCGGATGGTGAAGGCCATGGCCGAACTAAACACTGGCGCGGCATAGAAGGAAAGCCGGCGGTCGGCTTTGTCCGTGTCGCGCTCGAGCGGCTCACCGTTTCACGGAAACGTCGAGCCGCTCTATCTCTTTGCTTTGCGCAATTCCGGACGGAAAACCGCGACACACTTTTCCCGGAATTGCTCTAGGCCGCCGCAATGCTAAGCCGCGCTCCGGCCTGGCTGAGCGCGGCGGCGATGTCGCGCGGCGGCGACTGGTCGGTGGCAAGTTCGGAAAAACCGTCGAAGCCGCAGACCTGAACCAGCCCCTGCCGGCCGAACTTGGTATGGTCGGTGATGACCAGCGAGCGCTGGCCGCGCGACAGCACCATGCGGGCGAACTCGGCCTCCTCCAGCTCGTAGTCGGTCAGGCCCGCGACCGCGTCGACCGCGCCGATGGAGATCACGGCGTGGCTGACCGAGAAGCGGCTGACGAACTCGATCGCCGTGACGCCGAGGGCAGCGCCTGAATCGCTGCGCAATTCGCCGCCGGCCATATAGACCTTGTTGCCGTTCACGGTCGCCAGCGTGCGGGCGATGTCGGACGAGTTGGTGACCACCGTCAGCCGTCGATGGCCGAGCAGCTCGCGCGCCAGGAAGGACGTGGTGGTGCCGGTGTCGAGCATGATCGACTCGCCGTCGCGGATGGTGGCCGCGACCATTCGGGCAATCAGGCGCTTTGCCTCGGCATTCTCGCGCATGCGGCGTTCGAACGGCGCTTCTCCCGCCATCGACGGCAGGCTGACGGCGCCGTGCATCTTCAGGATCGATCCCTCGTCGGTGAGCGGCCTGACATCGCGCCGTACCGTCTCCAGCGACACGCCCAGGCGCTCGGCCAGGCTGGCAATGGTGATGGTGCCCTCCTCGTTGAGGAGCCGCAGGATCTCGCCATGCCGTTTCGAATGGATCATGTGGATATCCGGGAATTCTGACCGATTCTAAGGCATTCCTAGCGCTTTTAAAGGAATTGCTTATATTTTCGGGCAAAACACCCAAAAAAGGTCACAGCTTTTTATTGACAGCAACATCACGCTGGCGTGAGATTGGTGCAGTGACAGGCTCGGAACTGCCGCAGGAGGGTGATGGCAGAGCCGCAATCGACCGACCAGATTTTCTGGAACGTGCCTGGCGCGAGCTTTTTTCGAATCCGCGGGGGCGGATGCCGGGATCCTAAACCTGGCCAAGGGGCTCGTCGGTGCGGTGTGGGATATCGATCCCGGCGTTCCGCACCGACGAGGCTTTTTCTGTTCTCAATCATCGCTTTGTCAGAAACCGGTGCCTTGTCGAAAACCGGCTGAAGCAGGAACGAACCCGTGAGCGCCCCCGCAATCGCCGAAGACCGCATCCGCGCCCTGCCCTGCTGGAGCGGCAGCGTCGAGATCGAGCCGCTGCCGGGCGGCCTCAGCAACGCCAATTACGTCGTCACGGACGCCGCCGGACGGCATGTGGTGCGCTTCGGCCAGGACTTCCCGTTCCATCATGTCTTTCGCGAGCGCGAGGTGATGACGGCGCGGGCGGCGCATGCGGCTGGCTTCGCGCCGGCCGTGCATTATGCCGAGCCCGGAATTCTAGTGACAGAATTCCTCGGCGCGAGGACCTTCCTCGCCGAGGACGTGCGCGCCGATCTCGGCCGCGTGGCGGCGCTGTTGCGCGGCTTCCACCGCGAGATGCCCAACCACGTCTCCGGACCGGGTTTCATGTTCTGGGTGTTCCACGTCATCCGTGATTACGCCCGCACGCTGGACGAAGGCGGCAGCCGCAAGAAGGAGGAGCTGCCGCGCTATCTTACGCTAGCGGACGAGCTCGAACGGGCGCAGAAGCTTTTACCGATCGTCTTCGGCCACAATGATCTTTTGCCGGCCAACATCCTCGACGACGGTAAAAGGCTGTGGCTGATCGATTTCGAATATGCAGGCTTCAACACGGCCATGTTCGACCTCGCGGGCGCTGCCTCCAATGCCGGCATGAACGACGACGAGTCCTTCGCCTTCCTGACCGCCTATTTCATGAAGGAGCCGGATAGCGAAATCCGGCGGTCGCATGCCGCCATGCAATGCGCCTCGCTGCTGCGCGAGGCGATGTGGAGCATGGTCTCCGAACTCTATCTCGACGCGCCCGGCATCGACTACGTCGCCTATACCGAGGAGAACCTCGTGCGGCTCGACGCGGCGCTGGAAAACTACCGGACGAAATACGGAACAAAGCCATGACCTTGCCCAGCCATGCCGGGATCGTCGTCATCGGCGGCGGCATCATCGGCTGCTCGACCGCCTATCATCTGGCGCGCGACCACAAGGCCGAGGTGGTGCTGCTCGAACAGGGCAAACTGACCTCGGGCTCGACCTGGCACGCAGCCGGGCTGGTCGGGCAGTTGCGCTCCTCGGCTTCGATCACCCGCGTGCTCAAATATTCGGTCGAGCTCTACAAGGGCCTTGAAGCCGAAACCGGGCTGGCGACCGGCTGGAAGATGACCGGCTGTTTGCGGCTGGCGACGAACACCGACCGCTGGACCGAGTTCAAGCGGCTGGCGACCACCGCCAAGAGCTTCGGCATGGACATGCAGCTATTGTCGCCGGCCGAGGTGAAGCGCATGTGGCCGCTGATGGAAACCGGCGACCTCGTCGGCGCCTCCTGGCTGCCGACCGATGGCCAGGCGAGCCCATCCGACATCACGCAGTCGCTCGCCAAGGGCGCGCGCATGCATGGGGCAAAACTTTTCGAGGGCGTGCGCGTCACCGGCTTCGAGATGAAGGAGGGCCGCATCACCGCGGTGAAGACCGAAAAGGGCGACATCGCCTGCGACAAGGTGGTGAACTGCGCCGGACAGTGGGCAAGGCAGGTCGGCGCCCTGGCCGGCATCAACGTGCCGCTGCAGCCGGTCAAGCACCAGTATATCATCACCGAGAAGATCGAGGGGCTCGCCAACGACGCGCCGACGATCCGCGATCCCGACCGCCGCACCTATTTCAAGGAGGAGGTCGGCGGGCTGGTGATGGGCGGCTACGAGCCGAACCCGCAGGCCTGGACGACGGGGGACGTTCCCAACGATTGGGAGTTCCGCCTGTTCGACGACGACTACGATCACTTCGAGCAGCACATGGCCCAGGCGATCGAGCGGGTGCCGGCGCTGGCCAACGCCGGCGTCAAGCAGATGATCAACGGGCCGGAAAGCTTCACGCCGGACGGCAATTTCATCCTGGGCGTCGCGCCCGAATGCGCCAACATGTTCGTCGGCGCCGGCTTCAACGCCTTCGGCATCGCGTCCGGCGGCGGCGCCGGCTGGGTGCTGGCGCAATGGGTGGTCGACGGCGAGGCGCCGCTCGACCTCTGGGTGGTCGATATCAGGCGCTTTTCCGGCCTGCATCGCGACCGCGACTGGGTCCGCGACCGCACGCTGGAAGCCTATGGCAAGCACTACACGATCGGCTTTCCGCATGAGGAATATCTTTCCGGCCGGCCACGCATCGTCTCGCCGCTCTACGAGCGGCTGAAGACACACCGCGCCATATTCGGCTCGAAACTCGGCTGGGAGCGGCCGAACTGGTTCGCGCCGGAAGGGATCGAGCCTGAAGACATCTATTCGATGGACCGGCAGAACTGGTTTGCCCCGGTCGGCGACGAGCACCGCCATGTGCGCGAGAAGGTCGGCATATTCGACCAATCCTCCTTTGCTAAATTCGAGATGACCGGCGCCGACGCGCTGAAGGCGCTCGACTGGATCTGCGCCAACGACATCGACAAGCCGGTCGGGCGGCTGACCTACACGCAGCTTCTCAACACGCGCGGCGGCATCGAGGCGGACCTCACGGTGGCGCGGCTCGGCGAGGACCGGTTCTACATCGTTACCGGCACCGGCTTCCGAACACACGATCTTTCATGGATCGGCGACCATATCGGCCAGGGGCTCGACGCGACACTGAGAGACGTTACCGAGGATTTCGGCACGCTGTCGCTGATGGGGCCACGCGCTCGCGACGTGCTGTCGGCGGTGACGGGTGCGGATGTCTCGAACGCCGCCTTCCCCTTCGGCCACGCGCGCGAGATCGCGATTGCCGGCCACACCGTCCGGGCGCTGCGGGTGACCTATGTCGGCGAGCTCGGCTGGGAGTTGCATGTGCCGATCGCCGCCACAGGCGAAATTTTCGATGCGCTGATGGCGGCGGGAAAACAGCGTGACATCCGTCCCGTCGGCTACCGGGCGCTGGAATCGCTCCGGCTGGAGAAGGGATACCGCGCCTGGGGCTCCGACATCACGCCAAACGACACGCCGCAGGAAGCAGGTCTCGGCTGGGCGGTGAAGCTCAGGAAGAACACCGACTTCGTCGGACGGCGGGCGCTGGAGAACGCGGCCGGCAAGCCGCTGGCAAAACGCTTTGCCGGCTTCACGGTCGACGATCCGGAGGTCGTTCTGGTTGGGCGCGAGACGATCCTGCGCAACGGCGAGCCGGTCGGCTATCTCACCAGCGGCGGCTATGGCTACACGCTGGGCAAGAACATCGGCTACGGCTATGTGCGCAACGCCGACGGCGTCAGCGACGATTTCCTCGCCTCAGGGGACTGCGAGCTGGTCGTGGCGATGGATCGCACGCCGGCAAAAATCCATCTCGAGCCGATGTACGATCCGGCGGGAGAGAAAATTAGGGCTTAATCCAGGGAAAGCGGCTCAGCCGACGCGCAGCACCAGGCCACGGCTCGGCACCGTGTCGGCCTTGCCGGGCATCGAGGCATAGGGACGAGTCTCTTCGATGCGGGTAATGGCGCCCGTCGCCTCGAGCTCGCCGATCCGCTCCGCAAAGCCGGCCTGCCACAGCGTGTTCTTGACCGTCAGCACGATGATGCCGCCCGGGCGGCAGATGCGGATCAACTCGTCCAGGCCTTCGATCCCGACATGGCCCGAGGTGAACACGCCAGCCGAGACGATGCCGGCATAGGCGCCGTCGGCGAAGGGTAAGTCATCGCCGAGCGCCAGGCAATGCAGGGCCGTGTAGACGCCCTTCGCCCCTGCCTTGTCCAGCATGCCTTGCGAGATGTCGAGCGCCTCGACTTGTGGGTAACCGGTGATGGCCAGCCATTCGCCGATCAGGCCGGTGCCGGCGCCGGCATCGAGCAAAGGTTCGGCGCCGCGTGGCAGATGGCGGGCAAGCAGCGCCAGGCAGATCGTCGGGTGGCGATAGCCCGCCGCCGACATGTCGGCGTCATAGGTCTCGGACCAGCGGTCATAGATCGCCGCCACTTCCTCCGGCTGCGTCGCCGCGTACGCCGCGCCGAGCGCGCTGTTGTGCTTGCCGTCCGTCATTGCCGTTCCCGCCGCCGATTCGCGTCGTCCCATGGTAGCCAAGCGGCAAAAACTGTGGAACCGTTCCGCCGTAAAACATGGCGTGATGGTAAAGGGGGATGACGATGGACGAGGCGCGCGCGGCGCTGGCCGCCATTCCGGTGCTTGCCGGGTACGAGGGTCCGCTTGAGCGGCTGGGCGGCCTTACCAACCGTGTCTACAGGGCAGGCGGGCTCTGCCTGCGCATTCCCGGCAAAGGCACGGAGGAATATATCAACCGCGCCAACGAGGCGGTGGCGGCGCGCGAGGCGGCCAAGGCCGGCGTCAGCCCCGACGTGCTCTATGTCGATCCCGCGTCAGGCCTGATGGCGACACGCTTCATCACCGGCGCGGAAACAATGTCGCCGGAGAAATTCAAGGCCAGACAGGGCAGCCCGGCCCGCGCGGGCGAGGCCTTCCGCAAGCTGCATTTGTCCGGCGCCGTCTTTCCATTCCGCTTCGAGCTATTCGCGATGATCGACGACTATCTGAAGGTCCTGTCGACCAAGGATGTGGCGCTGCCCATCGGCTATCATGACGTGGTGCGCGAGGCCGCAGTGGTGCGAGAAGCACTTGCCGCCCATCCGATCCATCTCGCCGCCTGCCACTGCGATCCGCTCTGCGAGAACTTCCTCGATACTGGCGAGCGAATGTGGATCGTCGACTGGGAATATTCCGGCATGAACGATCCGCTGTGGGACCTCGGCGATCTCTCGGTCGAAGGCAAGTTCGATACGGGCCAGGACGAGGAACTGCTGCGCGCTTATTTCGGCGGCGAGGCGAAGCCGGCGGAGCGCGGCCGCGTCGTCATCTACAAGGCGATGTGCGACCTGCTCTGGACGCTTTGGGGGCTGATCCAGCTCGCCAACAACAATCCGGTCGACGATTTCCGCGCCTATGCCGACGGCCGCTTCGCCCGCTGCAAGGCGCTAATGGAGACGCCGGAGTTTTCACGGCACCTTGGAGCTGTGCGGGCTGGCTGAGCAGCGGAAAAATCCTGAGGTTCAGTTCACGCCCTTCGGCACGTTTTCCGGCGGCACGACGGTTTCCACCACCTTCTGGCGGTGGAAGATGAAGATGCCGGCGAGCACGACGATTGCCGAACCGGCGAGGATGCGCGGGCTCGGCACATCGCCGAAGAAAACCAGGCCAAAGACAATGGCCCACAGAAGCAGGCTGTAGTGCAACGGCGCCAGCGTCGAGGCAGGCGCCAGCTTGAGCGCCCTGGTGATCATCAGATGAGCGGCGCAGGAGACGACGCCGAGCAACAGCATGGCGCCGGAATCGAGCGCGGTCGGCGTGCGCCAGGCGCCGATGGTCAGCGCGCCGCCGACAATCAATGTGCCGATGGTCTGCCAGGTGACAAGCGTCGTGTCACTCGTTCCACGCAAACGCCGGCCGAGGATGATGGCGAAGCCAAAGGCGACGCTGCCGATCAGCGCATAGGTCGACGACAGCGAGAACGCCGCCGACGAGGGTTTGAGGATAATCAGCACGCCGCAGAAGCCGACCAGGATTGCCAGCCAGCGTCGCCAGCCGACCTTTTCGCCGAGCAAAAGATGCGAGAGCGCCGCGACATAGATCGGGCCGGCCATGTAGAAGCTCATCACGTCGGCGAGCGGCAGATAGACGACGGCGGCGTAGAACAGCCCGGTGTCGAGCGTCGTCGCCACCACACGCAGGAACTGCAGCAGCGGCCGTTCCATCTGAAACAGCTTGCCCGCGCCCTGGTTGGCGATCATCGGTCCAAGCACGAAGAAGGCGCCGATGGAGCGGATCAGCACCACCTCGCCGACCGAGAAGGAGGCGACCAGCCATTTGCCCATCGCGTCGTTCAGCGCGAACATGAAGTCGCCGGCCAGCATCAAGAGGATGCCGGCGAGCAGGACGTTCCTGATCGTAAAATTGCGCGCAACGGTCTGAACCATGCGGCTCCCTAGCTGCAAGCCGGCGGTTTGACGAGTGAAATTCGGGGAACCGGTAAGACCAGCGGCGGAAATCGGCTGGTTCTAGTAGCACTGTGCAGGGGCGTTGCGGTGATGCAGAAACTTTGAGAGGCCGGCGGGACAGCGCCCCCCTCTGCCCGGCCGGGCAGAGGGGGAAATGCTACAAATCTCACGTTGCACGCCGCATTCTTCGACCATGTCACGGCTTTGCGTGTCGCTTCGTCCCCTGCTCCACGCGGAGACACTAAGTGGACTTGTGCCGCCTGTTCACCTGCGCTGGGCGGCCGGCGATCGACAGCCGCGTTTCCTGCTTCGTCCGTTCCGCGACCACCTTGCCTCGGGCGATGACGCAAAGGCGTTCCGGGCGAAGACGTACCGCTTCGATGGCGTTGCCGGCATCGAGCACGACGAGGCTGGCCCGCTTGCCGACCGCAAGGCCGAGATGATCTAGGCCCATGATGGCGGCGTTGACGTTGGTGACCATGTCGAAACAGCGCGCCATGTCGGCCGGGCTCGACATCTGGGCGACGTGCAGGCCCATGAAGGCGACGTCGAGCATGTCGGCGGTGCCCAGCGAATACCAGGGGTCGAGCACGCAATCCTGGCCCCAGCCGACGCGGATGCCGAGCGCCAGCATCTCCTTCACCCGGGTCAGGCCGCGTCGCTTCGGAAAGGTGTCGTGGCGGCCCTGCAGCATGATGTTGATCAGCGGATTGGGGATCGCCGAGACGCCGGCTTCGGCAATCAGCGGCAAGAGCTTCGAGACATAGTAATTGTCCATGGAATGCATGGAGGTGAGGTGCGAGCCGGCCGCCCTGCCCTGCAGGCCGAGGCGCTGCGTTTCGTAGGCGAGCTGCTCGATATGGCGCGACAGCGGGTCGTCGGTCTCGTCGCAATGCATATCGACCATCAGACCGCGTTTGGCGGCGATCTCGCAGAGCTCCGTCACCGAGCGCGTGCCGTCGGCCATGGTGCGCTCGAAATGCGGGATGCCGCCGACGATGTCGACGCCCATATCCAGCGCGCGGATCGTATTCTCGCGCGCCGTCGGCGAGCGGTAGAGCCCATCCTGCGGAAAGGCGACCAGCTGCAAATCGATATAGGGCGCGACGGTCTTCTTCACGTCGAGCAGCGCCTCGACGGCGAGCAGCCGGTCGTCGCAGACATCGACATGGCTGCGGATGGCAAGCAGGCCCATCGACACCGCCCAGTCGCAATAGGCGAGCGCCCGGTCGCGCACGGCCTCATGCGTCAAGAGCGGCTTCAGCTCGCCCCAGAGCGCGATGCCTTCGAGCAGCGTGCCGGAAGCGTTGATGCGCGGAATGCCGTAGGAGAGCGTGGCGTCCATATGGAAGTGCGGATCGACGAAGGGCGGCGAGACAAGATCGCCGCGCGCGTCGATCTCGGTCCGTGCGGAGCCTTGCAACTGTGGCTCGATCGCCTGGATGGTCTCGCCGGTGATGCCGATATCGGCAATCCTGCCGTCCGGCAGCGTGCCGCCGCGCACGATGAGGTCGAAATCCATCTGTCGTCATCCCTCTCTAGAACCGGCCGTCATCATGGCCGAAAAGACATCCCACCGCAGCCGTTTCCTTGTCTTGACGGCGCATGGTTCCATCCGGCGGCAACTCGCTCTATAAGCCGCCTCGCGCCTTCGTGGCGAATCCGAAATCGCTCAAGCCAGGCATGGGATCGGCCGTTGTTTCGTTTCTTCCGCTCGACGGAGAACCAGCGCCTTGTCGCAAGGCTGGTGAAGGAATCCTTCCGGGAGCACAAATTCGGCTATGGCGCAGCCATTGTGTCGATGCTGGTGGTGGCCGCCATGACGGGCGCCAGCGCCTGGATCCTGAAGGAGATCACCAACGAATTCGTGGTCTACAAGAGAGCTGATCGCGTCAACCTGATTGCCGTTGGGGTGGCCGCGATCTTTCTGCTCAAGGGCCTCGCAACTTTTGTACAGTCCTATTTCATGAGCCGGGTCGGCAACGCGATCATCGCCGACCGACAGCGCAAGATCTATGACCGGATCCTCGCGCAAGGCATCGAGTTCTACCATTCGACCTCGTCGTCCGACCTGATCACCCGCATGACCAACAACGCGCAGGCCGCGCGCAGCGTGCTCGACCTCGTCGTAACGTCCTATGTGCGCGACCTGGTGACGTTGATCGTGCTGGTAGTGGTGATGGTTTGGGAGCAGCCGGCGCTATCGTTGATCTGCTTCGTCGTCGGACCGGTTGCGGTCTACGGCGTCAACCGCATCCTGAAACGTGTCCGACAGATCGCCAAGATGGAATTCCGATCGCTCGCCCAGATCGTGCATGTGATGCAGGAAACGGCGATCGGCGTGCGCGTCGTCAAATCCTTCAATCTCGAAGGCGCGATGCGCAAGCGCATGTACAAGGCAGTTGCCGACGTCGAGAACCGCGCCAACAACATTGCGACGCTCGAGGCGGCCACCAGTCCGGTGATGGAAACGCTTGCCGGTCTGGCGATCGCCGGCGCCGTCTTCGTCAGCGGATTCCTGGTGCTGGAAGGCGGCCAGATGCCGGGCAACATCATGGCCTTCATCGCGGCGCTGCTCCTGGCCTATGAGCCGGCAAAGCGCCTCGCTCGCGTACGCATTTCGCTGGAAACCGGCATCGTCGGCGTGCGCATGATGTTCCAACTCGGCGACCGGCCGCTGACGCTGGCCGAAAAGCCCAACGCCGAGCCGTTGCAGCCCGGTCCTGGCGAAATCCGGTTCGACAATGTCAGCTTCGCCTATCCGGAGAGCCCGCCGGTGTTCGAAGGTTTCAACCTGACGCTCGCGGCCGGCAAGATGACGGCGCTGGTCGGGCCTTCCGGCAGCGGCAAGTCGACGATCCTCAACCTGATCATGCGCATGTACGACCCGCAAAGCGGCAAGGTGGAGTTCGACGGCCAGGACATCTCCTTCGCCACGCTCGATTCGGTCAGGCAGAAGATCGCCTATGTCAGCCAGGATACTTTCCTGTTTGCCGGCACGATCATGCACAACATCCGCCTCGGCCGTGAGAATGCGACCGACGAGGACGTGATCGCCGCCGCCAAGGCGGCCAACGCGCATGACTTCATCAGCGCCATGGCCAAGGGCTATGAGACGGAGGTGGGCGAGAACGGCTCGCTGCTCTCCGGCGGCCAGCGCCAGCGCATCTCGATCGCGCGCGCCATGCTGCGCAATGCCGAGATCCTGCTGCTCGACGAAGCGACCAGCGCGCTAGACGCCGAGTCGGAGGCGCTGTTCCGCGACGCGCTGCAGCAGCTCACCGTCGGGCGCACGACGATCGTCATCGCGCACCGGCTGTCGACGGTGCACCAGGCCGACACGATCGTGGTGCTGGAGAACGGCAAGGTGCAGGAAAGCGGCCCGCACAAGACGCTGCTGAAGCAGGGTGGGTTGTATCAGAAGCTCTATGAGTATCAGCTGATGCCGTAGCGCGGGCTCTCCCTTCTCCCACTTGTGGGAGAAGGGGAGGTCGTACTGGCCTACTCCGGCACGCGCCGCACCGCGCCCTTGTCGGCGCTGGTGGCGAAGGCGGCGTAGGCGCGCAGCGCCGTCGTCACCTTGCGCTTGCGCTTTTCCGTCGGCTTCCACGCATCCGCGCCCTTTGCCGCCATTGCCTTGCGGCGCGCGTCGAGCTCCGCCTCGCTGACGGCGAGATGGATCCCGCGGTTGGGGATGTCGATCTCGATCGTGTCGCCTTCCTGAACCAGCCCGATCAACCCGCCCTCGGCCGCCTCCGGCGAGACATGGCCGATCGACAGGCCCGACGTGCCGCCGGAGAAGCGGCCGTCGGTGATCAGCGCGCAGGCTTTACCGAGGCCCTTCGATTTCAGATAGCTGGTCGGGTAGAGCATCTCCTGCATGCCGGGGCCGCCGCGCGGTCCCTCATAGCGGATGACGACGATGTCGCCCGCCTTGACCTCGTTGCCGAGGATCGCCTTGACGGAAGCGTCCTGGCTTTCGAAGACGCGGGCCGGGCCGGTGAATTTCAGGATCGACTCGTCGACGCCGGCGGTCTTCACGATACAGCCGTCGAGCGCCAGATTGCCCTTCAACACGGCGAGGCCGCCATCCTTGGAGAAGGGATGCTCGGCCGAGCGGATGACGCCCGTCTCGCGGTTCGTGTCGAGCTCGTCCCAGCGGCGGTCCTGGCCGAAGGCGACCTGCGTCGGCACGCCGCCGGGGGCGGCGCGAAAGAACTCGCGCACGTTCTCGGCGGAAGTGCGGGCGATGTCCCAATGGTCGAGCGCCTCGCCGAGGGAAGCAGTATGAACAGTCGGCAGGTCGCGGTTGATCAGCCCAGCCGCGTCGAGCTGGCCGAGGATCGCCATGATGCCGCCGGCGCGGTGGACGTCCTCCATGTGCACGTCGGCCTTGGCCGGCGCCACCTTGCAGAGCACCGGCACCTTGCGCGACAGCCGGTCGATGTCCTCCATGGTGAAGTCCACCTCGCCTTCGTGCGCGGCGGCGAGGATGTGCAGCACCGTATTGGTCGAGCCGCCCATGGCGATGTCGAGCGCCATGGCGTTTTCGAAGGCGCCCTTGGACGCGATGCTGCGCGGCAGCGCGCTGTCGTCCTCCTGCTCGTAATAGCGCTGGGCAAGATCGACGATCAGATGGCCGGCCTCGACGAACAGGCGCTTGCGGTCGGCGTGGGTGGCCAAAGTCGAACCGTTGCCCGGCAGCGAGAGCCCCAGCGCCTCGGTCAGGCAGTTCATCGAGTTCGCGGTGAACATCCCCGAGCAGGAGCCGCAGGTCGGGCAGGCCGAGCGCTCGATGACCTTGACGTCCTCGTCCGACACACGGTCGTCGGCGGCGGCAACCATGGCGTCGACCAGGTCGAGCGCCTGCGCCTTGCCGGCCAGCACCACCTTGCCGGCCTCCATCGGACCGCCTGAGACGAAGACGGTCGGGATGTTGAGGCGCAACGAGGCCATCAGCATGCCGGGCGTGATCTTGTCGCAATTGGAGATGCAGACCATGGCGTCGGCGCAATGCGCGTTGACCATGTATTCGACGGAGTCGGCGATCAGCTCGCGCGACGGCAGCGAATAGAGCATGCCGTCATGGCCCATGGCGATGCCGTCGTCGACGG
Organism: Mesorhizobium silamurunense; assembly: GCF_014843825.1. Classification (GTDB taxonomy): domain Bacteria; phylum Pseudomonadota; class Alphaproteobacteria; order Rhizobiales; family Rhizobiaceae; genus Mesorhizobium; species Mesorhizobium silamurunense. The sequence continues at coordinate 15,315 of NZ_JHQR01000198.1, forward strand.
CGATGGTGTTGAACTCCTTGGCGACGCCGCCGGCCTTCTCGATCTCGCGCGCGACGAGCTGGCCGAGATCCTTCAGATGCACATGGCCCGGCACGAACTGGGTGAAGGAATTGACCACGGCGATGATCGGCTTGCCGAAATCCGAATCCTTCATGCCGGTAGCGCGCCACAGGCCGCGGGCGCCGGCCATGTTGCGGCCATGGGTGGTGGTGCGGGAACGATAGGCAGGCATCGGATTGTCCTTGCTGGCTGGCCTCGCCAAGCGCGGCGCGGCGGCGCTGAATTTCAGTCGGCAGCGGTTATAGCGACCAAGGTCCGGCCTTGCCACAGTTTTGCACTGCGCCACGAATCTTCAGGAAAATTTGAAATCGCTGTCGGATCGCGCCCCGCCGGTCCGTCCTTGAGGCAGACGGCACGGAAACGGCACCAGATCGCCGGCGCGCCGTTTGAAGATGAAACCAACCTGAACAAGTCCGAGGAGCAAGACATGCAGAAGATCACCACCTTCCTGTGGTTCGACGGCCAGGCCGAGGAGGCCATGAACCATTACATCTCCATCTTCGAGAATTCGAAGGTGCTGAGCGTGACGCGCTGGCCCAAGGGCCATCCTCAGGAAGGCCAGGTACTGGTGGCCTCGTTCGAGCTCGACGGCGTGACCTTCCAGGCGCTGAACGGCGGGCCGCAATACAAGTTCACCGAAGCGATCTCGCTGTCGATCGACTGTAAGACGCAGGATGAAGTCGACCATTTCTGGACGAGACTCACCGAAGGCGGCGGCCAGCCCGGCCGCTGCAGCTGGCTGAAGGACAAGTTCGGCGTTTCCTGGCAGGTCGTGCCGGAGCAACTGCCGCGCCTGCTTCAGGACCCGGACAGGGCCAAGGCCGGCCGGGTCATGAGCGCGATGATGCAGATGGGCAAGATCGAGATTGACAAGCTGGAAGCGGCGGCGAAAGGCTGAGCGCCTTGCCTTCTCCCCTCATGTGAGGGAGAAGGCAGCGCCGCGCCTCAAGCCGCTTTGTCGCGCACCTGGTAATCCTTCACCGCAGCGAAGCGGATCGCTTTCCAGCGCTCGGCTTCGTAGTTGAGCGAGAAGGCGTGCTGGGCGAGGAACACCGGGTCGTTGTCGAGGTCGCGGGCGATGTCGCCGCGATGCGCTTCGATGAAGCGCTGAACCTCCGCCTTGTCGTCGGCCGAGATCCAGCGGCAGATGGAAAAGCGCGACATCTCGAAATCCACGGGAAGCGTGTATTCTATGTTCAGCCGCTCCTTGAGCACATCGAGCTGCAGCGCGCCGACGACGCCGACGATCGCCGGCGAGCCGTCCTCGGGCGAGAACAGCTGCACGACGCCTTCCTCGGCCATCTGGTGCAGCGCCTCCTTCAGCTTCTTGGCCTTCATCGCGTCGCCAAGGCGGACGCGGCGTAGGATTTCCGGCGCGAAGTTCGGCACGCCGCGGAACAGGATTTCCTCGCCTTCGGTCAATGTGTCGCCGATGCGCAGCGTGCCATGGTTGGGAATGCCGACGACGTCGCCGGCGAAGGCCTCGTCGGCGGTGACGCGGGTGCGGGCAAAGAAGAACTGCGGCGCCGACAGGCTCATCGGCTTGCCGGTGCGCATCAGCTTGGCCTTCATGCCGCGCTCGAGCTTGCCCGAGCAGACGCGCACGAAAGCGATGCGGTCGCGATGGTTGGGATCCATATTGGCCTGGATCTTGAAGACGAAGGAGGTCATCTTCTCCTCGGTCGCCTCGACCGTTCGTTCATCGGCTTCCTGCGCACGCGGCGGCGGCCCGTAGGCGCCGAGCGCCTCGATCAGATCGCGCACGCCGTAATTGCGCAGCGCCGACCCGAAATAGACCGGCGTCAGGTGACCCTCGCGAAAAGCGTCGACATCGAGCGGGCGGCAGGCCTCGCGCGCCAGCTCCAGCTCCTCGATGAAGTCGTTGCGCTCGTTTTCCGGCAAAAGGCCGGCGACGCGGTTGGAATCCGGGCCGTGGACCGGGGTGCGCTCCTTCTCGTCGTCGCTCTTGCGCACGGCGTTCTGCGCCAAGTGATAGGTGCCGGAAAAAGTCTTGCCGCGGCCGATCGGCCAGGTGACGGGTGCCGTGTCCAGCGCCAGCTTCTGCTCGATCTCGTCGAGGATCTCGAACGGGTCGCGGCTCTCGCGGTCCATCTTGTTGACGAAGGTGATGATCGGGATGTCGCGCAGTCGGCAGACCTCGAACAGTTTCAGCGTGCGCGGCTCGATGCCCTTGGCGGCGTCTATGACCATGACGGCCGAGTCAACCGCCGATAGCGTGCGATAAGTGTCGTCGGCGAAATCCTCGTGGCCGGGCGTGTCGAGCAGGTTGAAGACATTGTCGTCATATTCGAAGGTCATCACCGAGGTGACGACCGAGATACCGCGCTCGCGCTCGATCTTCATCCAGTCCGACCGGGTCTGGATGCGGTCTTTCTTCGCCTTGACCTCGCCGGCAAGCTGGATGGCGCCGCCGAACAGAAGCAGCTTTTCGGTGAGCGTGGTCTTGCCGGCGTCGGGGTGCGCGATGATCGCGAATGTGCGGCGGCGCGCAACCTCTTCAGGTATGGTCTCGGGCATTTCTTCCAGGAGTTCCGTGTGACAGGCGGCGCTTCTACCAGCGCTGCGGCGGCCTGTCGACATGGGCGGGAGAAGACCTCGGCCCTGCCACCCCTGCTCAGGCCAGTTCGGCCATGCTTTTCGCACTCGCGATCTCCGGCAGCCAGCCGGCGATGGCGCTGCCGATGGCGTCTGGATGGTCTTCCTGCAGATAATGGGCGCCCGGGCCCAAATTGATGAAGCGGCAGTTCTTCAGCCCCGCGGCGAATTGCTGAGCCCCCTGCGGCGAGATCAGAGCACCGGGATCGCCCGCGAGAAGCAGTTTTGGATAGGAGGAGAGCCGCAGCGCCCGGTGATCGTGCTCGCTTATGGCGGCGACGTCGGCGGGCTGGCCTTCGATCGGTAATTCCCGTGGCAGGCGCAGCACCGGCTTGCGCGACTGGGTTGTCGAAAACGGCGCCCGGTAAGCGGCCATTTCCTCCCCGCGCATCGGCCGCAACACGGAAGCCGGCAGCACTTTCTCGACGAAGACGTTCTCCTCCAGCACCAGCTTCTCACCGACGCCGGGCGTGCGCAGCGCCTTGAACAGCTCGCGTGCCTGCGGGCGCTGATGGAAATCCTCCCAGCGCTCGAAGGGCCGGATGAATTCCATGAAGGCAAGTCCCAGAATGCGCTGTGGCCGCCTTGCCGCGAGATGGAACGCAAGCGCGGTGCCCCAGTCCTGGGCGACGATCACCAGATCCTTGATGTCGAGAGCCTCGAGGAAGGCGTCGAGATAGCGGACGTGATCGAAGAAGCGGTAGTCGATGTCGGGCTTGCCCGACTGACCATAACCGATCAGGTCCGGCGCGATGCAGCGGCCGACCTGCGCGACATGCGGAATGATGTTGCGCCAGATGTATGAGGAGGTCGGGTTGCCGTGCAGGAACAGCACAGCCGGACCGGCCACGCCGGCCTCAAGATAGGAGATGGTGGAATCGAGCACGGCGACTTGTGAACGCCGCAGGGCGGCAGCGCCGGTCCGTTGTCCGTCAGTTTTCGAATTCATCACGCTTTCTCCTTCCCAAACACGGTGCCGAAGACGATCTTCTTGAACCGCTCGAGCGGCTCCGGATTGCGCTCGACCTTCATGCGCAGCATTGCGCCCTGCCAGGACGACAACAGGAAATCGGCGAGGTCCTCGGCATCGAATGAGTTGGTGATCTCGCCCGCCGCCTGACCCTCGGCGATGCAGGCCGCGAATGGCTGGCGCCAGCGCTCGAAAATGTCGACCAGCCGCAGCCTGAGCGGCTCGCTGTGAACCGCCGTCTCAAGGCTGAGATTGCCGATCATGCAGCCGCGCGCCCAGTCATGAGCTTCGAGCTTTGAGGTGATGACGTCGAGATAGCGGCGCAGCCTGCCGGCGGGCGGCGTGCCGTCGTTTGCCAGTGCTTTTTCGACCAGCCCGCTGACATAGGTGAAATAGCGCTCCAGCACCTCGCCGGCGAACTCTTCCTTCGAGGCAAAGTGATTGGTGAAGGAGCCCGGCCGGGCACCGGCCGCAGCGACGATGTCGCGCACGCCGGCCGCCGAGTAGCCATAATTCCAGATCGTCCGGAAGCCGGCGTCGAGAAGGTTTTCGCGAAGGGATTGTCTAGCCATTCGTGGATAATACGTACGTACGTATTTATGTCAAGCTCGTAGGTTTGCGGTGGCGAACTCATCGCAGCATGAAGGAGAACAGCGTGGCGACTTGTGTCGTCAGCGCCGGCATTGTCGGCGTGAGCGTCTGGCTAAAGCGGGCGCCCTGGAGCGGTAGTCGCTGGAACCTGCCAATGGCGAAGAACTCCGTCCTCTCAATTCACGCACTACCGTCCTCGCTGCGGCCGAACCTGGTGATCGACCGAATTTCGGGGCGCTCGATGCCGATGTCGCGCAGCAGATAATCCGGCAACTCGTCCAACCTGGCGCGGTCCCTGCGAATGCGGACGATGCGAGCAAGCAAACCTCTGCTGGAATGGCAGATTTCGAGGATCGCCGCGAAGAAGCGCCCGGGCGCAGATTGATGAGCCGTGAGCTGCTGCCCAAGGATAGTCATGGTCGTATCTTCCTTCTGTTTTGAACGATGGAATCGGGAGGGCCAGTGCTGGCCCTCCCGAAAGGCTGTACCGATAAGAGGTCAGGACAGATCGTGCTCGCAGTTGATTGCCGACGACCCGTCCCTCTCCGTCAGGCGGCGGCATAAGCCGTCGTCGGATCGAACAGGCGCTTCACCTGCGTGATCTTGGTTGCCGGGAAGCCGCTCATCTTGGCGTGGCGCAGGATGATCGCTTCGTCCTTGGCGAGGTAGACGCAGAACGTCTTGTCGTCCGCCACGAAGGACTCCACCCACTGAATGTCCGGGCCGAGCTCGGCAAGAACGGCGTTCGAGGCCTTGGAGGCGTCGCGAAGTTGCTCGCGCTCGAAGGTGCCGACCTTGGGGATTTCCCGTTCGATGATGTATTTCTGCATTTCGCAATCTCCTTGATCTGAGGTTCAAATGCCTCCGGACGCTCAACCAGGTCGGTGCCGGTGACATCCCCGGGGCCGCTGAGCTAAACTGCAGCCTGGCCCGCCGGGCAGATGGAGAATTACGGAAGAAGCGGCCAACAGTCCTTACGCCGGCCTTATCTTCTTCTGATCCTTTGCCTATTGCCGTTACGGGGGTAGCTGCCGATGGGAATTTATTGCTTCGGCGACTTCGAGCTGAACGAGGACTCCCGTGCCCTTCGTCTCGTCGGAAGGGAGATCGAGGTGCAGCCCTTGGTCTTCGATTTCCTCGCCATTTTGCTGCGGCATCAGGACCGGGCCATGAGCAAGGACGAGTTGCTTGAAACGCTGTGGCCGGGCGTGACCGTGACCGAAGCTTCGTTGCAGCGCGTGGCGAGCCTGGCTCGCGGCATTCTTCGGCAGGGCGGCATGGAAACGGCGCTACGCAACCTGCCCCGTTTCGGCTACCGCATTTGCCTCGATCAATTGCCCGCTTCGGAAAACCGGGCTGCCCAGGCCGATGCGGGCGGCAAGCCTTGGAACCCTGGTTTGCCAATCCTGACGGCGCGCGCGGCCGTTGCGGGCAGAAAATGGCAGGAGGCGGCCGCCTCCTTCGCAAAAGCGGATGCCGCCGACGAACTGCTGACGGCCGATCTCGAGGAATGGGCCTTGGCGCTGGAATGCATGGGGCGGCCGGCTGAAGCCATCCCGCTCCTGGCGCGTGCGGTGACTGCCTACGGCGTGGCCGGCGAGCGTTTGCGCGCAGCCTCCCCGGCAATCACCCTGGCCAGGATCCATCTCGAGAGAGGAGAGCTTGCCGTCGCCAAGGGCTGGCACAAACGCGCCGCGCAGCTGATCGATAGCGCTACCGACAGCAGGGAGCACGGCCTGTGGTGCTGGATGGGCGCGCGCATCATGGGCACGGAAGCCGAGCCGGAGCAGGCGCTTGCGCTCGCCGAGCAGGCCTTCGCAGTCGGCAGGGATCTCGAAGATCCGGTCGTGGAGTCGCTCGGGCTGATCTATCGCGGCTTCTTCAAGCTCTGTCTCGGTGAAACCAAATCCGGGCAGGAAGATCAGGATTTTGCCGCCGCGCTCGGTCTCTCCAGCGACGTGGATCCGGTCGTCGGCGGCATTTTGTACTGCAACATTCTCTGGGCCTGCCGGAATTTCGGCGACTGGGCAAGAGCCAACCAATGGACCCTCGGCTATGAGGACTGGTGCAGGGGACACGGACTTGAGGATCTGTCGGGTTCCTGCCGGCTGCATCGTGCCGAAGTGCTCGGCGTTCACGGCACCCTGAAGGAGGCTGAAGCGCTTGTGCGCGCCGCCCTCGACCAGCTCGCGCTCGACGCCCCCTGGGCGACGGGCGATGCGCTGCGTGTTTTGGGCGACATTCATCTCGCCGCCGGTGATCTCGTCGAGGCGGAAACGGCCTATCGCGCGTCTCATGCCGCCGGCTGGGATCCGCAGCCTGGACTCGCGCTGCTGCAACTCGAGCAAGGACAGGCGGAAGCCGCCTTCAGCGCTCTCGAGCGCTCCCTGGTCGGGAACGGCTGGCCGACACTGCAGCGGCGAGGCATGGTCCTTGCCACTCTCGCCAAGGTGGCGGCGCGCACCAACCGGCGCGGGCGCGCGAAAGAGGTCATCGCCGAATTGGAGACCCAGCCGCAGCGCTGGCCGATGGCCTCCATCCGGGCGCTGACCGCCGAGGCCAAGGCAGAGCTGTTCATACAGGAAGAGCGCCTCGCCGAGGCTGTTCGGGAGCTGCAGACCGCATGCTCGCGCTGGAACGAGATCGGCTCGCCGATCAATGCCGCCGACGCCAGGCTTTCGCTCGCTGCGCTGCTCATTCGGCTCGGCGATCATACCGGCGCGGAGCTGGAGCTCGGCACCGCTTTGGCGGTTGCAAATAGGGTCGACTCCTCACGGCTCATGCGGCGCGGCGAAGAGCTGAAGGGCCTGCTTGCCGGGACGCAGAAGGCAGCGGTGGGCAGCGTGTAGCCGCTTCTTACTTGAGGTTCGGCCGGCGCGATGGCATGACGGGGAAAATCTCCCCGAAGGTCCAGCATGAGCAGCGCAAAACAAGTCATCGTCATCGGCGCCGGCATCATCGGCGCGTCGATCGCCCGGCATCTGACGAAAGCCGGAGCGCGGGTGACGGTCGTCTCGACAAGCGGCGCCGGCGGTGTCGCGACGCCGAATTCCTTCGCCTGGATCAATGCCAGTTGGGGCAACCCCGAAACCTATTTCCGGCTTCGCATCCGCGCCATGGCCGAGTGGACACGGCTGGCGAAGGACTTGCCGGGATTGCCGCTTGCCTGGTGCGGCGGCCTATGCTGGGACCTGCCGTCGGACAGGCTCGAAGCCTATGCGGCCGAGCATTCGTCCTGGGGCTACGGCATCGAGCGGATCGGCCGCGAACAGGCGGCGCGCATCGAGCCCAACCTGGCGGAGCTTCCCGATTTTGCGCTTTATGTCGCCGAGGAAGGCGTGGCTGAGCCGGTGGCTTGCGTAAAGGCGCTGCTGGCGGATGCCGAAGAGCGCGGCGCGCGGATCGTCGTGGGAACCATCGATACACTGACCCTATCCGGCGCCAAAGTCACCGGCGTCGTCGTTTCGGGTGAAACCATCGCCGCCGACGAGGTGGTGATCGCCGCCGGCGCCGGCGCTCCGGCGATCGCCGCGGCGGCCGGCATCGAGCTGCCGATCGAGACGCCGTCAGGCCTGATCGTGCATTCGCGCCCCTATAGGAAGCTGCTCAACGGGCTGGTGCTGGCCGAGAAGCTGCATATGCGGCAAACGGCGGAAGGCCGCATCATCGCCGGCTCGGATTTCGGCGGCGGCGATCCGGGCGACAATCCTGACGCCGCCGCGCGCGAGCTGCTTGCAACGATGCAGGCGATGCTGCGCGGCGCCGATGGGCTGGAGTACGACTTTCACACGGTCGGCTACAGGCCTACTCCGATCGACGGGTTTCCGATCGTCAGCCGCGCCGACGGCATCGGCGGCCTATACATCGCCGTCACGCATTCCGGCATCACGCTGGCGCCCGCCGTCGGGCTGTTTGCTGCCAACGAAATCCTCGACGGCGAGCGCGATGCGTTGCTCGCGCCTTATGCATTGTCGCGTTTCGCTCAGTAGCCTGGCGGCCGGCGAAACCCGCCGGTCAACGGCGCGATTGCCGCCGCGATGCCGAGCAGCCGCGCTTCCGACCAATGCCTGCCGACGAGCTGCAGCCCGATGGGCAAGCCGTTGCCGTCCTGCCCGCAAGGAAATGCGAGCGCCGGATGGCCGGAATAGTTGAAGACCGCGCCATGGGCCGGCAGCATCCAATAGCTCTCGTCCTTGCCGTTGACCGTGAGCAGCCCCCCCGGCTTGCAATGCGGAAAGGCCGTGGTCATCGCGACCGGGCAGAGCAAGGCGTCGCAGCTTTCGAAGAAGCGCTCCCAGGCAAGGATCGACCGGTCGCGGCGGGCGAGCGCGGCGAACCAGCGCGACACCGGCGTCGGCTGCTTCGGCGGCTCCGGTTGTGCTGCCTCCAGCATCATGCCGATCAACTTGCCGCCCTCGGCGAGATCGTCATGCAGGTCGAGCCTTGGCAGCCTTGCGTCCTCGACGCTCGCCCCAGCTGATGTGAGTTGCGCGGCCAGTCTTTCGACCGCAGCGCTGATCTCGGCGGCCACCGGAAAGCCGGGGAAGGCGCTGGCAAAAGCGATGCGGAGCGATTTCAGTTCTAGCTTCGGCATCGGATCAACCGGCACCGGCGCGAGATCGGCGTCGGCTCCGTCCGGACCGGCAATGATTTGGTGGATCAGCGCCAGATCCTCGAGGTTGCGCGCCAGAGGGCCGGGACAGGACATCAAGCGGACGCTCCGCGGAATGCCGCCCGGATCGGGAAAAGCGCCGGCCAGCGAGACGCGATGCTCGGTCGGCTTCAGGCCATAGACGCCGCAAAAGGCGGCGGGCAGGCGGATGGAGTCCTGCATATCGGTGCCGACCTCGAACGGCGTCATGCCTGTTGCAACCGCCGCGGCTGCGCCACCACTGGAGCCGCCGGCCGTGCGTGACGAATCCCACGGATTGCTGGTGCGGCCGAACAAAGGATTGTCCGACTGCCAGTCGCCCAGCATGGTGGCGACATTGGTTTTGCCGACCAGTACGCCGCCGGCTTTCTTCAGCCGGGCGACGACAGGACTGTCCTCTCTCGCCACATAGTCGGCAAAGGGTGGGAAACCGGCGGTCGTCTTCATTCCCGCCGTCTCGTGCGCGTCCTTCAGCGTAAATGGCACGCCGTGCAGCGGCCCAAGTGTATCGCCTCGTGCCAGGGCCCTATCCGCCTGCCTGGCGCGCTCGATGGCTCCCTTTTGATCAAGCGTCACGACCGCGTTGACCGCGCCGTTGCGCCTGTCGATCTGCGCAAGATGCGCATCGAGAGCTTCCACCGCCGAGATGTCTCGCGCGGCGATCGCGGCGGCGAGTTCGATGGTCGAGGAAAACACAATATCCATGGCGAGCGCTCCGTCTGCCTCTCGCGCCTGTCCATCAACATGGCGGATGGCGGGATGGCTTCAAGTCGAATCCAGCATTCAGTACCAAGCCGCGCTTGATCGAAATTGCGCTAAGTGCCGGTTCTCTCAGCCTGCGAGCGCCAACCGGGCGGCCGCCGGCGCGAAAGGCCTGATGCTGGTGCTGTCGCTGGTCATGGTGACGAAGCTTGACTGCGGAATCTCGTGCCATGTTCGCCCATCGCGATCGAAAGGCTCGGAGACGATGCAGCGGCCGACCCTGTTGGCGAAGGCAGCGGTGTAGAGCGTCGGGGCCTGGGAGTCGGTGGCGTAGCGGACGGCGTGCAGGGCCTCTCCGTCACTGAAGGCGGCCGTGAGCTTCAGCGACGGATCGATTCTGGCATGGTATGAGGCTTCCAGGACGCGGCTGGTGGCGCGCGAGGCGGCGCCATGCGGGTCTCGGGATAGACCTTCATCGATCATGAGCAGGAAGAAGAGCTCGGAATCGGTGGTGCCCTCGCGCTGATTGAAGACGGCATCAGGGAGTGGATTCTCCAAGGCGCGGCGGATCTTCTCAAACCCGCCGATCTGGCCGTTGTGCATGAACGACCAGCGGCCCGAAACGAAGGGGTGGCAATTCGTGCGGCTTGTGGCGCCGCCCGTCGAGGCGCGTACATGGGCGAGGAACAGTCCGGACTTTATCTGCCGGCCAAGACTCTTCAGGTTGGGATCCGACCAGGCCGGCAGGATGTCGCGATAGAGGCCTGGCTCCGGCCTCTCGCCATACCAGGCCACGCCGAAGCCGTCGGCATTGGTCGGCAATTTCGATTCCTTCGCACCATGGCTCTGAGCGATCAGCGAATGGGAGGGTGCGGCGATGATGTCCTCCAGGAAGATCGCGTCGCCAAGATAGGCGGCCCACCTGCACATTGTCCTGTCATCCTCCGTTCGCGCGTTTGAGCGCGCGAATGAACCCATTCGCCGCTCGTCGGACGCCACCGATGACAGGAGGACGGTTTGGCGTCCTTACGCCGCGCTTATGTTTCGCTGATCCTTTGCCAGAAATGGAAAGCGACCCGGCCGATCCGTCGAACGCCAGCGACCGGAGCGTCAGGCCATTGATCTTCGCGGACTGAGATTTGCTTGGCCGACCAGCGCCAACTGCGCGGCGGCCGGCGCAAACGGCCGGGTATTGGTGCCGTCCCGCGTCATGGTCACGAAACTGGACGGCGGGATCGCCTGCCAGTCGCCGCCGTCGCGGTCGAACGGTTCCGAGACGAGGCAGCGGCCGGGGCGCGTGGCGAAGGCACCGGTATAGAGCGTCGGGGCGTGATCGTCCGTGGCGTAACGCACGGCGTAGAGCGCCTCGCCATCGGAAAACGCTGCAGTCAGCTTCAGGGACGGCTCGATGCCGGCGCGGCGCGAAGCCTCGACGACGCGGCCGGTCGCGCGCGACACGGCACCCTGCGGGTCCGTCGATAGCCCCTGGTCGATCATCAGCAGGAAGAAGAGTTCGGAGTCGGTGGTGCCTTCGCGCTGGTCGAAGACTTCGTCGGTGAGCGAATTCTCCAAGGCGCGGCGGATCTTCTCGAAGCCGCCGATCTGGCCGTTGTGCATGAACGACCAGCGGCCGGAGACGAACGGGTGGCAGTTCATGCGGCTGGTGGCGCCGCCGGTCGAGGCGCGCACGTGGGCGAGGAACAGGCCGGACTTGATCTGCCGGCAGAGACTTTTCAGATTGGGGTCGGACCACGCCGGCAGGATGTCGCGATAGAGGCCGGGTTCCGGCCGGTCGCCATACCAGGCAAGGCCAAAACCGTCGCCATTGGTCGGCGACTTCGCCTCCTGGGCGCAGTGGCTCTGGGCGATCAGTGAGTGGCAGGGCGCGGTGATGATGTCTTCGAGGAAGACCGCTTCACCAAGATAGGCCGCCCACCGGCACATCGCATTCCACCATCTATCAGGCGCGATCCATCAGAGCCGCCGGCTCCTTGGCCGCGTGTGAGCCTCGATTGTGCGTGCGCTCGTAGAGCTCGCGAACGATTCGGCTCGCCGTAGTCTCGAACAGAAACGGCAAGAAAGCGTGAACAAGCGCAGCGCCGGCAGCCATCGACAGGCGGGAACAGAACCAGGCGGCAAAGGCCATGTGGCCGAAATAGGTCTCGCCGACCTTGGCCGGGTGAGACGTGAAGAGCGCCGAAAACCGTGTCGTCATGGTGATCCCTCCTGCCGGGATGAGCCCCGATACTGAGTATCCTGCCACACTGCTTTGGTTCATTGGTCCCAAATTGTCCTTGCTTTTGGCACTTCTATGGGACATTCATCCCAACATGATGATAGAAATCGATGAAATTGATCGAAGATTGCTGGTCGAGTTGCAGCGCGACGGCACGCTTTCCGTCGACCAGCTGTCTGAGCGCGTGGCCTTGTCGCGCAATGCCTGCTGGCGGCGCGTCAAGCGGCTGGAGGAGGACGGCGTCATCACGGGGCGCGTGGCACTGGTCGACGCCGACAAGCTTGGGCTCGGCCTCTCGGTGTTCATCCTGATCCGCACCTCCAACCACGACCCGGATTGGCTGCAAAACTTCCGCGCGGCCGTGATCGGCTTTGCCGAGATCACCGGCGTCTACCGTATGTCCGGCGACCTCGACTATGTGCTGCGGGCCCGCGTCGCCGACGTTAAAGCCTATGACAGGCTCTACCAGCGGCTGATCGCCAAGGTGGCGCTGTCGGACGTCTCCGCTTCCTTCGTGATGGAGGAGATCAAGGAGACGACCGTGGTTCCGGTGGAGCTGCGCTGAAACCGGCGGAACCGCGCTCAAAGAAAGCCGTTGATAGGCCTATCGCCGAGTTGACCGAATCGCCATTCACGCCGATAGGAATGGGCTCATGCGCACCGCTGTCTATCCCTCCTCCGTCATCGGCCCCACCGTCGGTTTCGTCAGGCTTCCGCATGGCGAGGGCTTGCCATTGCCTGCCTATGAAAGCGCGGGCGCTGCCGGCATGGACCTGCGCGCCGCGGTGCCGGAAGACCGGCCGTTGCTCATCCTGCCAGGAAAGCGCGCGCTGGTGCCGACAGGGCTGATCCTGGAAATTCCGGAAGGCATGGAAGGTCAGGTTCGGCCGCGTTCCGGCCTCGCCTTCAAGCACGGCCTGACCGTCCTCAACACGCCTGGCACCGTCGACAGCGACTATCGCGGCGAGGTGAAGGTGCTGCTCGTCAATCTCGGCGACGAGGATTTCGCCGTGACGCGCGGCATGCGGATCGCGCAGATCGTCTTTGCCGCGGTGACGCAGGTCACCAGCGAGGAACGATCGCTCGCCGGCGGGACGACACGCGGCGCCGGCGGTTTCGGGTCTACCGGCACCGCTTGAATGGCAATACCCAAACTCGTCATCTTCGACTGCGACGGGGTTCTGGTCGATACCGAGAACCTTGCCAACCGGCGTTTGGCCGAATGGCTGACTGCCGCCGGTTTCCAAACCACGTTCGAATATTGTCGCAAGAACTTCTCGGGCCGCAGCATGGCTTCGGTGCAGAAAGAGATCGAAGCAGCGACCGACGTCCGGCTCGGCGCCGACTTCGTCGATCGCTGGAACGCCGGCCTGCCGGACCTGTTCGCGCATGGCGTCGAGGCGATCCCTTACGTGCGCGATTTCATCGAAAAGGTGCGGGCCGCCGGCATCGCCTATTGCGTCGCTTCATCGGCGCGGATTTCGAAGATGCATATCACGCTGGGGCAGACCGGGCTGGTGCCGCTGTTCCAGCACGCCATGTTCTCCTCGACCATGGTCGGGCGCGGCAAGCCGTTCCCCGACCTCTTCCTCCACGCGGCCGCGACGATGGGCTTCGCGCCGGCGGACTGCATCGTCATCGAGGACAGCGTCGCAGGCACCCAGGCCGGCATTGCCGCCGGCATGCGCGTGTTCTCCTATCACGCCGATCCTTTCTCCGACCGCGACGGTCTGGCGGCAGCCGGCGGCGTCCTGTTCGACGACATGCGGGAACTTGCCGAACTGGTGCCGATACCCTGATCGGGCCCGCTGCTTATCTCGAAACTCCGTGCTAGCGTGAGCGCTCCGAGGGGCGCTTTCCATGATTTCCACCTTATTCCGTCTCGTGCTTGCGTGCCTGCTGCTGCCATGCCTATGGGCGGCGGCGGACGCCCAGGCCGTCAGCTTTCCGGAGCTGAACGGTCCCGTCCCCGGACACCAGGACGTCACCTATCTCGACCTTGCCAGGATGGTCATTCCCGATCTGAAAGCGAGCGGCGACGGCTTTTACAATGGCAGCGCGCCGATCGAGATGCGCCATATCCTCGGCGGCGACGAGGGCGGCGCGCCGCCCGAGACCATCAGCCTGCCCAACGCCGCCATGCTTGCCATCAAGGCCGCCGGCAAAGACCGGCTGACCATGCTCTTCGACCTCGGCCAGGCGCAGGACAGCGCCGAGGGCTTTGCCGTGCTGGCGCTCTACGATCTCGCGGGCAAGCCGAGGCTGCTGGATGCTGTGAATGTCGGCACCGACCGGAACAGCTATTTTCGCGATCCCGGCAAGCTTGCACTCGGTCCCGGCGACGACGCGCTCATCACCATCAGCATGCATTTCAACTCGAACCAGGGCTATGCCGGCACGATGCTGATCATGGTCCGCAACGACCGCTTTTACCTGATCGACGCGATCTATACGTTCGACGAAAATTACTGCGCCTACCGGCGCACGCAAAACCTGGCCTTCCGGAGCCTTGGTGGCCACAAGCCTTATGCGCCCATCAAGGCCACAGTGACGGACGAGACGGTGCCGAGCAAGGAAAGCTGTGACGAGGCGCCGCCAAAGGCCACCTCTCACGACATTTCCGTCACCTATCATTGGGACAAGGCCAAGTCGGGCTATGTCAAGAATTCCGACGCCTTCGAGAAATTGTCAGCAGAAAACGAGAAACGCTTCTGAACGAAACGCATTCATTTGCCCGGCCCCGGCCTGCGCGATAGATTTCCCCTCACAACCCGATCATGATTGAGGACCCGCCATGGACAAGGGCAAGATTTTTCGCGATCTGCACGCCTCTACCTTCGTCATGCCCAATCCCTGGGATGTCGGCACGACCAAGCTTCTTTCCTCCTTCGGTTTCAAGGCGCTCGCCACGACCAGCGCCGGCTTCGCCTTCTCGCGCGGCCTGCCCGACGGCGCCGTGACCTTCGAGGCCATGATCCACCATTGCCGCGAAGTGACGGCTGCGACCGATCTGCCGGTTTCGGCCGACCTTGAGCGCGGCAAGGGCGATAGCCCCGAGCAGGCCGCCGAAACCATCTTCGCGGCTGAAGCCGCCGGCCTCGCCGGCTGCTCTATCGAGGATCATACGGGCGACCCCGACAATCCGATCTACGATTTCTCGCACGCGGTCGAACGTGTTGCCGCGGCGGTCGAGGCGGCTCGGGCGCTCAAGCACGATTTCGTCTTCACCGCGCGGGCCGAGAACTTCCTGTGGGGCAAGACCGATCTCGACGACACGATCAAACGGCTGCAGGCCTTCGAGCAAGCCGGCGCGGACGTGCTTTACGCGCCCGGCCTGAGCGATATTGAGACGGTGCGGACCGTGTGTTCGGCGGTGACCAAGCCGGTGAATGTCATGGCGCGGCCCGGCTTCACCGTCGCCGACCTTGCCACGGCCGGCGTCAGGCGCGTCTCGCTTGGGCCATGGCTGACGAATTTCGCCTATGGCATGCTGGAAACGGCGGCTCGCGAAATCCAGCAGGACGGGACCTTCGGCTTCACGCGCGCGGCAATGCCGTTCGGCAAGCTGCAGGCGCTGTTCCGCGAGACCAGCGCATGATGCTTAAGGCCGCGCCGCTTCGCGCGCGGAAATCGCCTTGTGCAGATGCACCATCATGGCGGCGGCAAAAAGCGGCGTCAAAAGGTTGAGCAGCGGCACCGCAAGGAAGGCGGCGATGACCAGCCCGGCCAGGAACACCGTGCCGGCATATTTCCGGCGCAGCGCCTTGGCCCCGGCCTCGGGGCGGAAGCGCATGGCGGCGAATTCGAAGAACTCGCGGCCCAGCAGGTAGCCGTTGACGATGAAGAAGGCTGCGATGTTGATGCCCGGCACCAGGAGCAGCAGCAGGGCGACGACGTTGCCGAGGATGACGACGCCGAAGAATTTTATCGCCAGCACCAGCGATTGCAGCGCCGGCAGGGCGCGCCCTGGCGGATCGTTGGGATAGTCGGTGCGCTCGACCACCTCGGCGACATCGTCGAGGAACAGACCGGCGATGATAGCCGTCACCGGCGCGACGAGAAACGCCATCCCGACGGCCAGGACGATGCCGGCGATGATGGCGCTGAGCCAGCCGGCCCAGGAGGGTAACCCCGGAACAAACGTTTGGAGCCATGGCCAGGCCAGCCATTCGAGCAGGCTCTCAATGCCGAACCACAGGGCCACCAGCGCCAACACGGTGAGCCCGAGCGTCTTTACGAAGACGGAGCGGAATTCGGGCGAGAACAGCTGGCTGGCGGCGGCGCGGGCGGCGTCGAGAATCACGGCGTCTTCAACCCCTCATCGAGAAGGACGCTTCCGACATAGGCAGGGTCGCCCCCCGGTGCAACTACCGCGCAAGCCTGGCCTGCCTCGCCGGAATCGTCATGGCCGCGACGCCGACGACGACGAAGGCCATGCCGAGCCAAGCGGTCGGCCCGAGGCTTTCGCCGAGGAAGACGGCGCCGATGCCGACGCCGATCGGCACGCGCAGGTAGGCCTGGGAGGTCGTGCCGACCGAGCCCAGCGTGTGGATGAGCCGGAAGAAGATCGAGAAGGCGAGCGCTGTCGAGAACACCGAGAGCCCGAAGAGGGCCAGGATCGATGCCGTCGATGGCGTCAATGTCCAGGGCCGGTCGAAGACGAGGCTCAACGGTATCAGGATCGCGGCGCCGCAGATCATCGAGCCGGCGGCCGGAACCATGGGATCCAGACCTCTGAAGTTTCGGCCAAAGATGGCGGCGCCCGCATAGCAGATGGTGGCGGCGACGACCGCGAGCTGCGCCCACAGCTGATGGCCGATGCCGCCAAGAGCCTCGGTGCCGACGATAAGGCAGATGCCGGCGATGCCGGCGCCGACGCCGACCAGCTTGCGCAGCGTCACCGGCTCGTGGCGGGTGATCAGCGCCGTCAGCAGGAAGGTGAAGATCGGCGACGTCGCATTGAGGATCGTGGCAAGGCCGGCGTCGATCGAACGTTCGGCGGCGGCGATCAGCGTGAACGGGATGACGCTGTTGAGGCAGGCCTGGAACATGAAGCGGCGCCAGTTGACCACGTCCCGCGGCATGGCAAGGCCGCGCCAGCGGATGAGGCCAAGCAGGATGCCCCCCGCGATCAGCGTGCGCCCGGCGATGAAGGTGACCGGCGGGATCGTCTCGACGCCGATCTTGATGAAGGTGTAGGAGGCACCCCACAACACCGCCAGCAGGCCAAGCAGCGCCAGTTCGGTGGTCATTTCGGTTTTCTCGGACATCTTGTGGTTCGCGCCTTCAGCCTGTTTTTGGTGGTCCGCTTCTAGCTCACATTGCGGCGGAGATGTTTCGATCACGATCCAACCATAGCCGTCGTCGCCACCACCGATATGGTCCAGTTCGGCGCGATGGCTGCCGCAGCAGCAAATCACAACCGATCGGAAGCCTGCGAAGCGGAAACCGGCGCCGATTTTCGGGGTAGGCAAAACGGCTGCGAGCCGCTAGACCCGCGCCCGGCCGGCATGCCAGAAAGCCGGGTGGGTTCTTGGCGGAGATTTTGATGCCGGAATATGACGTGCTTTGCATCGGCAATGCCATTGTCGACATCATCGCGCAGTGCGACGAGGCCTTTCTCGAGACCAACGGCATCATCAAGGGAGCGATGAACCTCATCGACACCCGGCGCGCCGAGCTGCTCTACAGCCGCATGGGGCCGGCGATCGAGGCTTCGGGCGGCAGCGCCGGCAACACGGCCGCGGG
>NZ_JHQR01000194.1 GCF_014843825.1 Mesorhizobium silamurunense
TCTTGAGGAGCGCGCATACAGGTCCGCCGGCGCCTTCATGTCGAGCGCCTCGTGCGGCCGCTCGGTGTTGAATTCCTTGAGGAAGGCATCGAACCTGGCCTGCTGTTGAAGGATGTTGGCGCCGGCCGGCCTGGTTGTCTCTGCCTTCAGCGTGCGGTGCATTCGCTCGTGGCGGCCGTTCTGCTGTGGATTGCCGGGTTGGATGCGCTCGATGGCAATACCCAGCCTCAGCCAGAAGACGGAGAGCCTGGATAGATTGTAGAGGCCGTTGGGCGAGGCGAAAGGCAGGCCGTTGTCGGAGCGTATGGCGGTGGGCAGGCCGCGCTCTTTGAACAGTCGCGCGAAGGCTTCGATAACCGGCGCTTCCTTCGTCGATTCAAGCGCTTCACAGGCGAGCAGATAGCGCGAGGCCTGATCGGAGACGGTCAGCGGGTAACAATAGTGGCCATTGCCGAGCTTGAACTCGCCTTTGAAGTCAACGCACCACAGATCATTGGGCAAAAGCGCCTGCGACAGCTCGGTCCCCTCGGCCTTGAAGCGAGGCCGCCGGCGGGCATGGGCGACCAGACCATGGCGGTCGAGCACCGCATGCACCGTGCTCCTGGCCGGAATGCGCACATCGCCGTCCAGCTTGCGAACCAGCAACTCGCGTATCTTCCTGGCGCCCCAGTGCGGTTTGTCCTTCTTGGCCGTCACGATCATCCGCTCGATCGGGTCCGGCAGTTGGTTGGCATAACGCACCGGCCGGCGCGAGCGATCGCAAAGCGCCTCAAGCCCCTCTTGCCGATAGCGGTTGAAGATCTTGTAGCCGGTCTTGCGCGAGATGCCGAACTCCCGGCACACATCGCTCATGCTTTCGCCGTCAAGAAGACGACCGACGAAACGAACCCGCTCGTCCATCACCGAACACTCCTTCCACGGCATCAACACCTCCCGCAAAGCGAAAAGTGTTACCCATGTGTCCGGTACGTTTCGTCACCTATGTCTCGGGTCGCTCATCGATAGCCTGCCTCAGAGGCGTGGAAGCCGTCTGAAGCAAAACCGGCTTCGGGATTGGTGATCGGCAGGCGCGCGGCGGGAACCGCGCCGCGCTCGTTGCAGAGGCGCGCGCCCATCCGGTTCATCTCCGTGGCGCGAATTTCGAGGATCTTGCCGAGCAGCGGCGGCATTGCCGGCGCGCGGGTGAATTCGAGCACCGGCGACCAGACCACGCGCGCCTCAGGCCATTTGGCACGCAGCGCGTAAAGCAGGCCGCCGAACTCCTTCTTGAAGCGCGGCACCGAATGAAAATTCTTGGTGTCGTTGGTGCCGATGGCGAGCACGATATGCGTCCACGGGTCTGCCGACAGATTGGGCAGGACGTAGTCTCGGATCTGCCCGGATGTCGCCGAGTTGAAGCCGGCGGCGCGCCAGCGCAGGGCACGGCCGGTGTGCTCGGCGATCAGGCCGGCAAGCTGCGCGGCGAGCCCGTATTCCGATTGCTCGATGCCCACGGATGCCGCCGAGGAGTCGCCCAGGACTAGCAATGCGATGGCCGGCGCCTTACCGGCAATCTCGTGCAGGACCGGGCCGCGCGCCGGCAGCATGCGCGTGGTGCGGCGGCGCACGCCAAGGCCCTGCCAAATGTAAATCGGAAAGGCGAGCCAGGTGAGGAGAGCGAGCAGGCGCTGCATGGCGGTTCCGGTGGATGGGCGAAAAGCCATAGAGCGGTTCACCGTTTCATGGAAACGGCAAACCACTCTATCTCTTTGTTTTGATGCAATTCCGGACGGAAGGCTACGGCGAAGGCGCCGAGCCTAACCGTTCCACACTTTTCCTGGAATTGCTCTGCCGCATGTTTCGACCGAGCGAGGCCGGTCACTCGCAACAGTCCGGCTGGTCCTTGCCTTTGGCCTGGTATTCGTCGTGCAGGCGAACCCAGTCCATCAGGCCGTGATAGGGGCCAGTCTCGTTGCGGCCCTTCGGCGTCATGTCGAGATAGTGATAGGCGCCGATCAGCGCGTCGCCGCCGCGGGCTCGCGACATGAAGGTGAGGAAGATGTCGCCGTTTTCGTCGCGATAGAAGACGCTGGTGCCGGGCAGGTCCTTCGACCGCAGCGGGCGTTTCTCGAAATTGTAGATGGTGTCGCCGGCCGCGATCTGCCTGTCGGTGAAGGAGACCTGCATGTCGAAGTTGAAGTCCGAAGCGTAGGACGACACCCAGTCGAATTTCCAGCCCATGCGCTGCTTGTAGGGCAGGAGCTCGGCCAACGGCGCCCGCGAGATGACGACCAGCGACACGTGCTTCAGATGCTGGTCGGCGGCGTCGATGTGATCGGCCAGGAACGAGCAGCCTTCGCAGCGATGATCGGATCCCGGCGTCATCATGAAATGGTAGACGATGAGCTGGCTCTTGCCGGCGAACAGTTCGGCGAGGCGCTTCGGCCCCTGCTCGCTTTCGAAGACGTAATCCTTGCGCAGCTTGAGCCAGGGCAGTTGCCGCCGCTCGGCGGCGACGCAGTCGCGAAACCGCGTCAGCTCCTTCTCGCGCTCGAGATGCCTTCTGTGCGCCTCGAACCAGTCGTCCCGCGAAACCACGGCATTGCGATGCATGACTATCTCCTGTCCTCTCCTGCCAAGGACGTTCGACATCGGCGCGATCCGACATGGCCGGCGCTGTTTCGATGCATCAGGTAGGAACGCGGCCGGCAAAAAACAAAAACCCGGGCCTAAAGCGCGTCGCGCCGGAACGGCCTCGGGCGACGCGCTTTAGGATCTTGTCTTGATGCATGTCGTTCGCCCAAAACCGCTGCGCGCTTTTGGACAACATGCATTAGGCCCGGGTCTTCGGTGCTTTGGAGAAGCCAGCTATCAGGCGGCTTTTTCCAGCGCCGGCTGCCATTTTCCGAGCGCCGCCAGGTGGTTCATGTGGGCGCGGTGGATGAAGGCCGCCTGGCCGGCGGCGACGTTCGACGCCTTGCCGCTCCAGGCCTTCTGCGCGGCCGCCTGCAGGGCGCGGCCGTATGAGAAGGAGAGCTTCCACGGATGCGGGCCGATGGCGTTGATGGCATTGAGGTTGGCCGTCGCTTCCTCGTCATCCTGGCCGCCGGAGAGGAAGGCAATGCCAGGCACCGCCACCGGCACGGTTTCGCGAAATAGCTTTATGGTCTTCTCGGCGACTTGCTCGGGATTGTCCTTCCTGCCCGATTTCTTGCCGGAGATGACCATGTTCGGCTTCAGGATCGTGCCTTCGAGCACGACACGCGCGGCATAAAGCTCGCCATAGAGCTTCAGCAAGGTCGCCTTGCTCACTTCGTAGCAAGTGTCTATCGAGTGGGCGCCGTCCATCAGCACTTCCGGCTCGACGATCGGCACGATGCCGGCCTCCTGGCAGAGCGCGGCATAGCGGGCAAGCGCATGCGCGTTGGAGCCGATCGAGGTCGCCGAGGGCACGCCCTTGGCGGTGTCTATGTCGATCACCGCGCGCCATTTGGCGAAACGGGCGCCGAGCTTGTAATAGTCCGCCAGTCGTTCGCGCAGGCCGTCCAGGCCTTCGGTGACGGTGTCGCCGGGAAAGCCGGCGAGAGGCTTGGCGCCGAGATCGACCTTGATGCCCGGAATGGCGCCGGAAGCCTTGATGATGTCGACCAGCGGCGTGCCGTCGGCAGCCTTCTGACGGATCGTCTCGTCATAAAGGATGACGCCGGAAATGTATTTGGTCATCGCCTCCTTGGCGCGGAACATCATCTCGCGATAGTCGCGCCGGCTGTCGGCGGTCGATTCGACGCCGATGACGTCGAAGCGCTTCTTGATGGTGCCGGAGCTCTCATCGGCAGCCAAAAGGCCCTTGCCATCGGCCACGATCGCGGCGGCTATGTCTTCGAGACGTTCGCTCATGGTGCTCTCCTTGACGGTTGTATTCCGCGCCTAGCAGAACACTACCGCCAAAGGAATGACGCCGGAAAGCTAGAATCGATTGAAAGTCTTTGAGATCCCGGACCGACTCGCCGACTGCCGATCGTGTGATGGTTTCGGCCACATTTCTGCAACGCCAAGCGTTGCCGCTTGGCTGCAAAATGCTCAGCGCTTTAGAACTTCGACGCCGGGCAGCGGCTTGCCTTCCATCCATTCGAGGAACGCGCCGCCGGCGGTCGAGACATAGGTGAAGTCGTCGGCGACGCCGGCATGGTTGAGCGCTGCCACCGTGTCGCCGCCACCTGCGACCGAGACAAGCTCGCCCTCCTTCGTGCGAGCCGCAGCGTGCTTGGCCGCAGCCACCGTCGCGTGATCAAAAGGCTCGATCTCGAAGGCGCCGAGCGGGCCGTTCCAGACAAGCGTTGCGGCGCGGTCGATCCAGTCGGTGACGCTTTTCACGGTCTTTGCGCCGACATCGAGGATCATGCCTTCGGCCGGCACGGCCTCGATGGCTACGGTTTCGCTGGCGGCGCCAGCCTTGAATTCCTTCGCCACGACGCCGTCGGCGGGCAGGATGATTGCGCAGCCGGCCTCGGCCGCCTCGATCATGATCTGCTTGGCGGTGCTGGCCAGATCATGCTCGCAGAGCGACTTCCCGACATCGGTGCCGCGCGCGGCGAGGAAGGTGTTGGCCATGCCGCCGCCAATGACCAGCGCGTCGACCTTCTTCACCAGGTTCATCAGGAGGTCGATCTTGGTCGAGACCTTGGCGCCGCCGACGATGGCCACCACCGGCCGCACCGGATTGCCGAGACCTTTTTCCAGCGCGTCGAGCTCGGCCTGCATGGTGCGGCCGGCAAAGGCGGGCAGGCGGTGCGCCAGGCCTTCGGTCGACGCATGCGCGCGGTGCGCGGCGGAAAAGGCGTCGTTCACATAGATGTCGCCATTGGCGGCGAGCTTTTCGGCGAAGGCCGGCTCGTTCTTTTCCTCGGCCTTGTAGAAGCGGGTGTTTTCCAAAAGCAGGACGTCGCCATCCTTCATGGCGGCGACGGCGCTTGCCGCCTTGTCGCCGATGCAGTCGGAGGCGAAGCCAACGGGGCGGCCGAGCACTTCCGCCGTCGCCCGGGCGATCGGCTCCAGCGAGAATTCGGCCGACGGGCCATCCTTGGGGCGGCCGAAATGCGCGAGCAGGATCACCTTGGCGCCCTTGCCGGAGAGCTCGGAAATGGTCGGCGCGACGCGCTCGATGCGCGTGACGTCGGTCACCTTGCCGTCGGCGACGGGAACGTTGAGGTCGACGCGCACCAGGACGCGCTTGCCGCTGACGGCGCCGATATCGTCGAGTGTCTTGAAGCCGGCCATGGTCGTTCCTTTCCGCGAAAAACGCGGCGACCTTACCCGGCACCGAAGACGATGCAAGGGCTGCGTTACGGCGCGCGCGCAAAAATGATGTCGCCGTGTGACATCAGCTTTCGGTCGTGGCTTTTTGCGCCTCGGGTTCGGGCGCCGCCGCCTCGTCTGGCTCGGTTTCGGCGACTTGCATTTCCGCCGGCTCGCGCCAGCTGCGGATGAAGGCGGCGACGCGGTCGGCGATCTCGCCGGCGCTCAGGAAAACAGGCACGCGCGCTACCGGCGCGGTCGGCTCGAAGGACAGGCCAAGCCCAGTGATCCTGCCCTTCTCGTCGACATCGCGCACGATCAGCTCGATCGGGCCGATCATCACGCGGTCGGCATATTCGGCATGGCCGCCGAGCCGCTCGGTGACAAGCGTTGCGACGGTGAGCTTCTGTTCAGCCTCGGTGAGGCCGGGCGCGTAAGCTGCTTCCAGCTCGGCAGCGGAGCGGGCTGGATCGACGGCGAAGGCGCCGAAGAAATCGGCATCCTCGGGATCGACTACCGCGCGGCTGGCGAACAGCTTATCGAGCAGGCGCGGATAGCGGTCCGGAACGAAGATATAGACCTGGTCGCCGGCGGTCAGCCTGCCCATGTCCTGGAAGCGCATGGAGCGGCCGTCGCGCAGCACCAGCGAGGGCCTCGCCCAGCGCGGGATGCGTTCGCCCCGCGCCACTGGGCTGCCAGGCGCGACGCGATAGGCGAGCAACTCGTGATGCGCCGAGCCCGGCAGCTCGAGCTCGACCTTGTCGAGCGGTCCGAGCCGCGCCGGTACGATCAGGCCGAGGCGGCGCGCCAGCGGGCCGACGGTCCAGCCCTGCACCACCAGCGACACCAGCACGATGATGAAGGCGACGTTGAAGATCAGCCGCCCGTGCTCGAGCCCGCCGAGCAGAGGCGTGATGGCAAGCAGGATCGACACGGCGCCGCGCAGGCCGACCCAGGAGACGAAGGCGACCTCGGGACGTGGCAGTCGGAACGGCATCAGGCAGAGCCAGACGGCTAAAGGCCGCGCCACGAAGATCAGGAACAGGCCGAGCAGGATCGCCGGCACCAGGATCGTCGGGAATTGCGAGGGCGTGGCGAACAGACCGAGGATCAGGAACATGATGATCTGC
Source organism: Mesorhizobium silamurunense (assembly GCF_014843825.1). Classification (GTDB taxonomy): domain Bacteria; phylum Pseudomonadota; class Alphaproteobacteria; order Rhizobiales; family Rhizobiaceae; genus Mesorhizobium; species Mesorhizobium silamurunense. The sequence goes on from NZ_JHQR01000194.1 coordinate 6,405, forward strand.
GCCAGCCACGACATGCCGTCCTGGAAGCGCTTCAGGATGGTGACGGCGCGGATGTCGGAATTGCCGGCGACGAGGCCGGCGAGATAGACCGCGAGGAAGCCGGAGCCGCCGATGGCGCCTGCCGCCGCGAACACCATCAGCGAGAGCGTCAGCACGAAGATCGGCAGCAGGCCGTGGTCGAGGTTCAGTCGTTCGACGAGGCGCACGATGCCAAGGCCGCCAAGCACGCCGATGACGGCGCCAAGCCCCATATTGATGACGAAGCCGAGCGCAAGGTTGGTGGCAAGAACATCCGCTTCCGGATTTGTGTGGGCCGCAATGATCTCGACCAGAGTGATGGTGAGGAAGATGGCGATCGGGTCGTTGGTGCCGGATTCGACCTCCAGCGTCGAGCGGACGCGCTCGCGCAGGTGGATCTCGCCGGCGCGCAGCAGGAAGAACACGGCGGCCGCGTCGGTCGAGGCGACCGCCGCGCCGAGCAGCGAGGATTCCAGCCAGCTGAGATTGAGCAGATAAAAGGCGGCGACGCCGAAAATGCCGGTGGTGAGGACGACGCCGATCGTGGCCAGCGACAGCGCCGGCCCGGCTGCCTGGCGCAGCGCATTGAGCGGCGTGCCGAAGCCGGAATCGAACAGGATGATGGCTAAAGCCAGTGAGCCGGCAAAATAAGCCAGCCGCGCATTGTCGAACTCGATGCCGAGGCCGTCGACACCGGTGGCGAGTCCGATGCAGAGAAAGAGCAGCAGCAGGGGGGCACCGAAGCGGAAGGCGATCAGGCTCGAAAACGCGGCGGCCACAACAAGTGCGGTGCCGACCAGCGTTACAAGATAGATCGCATGCTCCATCCGAAATTGCCCCTCACATCCCGTCCCTCCCGCTTTACGGCAGAGTGGGGCGAAGACATGACCAGTGCAAGGCGGCAGCGTGGTTTTTTGGCCCCGAATTGCCATGCGAACGGCTCAACGAAAAACGCCCGGCCGAAGCCGGGCGTCCTAAACCGTCAGAAGAGGCCTGCGATCAGGCGATGGTCTTGCCGAAGGCAACCGCCGTGTCGCCCATGCGGTTGGAGAAGCCCCATTCGTTGTCGTACCAGGACAGCACCGACACGAAGTTGCCGTCCATGACCTTGGTCTGGTCGAGCGCCGCGATCGAGGAATTCGGATCGTGGTTGAAGTCGATCGAGACATTCGGGTGATGGGTGACCGAGAGGATGCCCTTCAGCTTGCCCTTGGAGGCGGCGATCAGCGCTTCGTTGATCTCCTGCGCGGTGGTCGAGCGCTTGGCGATGAACTTGAAGTCGACGACCGAGACGTTGGGGGTCGGGACGCGGATCGAGATGCCGTCGAGCTTGCCCTTGAGTTCGGGCAGCACCAGGCCGATCGCCTTGGCGGCACCCGTCGAGGTCGGGATCTGCGACAGCGCCGCCGCGCGGGCGCGGTAGAGGTCCTTGTGCATGGTGTCCAGCGTCGGCTGGTCGCCGGTGTAGGAGTGGATCGTCGTCATCATGCCTTTCTCGATGCCGACCGTCTCGTGCAGCACGGCGGCAAGCGGCGCCAGGCAGTTGGTGGTGCAGGATGCGTTGGAGATGACGACGTGGTCCTTGGTCAGCTTGTCATGGTTGATGCCGTAGACGACGGTGAGATCGGCACCTTCGGCTGGGGCCGAGACGATGACGCGCTTGGCGCCGGCGGCCAGATGCGCGGCTGCCTTGTCGCGAGCGGTGAAGATGCCGGTGCATTCGAGCGCGATGTCGATGCCGAGCTCCTTCCAGGGCAGCTGGGTCGGATCCTTGATGGCGGTGACCTTGAACTTCTCCTTGCCGACGGAGATCTGGTCGCCGTCGACCGTCACTTCATGCGGGAAGCGGCCGTGCACGCTGTCATAGCGGAGCAGGTGCGCATTGGTCTCGACCGGGCCGAGGTCGTTGACGGCGACCACGTCGATGTCCTTGCGGCCGGATTCGTGGATTGCGCGCAGGATGTTGCGGCCGATGCGGCCAAATCCGTTGATGGCAACTCTGACGGTCATTTTTCTCTCCCTGGGGCTGGAAAGCGGATGGGCCCGCAGCTTCATAACGGCGGATGACACAAGAATCCAGCCGCAGGAGCCCAGATTTAAATCGATTAGGTTGGTCCAGCCCGGCGAAACCCTTGAATGGCTTCGCCGCACCGGGCTTCCTGCTTCTATATGTCGCTCAAAGCCGCTGTACGCCTTTGAGCGACATGCAATGGCTCACTTGCCGTGCAGGCGTTCTTCCACCGCCTTCGCCGCGGCCTCCGCCGTGATGCCGAAATGCGGATAGAGCTGCTCGATCGAGCCGGAGGCGCCGAAGCCGTGCATGCCGACGAAGATGCCGTCGGTGCCGATGAGGTGGTCCCAGCCCTGGCGGATGCCGGCCTCGATGGCGACCTTGATCTTGGCGTTGCCGATGGTCTTCTTGCGGTAGTCCTCGCTCTGCCGGTCGAACAGCTCGAAGCAGGGCACCGAAACGACGCGGGTCGGATGGCCGTGCTTCTCGAGCAGCTCGCGCGCGCCAAGCGCGATCTCGACCTCGGAACCGGTGGCAAAGATCGTCACCGCCGCCTCGCCGCTCGCAGCGGCGAGCTCGTAGGCACCGGAAGCGCTGCGGTTCTGCTCGCTGAATTCGGTGCGTACGGTCGGCAGGTTCTGGCGGGTCAGCGCCAGGGTCGACGGCGTCTTTTCCGACTTCAGCGCCAGCTGCCAGCATTCCGCCGTCTCCACCGCGTCGGCCGGGCGGAACACGTTGTGGTTCGGAATGGCGCGCAGCGCGGCCAGATGCTCGACCGGCTGGTGGGTCGGGCCGTCTTCGCCAAGGCCGATCGAGTCATGCGTCATGACGAAGATCGAGCGGATGCCCATCAGCGAGGCAAGGCGCATCGAGGGGCGGGCATAGTCGGAGAAGCAGAGGAACGTGCCGCCATAGGCGATCAGCCCGCCATGCAGGGTCAGCCCGTTGATCGCCGCCGCCATGCCGTGCTCGCGGATGCCGTAGTGGACATAACGCTGGCCGTAGTCGTCCGGCGTGATGTTCTTGGTCTGGCTGGTCTTGGTGTTGTTGGAGCCGGTGAGGTCGGCCGAGCCGCCGATGGTTTCCGGAACCGCGCCGTTGATGACCTCGAGCGCCATTTCCGACGACTTGCGGGTGGCGACCTTCGGCTTGTCGGCCGAGAGCTTCTTCTTATACTCGGTAATGACGGCGTCGAAATTGCCCGGCAGCTTGCCGGCGAGGCGGCGCTCGAATTCGCCCATCAGTTTGGCGTCGGCCTTGGCAAGGCGGCCTTCCCAATCGGCGCGCGCCTTGGCGCCGCCGGTGCCGACGGCACGCCAGGCGTCGAGGATGTCGGCCGGAATCTCGAAGGGCGGCGACTCCCAGTTGAAGAATTTGCGGGCGCCGGCGATTTCCTCGGCGCCGAGCGGCGAGCCATGCGCCTTGTTGGTGCCGGCCTTGGTCGGGGCGCCGAATCCGATCGTGGTCTTGCAGGCGATCATCGTCGGCTTGTCGGAATGGCGCGCCGCCTCGATGGCGTAGGCGATCGCTTCCGGATCCGTGCCGTCGATGTGGCTGGCGTTCCAGCCGCTGGCCTGGAAGCGGGCGACCTGGTCGGTGTTGTCGGCGAGCGAGACCGGGCCGTCGATGGAGATGTTGTTGTTGTCCCAGAAGACGATCAGCTTGTTGAGCTTGAGGTGACCGGCCAGCGCGATGGCTTCCTGGGAAACGCCTTCCATCAGGCAGCCGTCGCCGGCCAGCACATAAGTGTAGTGGTCGACGAGGTCGTTGCCGAAGGCGGCGTTCATGATGCGCTCGCCGAGCGCGAAGCCGACCGAATTGGCGAGGCCCTGGCCTAGCGGACCGGTGGTGGTCTCGATGCCCGCGGCATGGCCGTATTCGGGATGGCCGGCGGTCCTCGATCCGAGCTGCCGGAAATTCTTGATCTGGTCGATCGTCATGTCCTCGTAGCCGGTGAGGTACAAGAGCGAGTAGAGCAGCATCGAGCCATGGCCGGCCGACAGGATGAAACGGTCGCGGTCGGCCCAGCGCGGTGCCTTGGCGTCGAATTTCAGGAAGCGGGTGAACAGCACCGTGGCGATGTCGGCGCAGCCCATGGGCAGGCCTGGGTGGCCCGAATTCGCCTTCTCGACGGCGTCCATGGAAAGAAAACGGATCGCATTGGCCATCCGGTCATGTTGTTCACGCGAGGTCATTCTTCCTCCGGAAATAGGGGTTGGAGTCTTGGGGGAGTCCTTGGAAAGGATGCCGCGACACATAGCAGGCGCGGCCCTTTAGTCAACAAATCGGTCGGTTTTTGCCGGGCTTGTGATAGGGCCGTACGCGCTACATTAGCGTTAGCGGGGGACAGTCGCGAGAGCTTTATTGACGCGCGCTTCACCCGGCGCCTAATGTTTCCGCAATAACGCGTTCTGAACGCGAGCGATTCGGTGACGGGCAGGGCATAGGACGAAGGCCATGACCGGGGAAACGACCCTCAAAGAAGTCATCGCCAGGCTCGGCAAGGCCATGGAAGGGCTGGAAAGCGCCGTCGCGGCGCGGCTTGAGCATGAGCGCGACTATTCCGAAGCCGAGGCCGAGGTGCAGCGCATGAACGCCGACCGCTCGCGGCTGGCGCAGGAGCTCGACAATTCCGAGGCCCGCGCCGAACGGCTGGAAGATGCCAACAAGGAAGTGTCGCGCCGGCTGGTGACCGCCATGGAAACCATCCGCGCTGTGTTGGACCGGTAGGGGCTCGACAGGTAAGCCAATGGCACAGGTGACGGTTTCCATCGACGGCAAGCAGTACCGGATGGCTTGCGACGAGGGCCAGGAAGAGCATCTGATCGACCTCGCCGAGCGCTTCGACCGCTATGTCATGCATTTGAAGGATTCTTTCGGCGAGATCGGTGACCAGCGGCTGACCGTGATGGCCGGCATCATGGTGATGGATGAGCTCTCGGAGCTCAACAAGCGCGTCAAGGGCATGGAAAGCGAGGTGCAGACGCTGCGCAAGACTCGCGACGAGGCGCTGACCAAGGCCGACAAGAGCGACAGCGTGCTGACCACCGCGCTTGCAGCGCTAGCTCAACGCATGGAAGACCTGGCGGCAACGCTGGCGATGAAGAAGGCTTAAGCCTCATCCAGCCTCCCCCGGCATCCGTCGTGGAAATTCCTGCTGTCTTTTGCAGGAAAAGACGAAATTTTTCCGCTCTCCCGATCACGCTTGCAGACACAAGCCTTTTGAAGGCGGCCATCCGGCGGTATAGAAGGGCAGCCACGCCGATGGGGTTGGCCCCATGCCGGCGGCATGTCACAGGGTAGGGAGCACGTCATGAGCCTTCGTATCAACGATATCGCGCCGGATTTCACGGCCGAGACCACGCAAGGGACTATCAATTTCCATCAATGGATCGGTGACGGCTGGGCGGTGCTCTTCAGCCACCCGAAGAACTTCACGCCCGTCTGCACGACCGAGCTCGGCACGATGGCCGGGCTGGAAGGCGAATTCAAAAAGCGCAACGTCAAGATCATCGGTATCTCCGTCGATCCGGTGTCGAGCCACGACAAGTGGCAGGCCGACATCAAGACCGCTACCGGCCAGACGGTGAACTACCCGCTGATCGGCGACAAGGACCTCAAGGTCGCCAAGCTCTACGAGATGCTGCCGGCGGGCGCCGGCGAGAGCTCCGAAGGCCGCACGCCGGCCGACAACGCCACCGTGCGCTCGGTCTACGTCATCGGCCCGGACAAGAAGATCAAGCTGGTGCTGACCTATCCGATGACCACAGGCCGCAACTTCGACGAGATTCTGCGCGTCATCGATTCCATCCAGTTGACGGCCAAGCACCAGGTGGCGACGCCGGCGAACTGGAAGCAGGGCGAGGATGTGATCATCACCGCTGCCGTCTCCAACGAGGATGCGATCAAGCGCTTCGGCGCCTATGAGACCGTGTTGCCGTATCTGAGGAAAACCAAGCAGCCATCTGCCTGAGCCGAAGCTGCCGGTTCTGAAAACAAAAAAGGCGGCGCCGAAGCGTCGCCTTTTTCATTTCTTGCTTGATGCTTCAAGCCGCCGGCTGCGCCTCGATGGTGCGCAGCGCCTGAGTTTGGCGCTTGGCCGCGGCCTTGACCGCGTCTTGCACCTTCTCGAAAGCGCGCACCTCGATCTGGCGCACGCGCTCGCGGCTGATGTCGAACTCGGCCGACAGCTCTTCCAAGGTCAGCGGCTCTTCAGCCAGGCGGCGCGCCTCGAAGATGCGCCGCTCGCGATCGTTGAGCACCGACAGCGCGCCAGACAGCATCGAGCGTCGGTTTTCCAGCTCGTCCTGCTCGATCAGCATCTCTTCCTGGCTTTCGTGGTCGTCGACCAGCCAGTCCTGCCATTCGCCGGATTCACCCTCGCTCGCCCGGATCGGAGCGTTGAGCGAAGCATCGCCCGACAGGCGGCGGTTCATCGACACCACTTCGGCCTCGGAAACGTTGAGGCGCGTGGCGATCTCGGCGATCTGGTCGGGCTTCAGGTCGCCGTCGTCGAGCGCCTGGATTCTGCCCTTCACCTTGCGCAGGTTGAAGAACAGGCGCTTCTGGTTGGCGGTGGTGCCCATTTTCACCAGGCTCCACGAGCGCAGGATGTATTCCTGGATCGAGGCCTTGATCCACCACATAGCGTATGTGGCGAGCCGGAAGCCGCGCTCCGGTTCGAATTTCTTCACGGCCTGCATAAGGCCGACATTGCCTTCCGAGATCACCTCGCCGATCGGCAGGCCGTAGCCGCGATAGCCCATGGCGATCTTGGCGACGAGCCGCAAATGGCTGGTGACGAGCTTATGCGCGGCGGAAGTGTCCTGATGCTCGGCGTAACGCTTGGCGAGCATGTACTCTTCCTGCGGTTGCAGCATCGGAAAGCGACGGATTTCTTCCAGGTAACGGGCGAGACCGCCTTCACCGGAAACGATACTGGGTAGTGACTGGGCCATGATAGCGCCCCCTCTCTATTGGAGTGATGCCCCCATAAACGCGGCGGGCATGTGACGCGAATGCCAATCGGCTCATCCGCGGCAACTGGTGTATATAGGAACAAAACCAGAAAGGACAGGCATTTGTTCAACACGAAACAGTGTGTCACACTAAAGTGAACAACGCCAGTCAGGTTTTTTGATGGCTGGTTTGAAGCGTCTTGATGGCGGTTCAGAACTTGCGAAAGCCGCTGACGAGTTCCTCCATGTCCCTCGGCATCGGCGCCTCGAACCTCATCGTTAAATGGGTGGTCGGGTGTCGGAATTCAAGGAGCCAGGCGTGCAAGGCCTGCCGGGAAAATGCATTGACTTCGCTTTTCAGCGGTTCCGGCAGCCGGTTGACCTTGGTGCGGAAGGCCTGGCCGTAGTCCGGGTCGCCGATCACGGGATGGCCGATATGCGCCATATGGACCCTGATCTGGTGCGTGCGTCCCGTCTCGAGCCGGCATTCGACCAGGCTTGCGGTGGCGAATGCCTTCTGCCCTTCGCCGAAGCGTTCGACCACGGAGAAATGGGTGACCGCATGGCGGGCATCGTCCCGGCCTTCGGGAACCACGGCGCGCCGCACGCGGTCGGCAGCGCGGCCGAGCGCTGCGTCGACGGTGCCGGTCGGCCGCTGTGGAATGCCCCAGACCAGCGCCAGATAGGCGCGCTCCAGGTCGCCGGTCAGGCCATGATCGGCGAAGGCTTCCGACAGCACCTTGTGGGCGCGGTCGGTCTTGGCCACCACCATGACGCCGCTGGTTTCCTTGTCCAGCCGGTGCACGATGCCCGGCCGTTTGACGCCGCCGATGCCGGAGAGACTGTCGCCGCAGTGATGGATCAGCGCGTTGACCAGCGTGCCGGCCCAGTTGCCGGCGCCGGGATGGACGACCAGTCCGGCAGGCTTGTTGATGACGATCAGCTCGTCGTCCTCGTAAAGGATATCGAGGGGAATGTTCTCGCCTTGCGGCTCGGCCGGCTCCGGTTCCGGCATGACGACCGAGACGTGCTCGCCCGGCGCCATCTTGCGCTTGGCCTCCTCGACCGGCTTGCCACCGATCGAGACCGCACCTTGCCGGATCAGGGCCTGCACGCGGCTGCGCGAGATATCCGGGCCGAGCTGGGCGGTGAGCCATTGGTCGAGGCGCTGGCCGGCGGCATCGGTGCCGGCTTCCAGAACGACCGCTTCGTTATCGGTCAATTCATCCCCTATCAAAATCGGGGGCTCTTCGTTATGAGCGCTCATCGAAACCCGTTGCGGATTGTTTAGCCATGGCCCGGCCGATCGCCGAAGAAGATGAGGAGAAGCCGCTCGACCCGGCGGCCGAAAAGGTGCGCCGGAAGCTCATCCGCTTCATGATCGTCAATCTCGGCCTTCTGTTCCTCGCCCTTATGGTGGTGATCGGGGCGCTTGTCTACAAAGCCCGCAACGCGCCGGGCGCCGGGTCGGTGCCCGCCGGCGATGTCCCGGCTCCGGCCGGTGCGCCGCTCAGCGGCGACATCGTGCTGCCGGTCGGCGCCAGGGTGGTCGGCCAGTCGCTGTCCGGCAACCGGCTGTCGATCGACGCCGAGCTTGCCGACGGCAGCCGTTCCATCTTCGTCTACGATATTGCCGAGCGCCGCATGGTCGGCCAGTTCGCGATCCGCAACAAATGAGCGGCTTTGCCGAAAACCGCAGCATTGCGACGGTGGCGCTCGTCGTCGGGAACTACGACGAGGCGATAGCCTGGTATGTCGAGCGGCTGGGCTTCGTGCTGACCGACGATGCCGACCTCGGCAGCGGCAAGCGCTGGGTGACGGTCACGCCGGCGAATGGACAAGGCGCGCGGCTGCTCTTGGCGGAAGCCTCCGGCGAGACGCAGGCGAGCCGTATCGGCGACCAGACCGGCGGCCGGGTGTTCCTCTTCCTGGAAACGGACGACTTCGCGCGCGACCATCGGGCGATGCTTGCCAGGGGCGTCGAGTTCCGCGAGGCGCCGCGCCACGAGGCCTATGGGACGGTGGCGGTGTTTGCCGATCTTTACGGCAATCTCTGGGACCTGATCGAGCCGAAACGGCGGGGTTGACCGGGGCATTCGGCAAAGTCTGCGGACAGCCTGAAACCCCAGTTGCTTTTTCGCAGCCTTCATCCTATGTAGCCGGTTCTTGAGCGCGCCCATCGTCTAGCGGTCAGGACACCGCCCTCTCACGGCGGGAACAGGGGTTCGATTCCCCTTGGGCGTACCAAGCAATCAAACAAATTGGATCTTTACTGCCGCGCTATAGCTGCCGGCGGCGGATCGTTTCGGCGAGTTCCGCGAAGGCGTCGACAATCCCCGTGCCGCTCTTGGCGCTGACGAACTTGACGCTCGACCGCGCGAGCTGGCCGATCTGTTCGGCGCTTCCAGGCGCTTCGGCGAAGGGTGGATGCCAGGAATAGTCGGCCCTTAGCACCGGCCAGCGAAGCTGCGCGCGACGCATGGCTCGGCTCTAAACGCGCCATGCTCCAGAAACGCGTTGTAGTATCGTAGCTTCTTTGCCGTTCGAATTTCTCCCAGTCATGGCTTCGCACGATACTAAGATATGCGGTGAACGACACATCCACGGCGCGCTCAACCATTCGATCTATTCCGGCAAGCCGAAAAGTGTTTGCGCGCCTGCTATTCCTCTGAGCGGATGACTGCCCATGGCGATCATCGGCTCGGTAGTTTCTGCCTCGAACACTGTCGACGCGAGCACCGTCCGTCCCAACGGCTTGCACAGCCCTTCGATGCGGCTGACAAGATTTACAGCCTTGCCGATCGCGGTGAAGTCCAACCTGCCGGCAGTGCCGATATTCCCCCAAAGTATCTCGCCGACATGCAGGCCAATGCCATATCCGAACTCAGGGCCCCCATTGCGGCGCCGAGTTTGGTTGAGATGATCTATCCCGGCGCGCGTGGCCTTCACGGCGCGTATCGCCGCGTCACATGCGGCCCTTGCATCGCGCTCGCCAATCGGGAAAATCGCGAGGACGCCATCACCTATAAACTTGAGAACCTCGCCACCAAATGCGTGCACCGCGCCGGCGACGCAATCGAACCAGGCATCAAGTACCAATACGATCTCGTCTGCATCATGAACCTCGGATAGATCGGTGAAACCTCGAAGGTCCGCGCACAGAAGCGCAGCCCGTATCGTCTCTCCCTTTACTCGACGAGAATGACCGTTGAGCACATGTGCTGCACTGCGCTTTCCCAAATATGCTTCGAGCAATGCGCGTTTCGCAGACCGTTCTGCGAGTGCGGTCATCGGAGCCGCAGCAAACCGGGAGATTTGCCGCAGCAGCTCTGACTGCGCCTCATCCGGAGTATGATCGAACGCCCACGCCAAAGTCGGTGCGACACCGCCAGCTCCCTCGTCGAACACGATCGCCCGCGTCGTGCCAAGCCATTCCCGCAGCACGAGCCGGGGATCGGCATTCTGGCGGTCGGCGCCTATCCCCAAAGCCTCGACCACTTCACCGCTAGGTGCTCGCCAGAGCCAGATGCGGCGTGAAATGATCGGGTCGGGAGCATCCTGCGCCAGCGCGCCGGCAATGATCGGCAAGCCGTCTTCCATCAAATGCGTTGAGAGCTGCAATAGAAGTCGCCCACCGTCGCCAATATGCGCGGCGTCGTCCAGAAGGAATGAAAGCGAGTTTGCGAGAAGCATCGGTAGAAGGTCACTCGGCACCGGCTTATGCTTACGCCTCGAACATCTTCTTGCAACTCCCCACATTCGCTTCAATCATGCACGGCATGCGATGCGGATGTGACCTGGAGCGAGCAATGGCGGAATCGGTTTACACAGAGATTGAGGTCGCGGCGCCACAAGCGACCGTGTTCGCGCTTTTGACGGATCCGGACCAGATCCTGCGATGGATCGGGACCGAAGCGAATTTGGATGCAACGCCGGGCGGTCTGTTCCTCGTCAATGTCGGTGGTCGCCATATGGCGCGCGGCGAGTTCACCGAGGTGATCCCGGTCCACCGTCTTGCCTACAGTTTTGGCTGGGAAGACAACGAGACCGTGCCGCCCGGCTCCAGCCATGTCGAGATCGACCTGATCGCGAGGGATGCGGGGACACTGATCCGCTTCACGCACAGCGGACTGCCGAACGCAAAGGAGCGTGACAGCCATCGAAGGGGATGGGAGCACTACCTCTCAAGGCTGAAGGTCACTGCCGATGGGGGACATGTCGATCCCGACGTGCCGATGAAGAATATGTGATTTTCATCTAAGGGTCGCGGATGCGCATTCTTCGGCGCCGGCAAGCACGGATCGCCGATCGGGCCGCCTGGGTCCTGAAGCGTCGGCGCTTCTGGCGCAACGCCTCGGATTGAATTAGCATCCGTTCATCAAAGCTTCGGCCGCAATCCCGCAGGATGCGGAAATGCGGAGCGCAGGGGAGCGAAGCCGAGCGGCGGTCATATGCCGGGCGCTGATCCAAGCGCGACTGGGCACTTGAAATCCGTCCGCCGGCAAGGCGCGGCGTGGCCGGGAGGAGCCAGATGCAGAAACTACAATCGCAAGGCGTCCATCACATCACGCTGGTCGGCGCCGATCGCCAGACCTCCATCGATTTCTGGGAAGGCGTGCTCGGCATGCCCTTCATCTTCGAGCAGCCCAATCTCGACAAGGCGAGCGAAAGCCACCTTTATTTCGACCCGGGCGATGGGCGGCTGATCACGGTCTTCACCGACGAGAGCCGCAGCCCGGTCAAGCGGCGCACGCCGACCGACATCGGCTGCGTTCACCACATCGCGTTCGCGGTGTCGCGCGTGACCTTCCTGCAGGCGGTCGCCCGGCTCGACGAGCGCGGCATCAAGCACAGCGGCGTCAAGGATCGCGGCTTCATGGATTCGATCTATTTCGAGGATCCGCTCGGCCTGCTGATCGAGCTTGCCTCCTACCGCTTCGAGCCGCCGGCCGGCTTCAGCCACGCCGACGTGCTGATGGCAGCGCATAAGATCCGCGTCGCGCGCGGCGACTATAATATCGCCGAAGCGCACCTTGCCGACGCCATCCAGGCGCTGGTCGAGCGATCGCGCGAAACATTGTCCGAAGACCGGGCGGCGAAAAATCCGTACTGAACAGGTCAGAGGGAGGACCAAGATGGCAAAGGCTGCAACGAAGGGAACGAAGAAGGCCGCGGCCAAGCCGGCGGCGAAAGCGACGGCAAAAGCCGCGCCCAAAGCGACGGCAAGAGCCGCGCCTAAGGCAAAGGCGAAGCCGGCTAAGAGGCCCGGGCTGAAGCTCAGCATGCTGCGGCCCAGCGTCAACAACATGACCGTGCGGGTGTTCGCGCGCGCGGCCGGGTTCGACCATGCCGAGACCGACGCCTGGGGTCTGACCCGTTCGCCCGAATTCCTGGCGAGGAACCCGGCGCATCTGACCCCGATGATCGAGGACAAAGGACTTCCCAGAGGCGTGCTCTGGGAAAGCTGCGCCATCATGCAGTACCTCGCCAACAAGCACGGGCTGGATAAATTCTATCCGAAGGCGCCGGCCAAGCGGGCGATGGTCGACAGCGCCATGTTCTACCTAATCGGAACGCTCTATCCCTATGTGGCCAGAGCCACCTATCCGGCGCTCGGCTTTCCGCAATATGCCGGCGAGGTCGGCCACAGCGATGCCCATCCGGAGAAGAAGTCGGAGGCACAGAAAGCCGCCGCCGCCGCGATCGCAGAGCCGCTCGAGGTGTTTCACTCCTTCTTCAGGGACGGCAAGCCGTTCATCGGCGGCAACAACCCGTCGATCGCCGATATCCGGCTGGCGGCGACACTCGAGTTCCTGGCCGTTATCGACTATGCGCTGCCCGAATGGGCGAAGGACTACATGGCGGCGATCGAGAAGAAGCTCGGCAAGGCCTATTCGGAGCCGGCCGGCGACGTGCGCGGCTATATCGCTCATGTCAAGGCGCAGGCCGCGGCTTGAGCAATCCACGGGGTTAATGGTTCGTTAACCAAAGCCTTTTAGTGATCCGGTCCTCTTCGCGACCACGGATGTACTGGCGCGATGGCAAGGCGAAGGAAAGGTCGGCCCCGTGCCGGCCTTTTGCTTTTGGCGACGGTCGCGCGATCACGGCAGCCTGATTTCGACGGTGCCAAGCGGGTTGAAATCCTATTGTCATCCTCCTCGTTGATCGTACCATGCCATCAGGCGAACGGGCGAAGGCGACGAGGACCGCGATGAGAAGCATGGCAAGATTTTCGGCGAGCGCTGGCGTGATGCTGGCGTCACTCTTTCCGGCGAATGCCGCGCCGCTCAACACCATGAATGAGGTCGGCGCCGCCCTGCAGGCGTGCTGGACTCCGCCCGCCGGTTCCGGAACTGCTTCGGTCACCTTGAGTTTCAGCTTCAAGCGCGACGGCACGCTGATCGGCCCGCCGAAGCCGACGGCCATCAAGGTCAGCGGCGATGACAAGGCGCGTCAGGCCTATGTCGACGCGGCGACCACCGCCCTGCGCAACTGCCTGCCGCTCAGCTTCTCGCCGGCACTGGCGCAGGGAATTCCGGGAAAGGTCTTTACGCTTCAGTTCAATTCGCCAAAAAATAATGCCAAAGCCGTTCAGCAATAGAATTGCCGAACTGGTCAAAATCGCCTTCTCTACGCTTGAACGGTGCGCAGGCGCCGGGCATTTGCGTGCTTTCCCAGTTCCGGCATCTCAAAGACATAGTCGTTCCAGGCCGATTCCGGGATCTGCCCGGCCAGATAGCATTCCAATAGCAGATTTTGCTCCGGCGTCAGATGCCTCGGTGCCCGCTCATGATCCAGTCCAAGCGAATGGATCAGGTTCCTGGTCAAGCCAGAGACGGTGAAGTGAATGGACATCTTCAGCCTCCTTCGCGCTGCACGGATAACGTCAGGTGCCGGCCAAAGGTTTCATCGGCAGTCTGTGATCGCGGGCGCATCATAATCGCCGTCGACCGACGTGAGCTGGGCGCCAGCTATACAGATGTCTACTTCGATACAGAAAGCCTAGCCCACTGGGGGCCGGCCAAAGCGGAGACCCAACCGAAACACGCGTCTAGTCGCAGACGACGCGATAGCGTTTGCCGGGTTCGCTGACGTTCCTGCAGGCAAGCGCCTTCTCCGGCTGGGAGGACGCATCGGGCAAATCCGGCTGATAAGAAGGGGTGGTAGAAGCCGGCCTGAAATGTCTTCGGCTGGAGGGATCCGCAGGCGCGCTCGGTGGCTGAGGAAATACGTCCGATGCAACCTGCCTCGAGGCGGTTGTCCCCGGCGGGGCCCTGTCCCAAATGCGCCTGACGTCCATCCGGCTTGGAATGATGACGGTTCCGTCATCGCTGCGCGCGCAGCCGCTTGCCGCGAGCAGCGCCGGGCAGAGAACAAAAGTCAGCATTCGACCAAGCATCAGCAATACCCCACCGATTTTATAGCCCGGCAGCGGTGGGTCCGCCAACGGACGGATTACCGCAGCAGGCATGGGACCAGCGTCCGATCAAACCACGTCGCGCCGAACGGGTTCAGGCGACGCGCTTTAGGCTTGCTCTTGCGCATGCCGTTTTCCCAAAGCCGCTGCACACTTTTGGCCGACATGCGTCAACGGCATCAGGCGTGTCTGGTTGCGAATCGTTAAGGTTAGCGGATCGTTAATGCTTGTCGGGCACATTCCGCCGACGAACCGGCGAGGGGTCGGCCTGGGGGTAGGAATGGCGGATACGGACGGGACGGTCGACGCGCGTGATTTTCAAAGGGCGATTGTGGGCGGCGGCGAGGCATTCGCCGGAGCTCAGCACGCGGCAGGAACTAAGGAAGCGCTCACCAATCTTCGCCTGATGGTCGATTCGATGCCGATCGGCGTCATCGTCCTCGATGCCGATCTCAGGGCGGAGATCATCAACCGCGCCTTCTATGACTTCTGGAAGATCGATCCGCGCCGCGCCACGGTCGGCTGCGGCTTCCGCGAGCTGATGGAGGCGAGCCGCGACGCCGACCCCTATGGCGCCGACGAGGCGGCCTGGCGGCGACACATCGCCGAGCGCGAGGCGGAAATCCGGGCAGGTCTTGCCGGATCCAGGCAGTTGCCGCGCAATGACGGCCGCACGCTGATCGCCTCGCTGGCACCGCTTGCCGGCGGCAAGCGGCTCATCTCCTATGTCGACATCACCGACATGAAGCATCGCGAGACGGAAGCCGACGATGCACGCAAGAACCTCGCAACGGTGCTTGAATCGCTGCCGGCGGGCGTCATCATCTATGATAGGGACGATAAATTCGTTTTCGCCAACCGCAAGCTGCAGGACACGTTGCCGGCCCTGAAACCGGCCTGGCAGCCGGGCCGCACGTTCCGCGAGGCGCTGGCGCTCGGTCATTCCGTGGGCTATTTCCAGTCGAGCGGCGACACCGAGATCGACAACCTCTACAGCGTCGACAAAGAGCGCTGGCTCGACGCCATACTCAAGCGTTACCACCTGCCCAATTCGTCCTACGAGCGCCAGAATCCCGACGGTCGCTGGTATCAGGTCTACGATATGAGGACGGATGACGGCACGTTCATCGGCGTGCGCGTCGACATTTCCGACATCAAGGCCCGCGAGAAGGCGCTGCGCGACTCGATGCGCCAGATCGACCTCTACCGGCATGTCATGGACGAGCTGCCGGTGGCGGCCTTCATCAAGGCCGACGATCTCAGCATCGAGTTCGTCAACAAGGCCTGGTGCGCGCTGACCGGCATCGCCAAGGAAGACGTCATCGGCAAGACGGACCGCGAGCTGTTCGGCGCCGAGGACGCCGAAAGCTACAGCCAGGACGACACCGAGGTCGTCGCCACGGGCAAGGGGCGCGAGGTCGAGGAACCGGTCACCCATCGCGACGGCACGGTGCGGCAGCTGATGACGCGCAAGAGCCGGCTGGTGGCCATCGACGGATCGGTGCATCTGGTCGGCTCCAGCACCGACATCACCGACGTCAAGGCGCGCGAGCGGGCGCTCAAGGAAAGCATGAGCGAGAACGAGGTGTTCCGCAGCCTGATCGACAACGTGCCGGTGTCGATCTACGCCAAGCGCTCGGATCTGCGGCAATTCTACGTCAACAAGGGCTGGTGCGACCTCACCGGTTTCAGCAAGGAAGAGGCGATCGGCAAGACCGACGTCGAGATCTTCGGCGCGGACGGCGAGGCCTTCGTGGCGGGGGATCTCGCGGTGCTGCGCACCGGCGAGACGCAGGAGATCGAGGAAAAGGTAACGATGCCCGACGGCAGCGTGCGTCACCAGTTCGCGCGCAAGGGCGCGATGATCGCGTCCGACGGCTCGCTCTATCTGATCGGGTCGACCACGGACATAACGGAACTGAAACAGCGCGAGGCCGAGCTTAGCGAGGCGCGCCAGCGCGCCGTGCTCGCCGACCGCGCCAAGTCGGAGTTCCTCGCCAATATGAGCCATGAGATCCGCACGCCGATGAACGGCGTGCTCGGCATGGCCGAGCTGCTCGCCAAGTCCGACCTCGACCCGAAGCAGAAGACGTTCACCGACATCATCGTCAAGTCCGGCAACGCGCTGCTCACCATCATCAACGACATCCTCGACTTCTCCAAGATCGATGCCGGCCAGCTCGTGCTCGATCCGGCGCCCTTCAACCTCGCCGAGGCAATCGAGGATGTGGCGACGCTGGTCTCGACGCGCGCCAAGGAGAAGGACCTCGAGCTCATCGTCCGCGTCCAGCCCGGGCTCGACGGACAGTTCGTCGGCGATGTCGGCCGCCTCAGGCAGATCGTCACCAACCTGCTCGGCAACGCCGTGAAATTCACCGACGAAGGCCACGTGCTGGTCGACGTCACCGGCGAGCGGGTTCCGGCTGGCACCAGGCTCACCATCTCGATCACAGATACGGGCATCGGCATTCCCGAGGACAAGCTGAAGCTGGTGTTCGAGAAGTTCAGCCAGGTCGACACCTCCTCGACGAGGCGGCACGAAGGCACCGGGCTCGGCCTTGCCATCACCTCGCGGCTGGTCGAGCTGATGGGCGGCGAGATCGGCGTCGACAGCGCCGAGGGCAAGGGCTCGACCTTCTGGTTCACCGTCACGCTGCCGCGGGCAGAACGGGGCGGGCAACGGATCATGCCGGTCGACGTGACTGGCGCGCGCGTGCTGATCGTCGACGACAATGCCGTCAATCGCTCGATCCTCAGCGAACAGATGGCCTCGTGGACTTTCGATTCCTGCGCGGCCGAAAGCGGCGCCGAGGGACTGAAGGTGCTGATCGCCGCCGCCGCCTTCGGCGTGCCTGTCGACTGCGTCGTGCTCGACTACCAGATGCCGGGCATGACCGGCGCCGAAATGGCGCGCATCGTGCGCAATACCGCCGGCCTTGCGCATACGCCGATCATCATGCTGACCTCGGTCGACCAGTCGCTCACCAGCGCCGCCTACCGCGATCTCGGCATCGATGCGCAACTGATCAAGCCGGCGCGCTCCTCCATCCTCCTGGAGACGCTGGTCGCCACCATCCAGCGCCACCGCCACAGCACGGCGGCCATCCATCCGCCTTTGGCCGGCAGCGTCGAGACCGGGCCCGGCGCATCGCGAGCGTCCACGGTGCAGACGATGGCGTCTGATCGCGTCCTGCTGCAGCCGCCGCCGGCGCGTGCCCGTCC